>JANMZX010000256.1:0-2357 GCA_031383745.1 Rhodoferax sp. | reverse complement strand
AAGAACCGCGACCGGGTTCTGGACGCCATCAAACACGACATCCGCAAGTACCTGCAGCGCGAACGGCGCCGGCCCGTGCCCGAGGGCGCGCAGTTCTGGATTTCGACTGCCGCTTTGGGTTGACCCAGGACAGCGCCGAGGTGGTGCGCGAGTCAGACCTCAAGGCGCGTATCGACGCCGCGGCGGCCGACGGCGCCGAGAAGTTCTATGTGGAGATCCTGGCGAAACCGGGCGTGCGCGCGCCGCGACCGGTGGAGCCTCCCGCGGGCGAAGCCTCTGCAGCGCTACCCGCGCCGCCAGACCCGGCGTAATCCGGCCGGGCCCGGCGCACGCCCGCTCGTCCCGCCGCCGATCACGGTCGGCGCGCTGCCTTCAACCTAGATTCGGCAATTGGACGCGCCCGAGCGGGCTGCGATGTGGTGCGCTGGCAAGGCGCGACGACGCTGCGGGCTCATGCCCGCGAGGAGAAGCAACGCCGCCAGCGTGCCGCAGCGCGGCTCGATCGGGTGCGTAGCGCCCTCACTCAGGCGGTCAACGCCGTCGTGGGTACAAAACTCAATATTCATACGGAGTTGCAAGCGGAAACAAGCGGTCAACTGCCGAATCTAGGTTCAAACATCAGCTTGGTGGCGATCACCGCCTGGTGCCGCGGCAGGAACTCGGTCACCAGCTTGCCGGTGAGCAGCTCGCTGGCGCCCCAGGAATAGGCATCGGCGGTATCGAAGAAATTGATGCCCGCCTCGACCGCACGGCGGAAGAACGGCCGCGCGTCGGCCTCGCCCAGCGACCAGGGCTGGCGCACGCCGCCCGGCTCGCCAAAACCCATGCAGCCCAGACACAGCGGGCTCACCTTGAGCCCGGACTTTCCCAGATTCACGTATTTCATGTCTTCTCCTGAACTGCGGCGAGGATGCGCAGGAAATTGCCGCCGATGAGCTTGGCGATCTCGTCCTCGCGCAGTCCGCGCCGGGTCAGCCCGACGACATAGTGCGGCAGGTTGGCATAGGTGTCGAACACCGGCTTGTAATTCGCGTCCATGTCGGTGCCCAGGCAGACATGGTCGATGCCCACCGCATCGATCAGCTCGAAGGTGCGGTCCACGAATCCCCGCAGGTCGGTGATGCCGATGCCGGCTGGCCAGGCGCCCAGCACACCGCCGCCTTTTTCCGCGATCGCCTTGGCCATGTACTGCGAGATGAAGCGCGGACTCCTCACCATGGCTGAGTGGATGTGCACATGCGAGGCTATCACCGGCCGGGACGACCCGTTGATGGCGCCCATCGCGGTCGGTGGCGAGGCGTGGGCCACGTCGATCAGCATGCCGACCTCGTTCATGGCGCGCACCACCCGCAGTCCGGCATCGCTCAGCCGGCCGTGCGGGCCACCACCGCCGGTGATGATGTCGCCGAGTTCGTTGTTGCGGTAGTGCATCAGGGTGATCGAACGCACACCGTCTGCGAACGCCAGCGCCACGCGCTCCGGCCTGCCCTCCAGAAAGTCGCCGCCCTCCACCGTCAGCAAGGCCCCGACCTTGCCGGCACGCCGGGCGGCGTCCACGTCCGATGCCTTCAGCACCGGGTACACCAGCCCGGCAGCGGACAAGGCACGCAGCTTCGCGATCTGGTGCTGGTAGCTGGCCCAGGCTTCGCCCGGCGCGAAGTCGCGCCGCGCTGCCAGCCCCTCGCCCTGCAGGCCCAGCACCTGGAAATCCGACACCGCGGCAAATGCCGAGGCGCTGAGGCCGCCGGCCTGCATGTCCTTGATGGTGCGCTTCTCGAAAGTACCCAGCCGGGCATACAACCAGACCATGCCCGCCAGACCCTCGGCACCGTCCACGAAGGTACGCCCCGGGTGGGCATGGGCATCCACCGATGGATGGCGGGCCAGCAGCGCGCGGGCGCGGGCCAGCTCTTCGGCGGTCACCTCGAAGCCGATCGGAGCGGGTTGGGGCCCCCACACCAGATAGCCGCCTGCCGCTGCGGCCACCACTGCCGCACCGCCACCTGCCAACCACTGCCGACGACTCAACTTGACCATGACGTCTCCAGACACTGCCCGCGCGCCCATCGCTGCCGGCATCGATCCACGAGCCATGATAAAACGCCGATCCCGTGCCCGTCCGCGCGAGGCGGCAGGCGGCGCCCTGGCATGCGTCGACAATACGGGGATTCAACAGCAATCAAGACAACAGCAAAGGGCGGAATGTGTTCAAGAACGTGATGGTGTACCGGATGGTGTCCCCGTGGACGATGACCCAGGCGCAACTGGAAGAGGCCCTGCAGCCGGCGCGTTTCCTGGCCTGTGGCGCGTCGCAGGAGAAGTCGGTGGGGTGGGTCGAGCCACGCGGCGAGGAGCAT
>JANMZX010000245.1:0-14901 GCA_031383745.1 Rhodoferax sp. | reverse complement strand
CCTGAAGGCGCTCAGGCGCTGCCGAACTCCTCGCCCATGGCGCGGGCACGGTCATGTGCGGCGTGCAATGCGCGCTGGAACAAGCCCTTGAGACCGGCGTCATCCATCGACTTGATGGCTGCGTAGGTCGTGCCGCCCCTGGAGGTGACGCGTTCGCGCAGGACCTGGGGCGGTTCTTCGCTGGAGCGCGCCAGTTCGGATGCGCCCGTGAAGGTCGCCAGGGTCAGTTGGCGCGCCTGTTCCGGACTCAGGCCCATATCGGTCCCGGCGGCAGTCATGGCCTCCATGAAGTAATAGACATAGGCTGGCCCGGAGCCCGAGATCGCGGTCACCGCATCGAGCTTGTCCTCGGTGTCGACCCACAGGAACTCGCCGGTCGTGCTCATGATCTGGCCAACCCGGTAGCGCTCGTCCTCGCTCACCCCAGGGCGCGCAAACAAGGCAGTGATCCCTTTCCCGATCAGGGCCGGTGTATTGGGCATGGCGCGCACCACCCGGTCAGTCGCGAGCCAACCGGCAATACTGCCACAGGGAATGCCGGCCGCGACGCTCAGGTGCAGCGCCGAGTCGGTATGAGGGCGGGCCTGACGCGCTGCTTCCTTGAACGTCTGGGGCTTGATCGCCCACACCACGATGTCGCAGACTGCCAGCGCGGACCCGGCCGCCTCCTGGGCGACCAGACCGAAATGGCGATTCAGCTTGTCGCGTGCTTCCGCCGAGGGTTCGACAACCTGGATCTGCTCACGCGGGTAACCCTGCGCAAGCATGCCGCTGATAATCGCGCTGGCCATGTTGCCACCGCCAATGAATGCAATGGATTTGTTCATGAATGTTTCTGCCGGTTGGTCACCACGAACACGGGAGTCCGGATTGTGCATGTAGTCACGAAGCTGGGCGAGGCTTCAGCACGCGGGCGGCGGTCGGTGCGCGTTAGAGTACGGCCCGTTTGACCGCATGCTCCCACTGCTCCATGAGCTCCGTGGCGCGTTCTGGTTTCAATGCCGGCAAGAAGCGCCGCTCGGATCTCCAGAGCCCATTGAGCTCGGCCGTGCTCTTGTAGACGCCGCATGCGAGCCCTGCCAGGTAGGCCGCGCCAAGCGCCGTAGTTTCTGTCACCGCCGGGCGGACCACGGGAATGCCAAGCAGGTCGGCCTGAAACTGCATCAGCAGGTCATTGATGCAGGCCCCGCCATCGACCCGGAGCTCGGCGACACCATCCCCACCGGACTCGACCGCGTCACGCCGCATGGCCCGCAGCAGTGCGGCGCTCTGGTAGGCGATGCTCTCCAGCGCCGCCCTCGCAATATGGGCTACGGTGCTGCCGCGGGTAAGGCCGGTGATCGTGCCGCGGGCGTCTGGCTTCCAGTATGGCGCACCAAGCCCTGTGAAAGCCGGCACCACGATCACGCCACCGGAATCGGACACGGTTTCTGCAAGGGCCTGCACTTCACCGCTGCTCTGGATGGCGTGCAATCCGTCGCGCAG
Organism: Rhodoferax sp.; assembly: GCA_031383745.1. Classification (GTDB taxonomy): domain Bacteria; phylum Pseudomonadota; class Gammaproteobacteria; order Burkholderiales; family Burkholderiaceae_C; genus CAISIP01. The sequence goes on along the minus strand of JANMZX010000245.1, from coordinate 13,416 downwards.
CCACTGCACGACCGCGCCACCCACAAAGACGCTGCCTTCGATCGCGAACTCGGGTCGGGCCGTGGTTTGCGCCGCGCTGGTTGTGATCAGGCCACTGTGCGATGTCTGAAACTTGTTCCCGGTGTGCATGAGCATGAAGCAGCCCGTGCCATAGGTATTCTTGACCATGCCTGCCTTGAAGCAGCCTTGGCCGAACAGTGCACTTTGCTGGTCACCGGCCACGCCGCCAATCGGAACTGCATGGCCCAGCAGGTCGGCGTCAATCTCGCCGTAAAGTGCGCTCGACGGCCTGATGTCGGGCATCAAGCTGGCCGGAATATCCAACGCCTGCAGCAACTCGCGGTCCCACTGGTTGAGATGCACGTTGAACAGCATGGTGCGCGAAGCGTTGCTGACGTCGGTGGCATGCACCCTGCCGCCTGTGAGGCGCCAGATCAACCAGCTGTCGACCGTACCGAAGGCGAGTTCGCCATTGTTGGCCTGCTGCCTGGCCAGTGGTACATGGTCCAGGATCCATCCTAGCTTGGTGGCGGAAAAATATGCGTCGACCAACAGCCCGGTTTTGGCTTGGATCATGGCCGACAGTCCACGTTCACGCAGCGCGACGCAGGCCGGCTCGGCCCGGCGGTCCTGCCACACGATGGCGTGGTGAATTGGCAGCCCGGTGCGCCGGTTCCAGACCACCGTCGTTTCACGCTGGTTGGTGATGCCAATGGCACGAAGCTGGCTGGCCCGAATGCCGGCCTTTGCCAATGCTTCGCGGGCGGTAGTCAACTGCGTGCGCCAGATCTCCTGCGGGTCATGCTCGACCCAACCAGGCTGCGGATAGATTTGAGTGAGCTCCTGTTGCGCCGTGGCCAGCGCTTGTCCGGCTGCGTCAAAGACAATACTGCGGGAACTCGAAGTTCCCTGGTCCAGGGCAAGCAGATAGGTCATGGGCTTATGGTCCGGAAAATGTGGCGCAATGAAGTGATTCTCAAGGCAAACACAGGCTGCACCAAGTCAGGTTCTTGTCAGCGTGCGGCAACCTCGTACCGCACTTGCGCCTCGGCCAGCAGCGCCGGAAAGGGCTCGGGCGGCTCGGCATCGGTGAACAGGCGATCGATCTGCGACAAATGGCCTACCTCCACCATTGCCGGGCGATTGAACTTGCTGGTGTCGGCGGCAAGCCATACCTCGCGCGCATGCGCAATGATGGTCTGCGAGACCTTGACCTCCCGGTAATCGTAATCTCGCAACGAGCCGTCGGCCTCGATGCCTGAAATTCCGATCAGCGCAATGTCGACCTTGAACTGGCGGATGAAATCCACCGCCGCTTCGCCCACGATGCCCTGATCCCGACCCCGTACCACGCCCCCCACCACAATCACTTCACTAGTGAGGTTGGTGCTGAGAATGGTCGCGACGTTCAAGTTGTTGGTGATGATGCGCAGGCCAGAGTGTTGCAACAGCTGCTTGGCAATGGCCTCAGTGGTGGTGCCGATATTCAGTATCAGCGAGCAACCGTTGGGAACTGCGGTGGCAACGGCGCGCGCGATGCGCGACTTGCCTTCGGCGTGCAGGCTCTCACGCTGGCGGTGCGCAATATTCTCGATGGTTGAACCCGGCACCCGTACACCGCCATGAAACCGTGCCAGCAGGCCTTGTTCGGCCAGCCGCTGTATGTCGCGCCGCACCGTCTGCAGCGTGACGCCGAGTTTGTCGGCCAACTCCTCGACTGTGACGGACCCCATCGTCCGCACGACGGTGAGTAATGTAAGTTGCCTGGGGTTTGGATTCATCTGCGGATGTGTAGCCTTCCTGGATCGGTAGGAGGACTTTAAAACGAAACCAAACGAACTTTCATAGGGTAATTACCAGGTAAAAAGGAATGAAAACGAACAACAATAGTGACCATGGACCAGCTTTCCCGATCAGTACCGCGCTCACATGCAAACGCCGGGCCGCCCCAAGTCTGCTTGCTCGCCCTCGGGGGGGCGGACGCCGCAAGGCGGCGGCCTTGGGGGTGCTCAATAGGGGTGGCGTCATGCAGTTGACTCTTAACGCTGTCAGCAAGAAAGTTGGCGGACAGACATGGCTGTACGACATGAGCATTGCCCCTCGTGGCGGCGCGGTCACGGTGCTGTTGGGTGCAACCCAGGCCGGCAAAACCAGCCTGATGCGCATCATGGCCGGCCTGGATGTGCCGTCTGGCGGGCAGGTGCTTGTGGATGGAAAAAATGTGGTCGGTGTGCCAGTGCGACAACGCGACGTGGCGATGGTCTACCAGCAATTCATCAACTATCCATCGTTGAAGGTCAGCGACAACATTGCCTCCCCCTTGAAGCTGCGCGGCGAAAAGGCAATCGACCAGCGGGTCCGTGAACTGGCCGAAAAACTTCATATCGAGATGTTTTTGGACCGTTATCCGGCCGAGCTTTCCGGTGGGCAGCAGCAGCGTGTGGCGCTGGCACGCGCCCTGGCAAAGGGTGCCCCCCTGATGTTGCTCGATGAACCGCTGGTCAACCTGGACTACAAATTGCGCGAGGAGTTGCGTGATGAGTTGACCGCCTTGTTTTCGGCTGGCGACTCGACCGTGATCTACGCCACCACAGAACCTGCCGAAGCGCTGCTTCTGGGCGGCTATACCGCCGTGATGGATGCCGGTGAGTTGTTGCAATATGGCCCGACGGCAGAAGTGTTTCACAGGCCAAAGTCGCTCAGGGTCGCGCGGGCGTTCAGCGATCCGCCGATGAACCTGGTGCGTGCTAGCGCCGCCCCTGGCGGCGTGCAGATTGACAACGGGCCGTTGCTGGCATTGGCGTTGCCCGCCACAACCTCCAGCAAATTCACGGTTGGTTTGCGTGCCGCGGCTTTGCGAGTGGTTGCGAGAGAGGGTGATGTCTCCCTGCCCGGCAAGGTGGATTTGGCCGAAATATCGGGCTCCGACACGTTTGTGCACGTGTCGACGCCAGTAGGCGACCTGGTGGCTCAACTCACCGGCGTCCACTACTTCGCTTTGGCTGCGCAACTCACCCTCTACCTGGATTCGGAACAAGTTTATGTATTCGACTCCCAGGGCAGCCTGTTGTTGGCTCCGGTGCGCGGCGGAGGGCGCTGAAATGGCACGTATCGAACTCGATCTGGCCCACGCGTACCGGCGCGACCCGAAGCAGGACAGCGACTATGCACTGTTGCCGCTGAAAATGACCTTTGAAGACGGTGGTGCCTATGCACTGCTGGGCCCATCCGGGTGCGGCAAGACCACCATGCTGAACATCATGTCGGGTTTGGTCGCGCCATCTCAGGGTAACGTGCTGTTTGACGGCCGCGACGTGACGCTTGCCTCGCCGCAAGAGCGCAACATTGCGCAGGTGTTTCAGTTCCCGGTCATTTACGACACCATGACGGTGGCAGAAAATCTGGCATTCCCGTTGCGCAACCGAAGGGTTCCCAAAGAGCAGATCGACAAACGCGTGGGCGAAATCGCCGAAATGCTGGAGATGAGTGGGCAACTGAACCAGCGCGCCGCAGGTCTTGCTGCGGACGCGAAACAAAAGATCTCCTTGGGTCGCGGACTGGTCCGGCCCGATGTATCGGCGGTCTTGTTTGATGAACCGCTGACGGTCATTGATCCGCATCTCAAGTGGCAATTGCGCCGCAAACTCAAGCAGATCCACCACGAGCTCAAGCTGACGCTGATCTACGTTACGCACGACCAGGTTGAGGCATTGACGTTTGCCGACCAGGTGGTGGTGATGACCCGTGGCCGAACCGTGCAAATGGGGTCAGCAGCCGACTTGTTCGAGCGGCCAAGTCATACCTTTGTGGGTCATTTCATTGGCTCACCCGGCATGAATTTCCTGCCGGGACAAGCAGGTCATGATGGCGTCACCGTGGGTGGTCTGGTCTTGGCTTTGCCGCCAGGGCGTGTGTTGCCCTCGGGAGAAATCAAACTTGGCATACGACCGGAATACATCGTGCCGGTTTCGGCTCATTCTCCGGGTGCCCTGCCAATGAAGGTGACGCTGGTTCAGGACGTGGGCACGCATGTCATGCTCAGCGCGACCCTTGCGGGCCACACGATCAAGGCGCGACTCGCCTCAGACGTGGCTCAGTGGTCGCGCGATGACACCATCTGGCTGAACGTGATGGGTGAACACACCTGCTTCTACAAAAACGAGGAGATCGTGCCATGAGCAACGCCGGGCCGTTCCCAAGGGCGAATACCGCAATGCGCAGCATGGAGGTTGCCTGATGAGCACCACGACCAAGCCGGTCAACCAGAAGGCCTGGTTCCTGATCCTGCCAGTGCTTGTCTGTGTCGCATTCTCGGCAATTCTGCCGCTGATGGTGGTGGTCAACTATTCGGTGCAAGACATCATTTCGCCCGAACGTCGGGTGTTTGTCGGCACGGAATGGTTTGCGGCCATCATGCGCGACGAAGAACTGCACGGCGCCCTGGGTCGGCAGCTGGTCTATTCGTTCGCGGTGCTTGCGGTAGAACTTCCGCTAGGTATTCTGCTTGCTTTGTCGATGCCAGCGCAGGGCTGGAAGTCATCGGTGGTTCTGGTCATCGTGTCTCTCTCGCTGCTCATCCCCTGGAATGTTGTCGGCACCATCTGGCAGATTTTCGGGCGCACCGACATCGGATTGATGGGTGCCACACTGCTCGCCTTGGGCATCGATTACAGCTATACCGGCAATGCAACCCATGCCTGGCTGACAGTATTGCTGATGGATGTGTGGCATTGGACCCCGCTGGTAGCCCTGCTGGGCTATGCCGGCTTGCGCTCCATTCCCGACGCTTACTACCAGGCTGCGAGCATCGATGGCGCCAGCAAGTTCGCTCTGTTTTGGTATGTGCAACTTCCGAAAATGCGCGGTGTCCTGATGATCGCGGTGTTGTTAAGGTTCATGGACAGTTTCATGATCTATACCGAACCCTTTGTGTTGACCGGCGGGGGTCCGGGCAATTCAACCACGTTCTTGTCGCAGTTTCTCACCCAAAAAGCCGTGGGCCAGTTTGACCTCGGGCCCGCGGCGGCGTTTTCATTGATCTATTTCCTGATCATCCTGCTGCTGTGTTTCGTCTTGTACAACTGGATGCAGCGGGTCGGGACCCAGGAAAAGGAAGGTGGCCATGCATAAGCCGAAGTTTCAGAAGCGGTCGCTGTTTCTGCTGGCCTACCTCGTGTTCGCTTTGTTGCCCATCTACTGGATGATCAACATGTCGTTCAAGACGAACAACGAAATCGTGGCCGGTTTCTCTTTGCTCCCGCAGCACTTCACCTGGGACAACTACAAAACGATACTGACGGACCCGGCTTGGTACTCGGGCTACATCAACAGCCTGATCTACGTCGGCATCAATACCGTGATCTCGCTGACCGTGGCCTTGCCTGCGGCCTACGCGTTTTCACGCTACAGCTTTCTGGGCGACAAGCACGTCTTCTTCTGGTTGCTGACAAACCGGATGACACCGCCGGCAGTGTTTCTGCTGCCATTTTTCCAGCTCTACACCACGGTCGGACTGATGGATACCCATCTGGCTGTCGCGCTGGTGCATCTCTTGTTCAATGTGCCGCTTGCCGTCTGGATTCTTGAAGGCTTCATGAGCGGAATTCCGCGCGAAATAGACGAAACCGCGTATATCGACGGTTACACGTTTCCGAGTTTCTTCGTCCGAATTTTTCTGCCCTTGATCAAGGCGGGTGTGGGGGTAGCGGCGTTCTTCTGTTTCATGTTCAGCTGGGTTGAATTGCTCCTGGCCCGAACCCTGACCAGTGTCAATGCCAAACCGATTGCTGCCACCATGACCCGAACCATTTCGGCTTCCGGCATGGACTGGGCAACCCTTGCTGCTGCTGGTGTGCTGACGATTGTGCCGGGTGCGATCGTGATCTGGTTTGTTCGCAATTACATCGCCAAGGGTTTCGCGATGGGACGCGTCTGAGGGCGGTGAACGATCTACCGGCGTAACGAGACCCTGTGTTCCCAATCGAATTGAGGAGAGTCGAATGTTTAACTGGATGGCCTGGACGACACCTGTTGCCATATTTTTTGCCTGCATTGTGCTCATGTTGATTGGCATGAGCATTTGGGAAATCAAATCGCCAACCAGCATGCGGCGCGGCTTCCTTCCGATCGAAACGACGCGGGGCGACCGGCTCTTCATCGGGTTGTTGGCGGCGGCCTATGTCAATCTGGCTTTTGTAGGTGTCAGCGGGAAACTCGGTGAATGGCTGGCATTGGAGACAGAACCGTCGATCTGGATCAGTTTTGTGTTGTCGATGGCTTTGCTCACATTGATCATGGGCAAAGGTTAGGGTTGGTCTATCAAGGAACGGCTTGTTTTCCCCTGGAGCCGAAAATCCTTTCAATCAGGGGAAACAATTGACGAAGGAGACTGAGTATGAAGTTGCGGTATACCGTACTGACCGTGGCCATTGCGAGTGCGCTGGCCAGTCAAGGTTGGGCCGACGAAGCGGCGGCCAAAAAGTGGATTGACAACGAGTTTCAGCCCTCGACCTTGTCGAAGGACCAGCAGACTGCCGAGATGAAGTGGTTCATCGATGCCGCCAAGAAGCTACAAGCCAAAGGAGTGAAGGAAATCTCGGTGGTGTCCGAGACCATCACGACGCACGAGTATGAATCGAAGACCATGGCCAAGGCCTTTGAAGAGATCACCGGCATCAAGGTCAAGCACGACCTGATTGGTGAAGGTGACGTGGTCGAGAAACTGCAGACCTCGATGCAGTCGGGCAAGTCGATTTACGACGGCTGGATCAGCGACTCTGACTTGATCGGCACGCACTACCGCTACGGCAAAATCCTGAATCTGACCGATTACATGGCGGGCGCTGGCAAAGAGTGGACCAACCCTGGCATCGACATCAAGGACTTCATCGGTACCAGCTTTACCACTGCACCAGATGGCAAGCTCTATCAACTGCCGGACCAACAGTTCGCCAATCTGTACTGGTTTCGCGCCGATCTGTTCGCCCGGCCGGACTTGAAGGCAAAGTTCAAGGCTAAATACGGTTACGAGCTAGGTGTTCCGCTGAACTGGAGCGCCTACGAAGATATTGCCGCCTTCTTTACCAATGACGTGAAAAACATCGACGGCAAGCCAATCTACGGTCACATGGACTACGGCAAGAAGGACCCGTCGCTGGGCTGGCGTTTCACGGATGCGTGGCTGTCGATGGCTGGTACCGCAGACATCGGGATCCCGAACGGCAAACCGGTCGACGAGTGGGGTATCCGCGCCTCGGCCGATGGCTGCAACCCGCAGGGGGCATCGGTCTCGCGCGGCGGCGCCACCAACTCGCCGGCGGCAGTCTATGCTCTGACCAAGTACATCGACTGGATGAAAAAGTATTCGCCCAAGGAAGCCATAGGCATGACCTTTGGCGAAGCCGGCCCAGTGCCCGCTCAAGGCCAGATTGCGCAACAGATATTCTGGTATACCGCCTTCACGGCCGACATGATCAAGCCGGGCCTCCCGGTGGTCAATGCGGACGGTACGCCCAAGTGGCGCATGGCGCCAGGCCCCAACGGCCCGTATTGGAAGCAAGGCATGCAAAACGGCTATCAGGACGTGGGCTCATGGACTTTTTTCAAGGACCACGATGCCAACAAGGTCGCCGCCGCCTGGCTCTACGCGCAGTTCGTGACGGCCAAGACCACTTCTTTGAAGAAGACGATTGTGGGCCTCACGCCAATCCGCGAGAGCGATATCCAGTCCAAGGCAATGACTGACATGGCGCCCAAGCTGGGCGGTCTGGTCGAGTTCTATCGCAGCCCGGCCCGTGTTGCGTGGACCCCGACCGGCACTAATGTGCCCGACTATCCGAAACTGGCCCAGTTGTGGTGGAAAAACGTGGCGGTGGCAGTGACTGGCGAGAAGACGCCGCAGGCCGCGATGGACAACCTCGCGACCGAGATGGATGACGTGATGGGTCGCCTGGAGCGTTCCGGCATGGCGGTTTGCCCACCCAAGCTGAATGCGAAAAGTGACCCGAGCAAATGGCTGAGCGACAAAGGCGCACCCTGGAAGAAGTTGGCGAACGAGAAACCAAAGGGTGAAACGATTGCCTATGACACGCTGCTCACCGCGTGGAAAAATGGCAAGACCCGCTAGCTGACGGATTGAAGCTCACAGTTTGTTGAGGGGTGGCCGTGTGCGCACATTTGCCACACGGCTTTTTTTTGACCTTCCGGCGCGTGCGCGCGCTGGTCATTGCAATTCATCGAACACCGGGAACCTCTTACTTATGGCCCATGAAACGCAGCCAATGTTGACCAAGCGGGACAATCTGGTCGCCCGGCTGGCCGCAGTTCGACAATACGACGTCGCCATCGTCGGTGGTGGTGCCACCGGCCTGGGCGTGGCGCTCGATGCTGCCGCACGCGGGTTCAGCGTGGTGCTGGTGGAGTCGCACGACTTCGCGAAGGGCACTTCGTCGCGCGCCACCAAACTGGTGCATGGCGGGGTTCGCTACCTGGCGCAGGGCAACATCGCCCTGGTGCGCGAGGCGCTGCAGGAGCGCACCACCTTGCTGCACAACGCGCCGCACCTGGCGCAGCCGCTCGCGTTCGTGACGCCCTCCTACCACTGGTGGGAGGCCCCGTTCTACGGCATCGGCCTGACCATGTACGACGTGCTCGCCGGCAAGGCCGGGCTGGGCAAGACCGAGTTCCTCAGCCGCAGCAGGACGCTGGACCTGCTGCCCAATGCGCAGCCCGACGGACTGCGCGGCGGCGTCAAGTACTGGGACGGGCAGTTCAACGATGCCCGGCTGGCACTGGCGCTGGCCCGCAGCGCAGCCACCCAGGGCGCCCTGCTGGTGAACTACTGCCGGGCCGATGAACTGTTGTTCGACGGCGGCAAGGTGGTGGGGCTGGTGTGTGTGGACCAGGAAAGCGGCTCCAGAATCCGCGTGCAGGCACGCTGCGTCATCAACGCCACCGGTGTCTGGGTGGATGAATTGCGCCAGAAGGACGGCGCCGCCAACCAGGGCGACGGGCGGCGACCGACCAAGCCGATGGTCGCCCCCAGCCAGGGCGTCCACCTGGTGGTCGATCGGGAATTCCTGCGCGGGGACACCGCCCTGATGGTGCCCAAGACAGCGGACGGGCGGGTGCTTTTCGCCGTGCCGTGGCTGGGCAAGGTGATTCTCGGAACGACCGACACCCCCCGCCACGACCTGGCGCGCGAGCCCCAGCCGTTTCGGGAGGAGGTCGACTTCATCCTGTCGGAGGCGACGCGGTATCTGGCGCGTGCACCCGGCCGGGCCGATGTGCGCAGTGTCTGGGTGGGGTTGCGTCCCCTGGTGAAGCCGCAGGACGATGACGGCGACAACACCAAGGGGCTGAGCCGTGAACACACGGTGCTGGTCAGCCGCAGCAACCTGGTGACCGTGACCGGCGGCAAATGGACCACCTACCGCGCCATGGCCGAGGACGTGTTGCAGAAATGCTTCGACCGCGGTTTGCTGCAAAGGCGCTCCGAAGGAGTGACTGCTCACCTGCGCCTTGTGGGCGCCGGGCCGGAAGGCGCAGCGCAGTCGTCGATCAGCCATCCCCCGGGTCTCCACAGTTATGGCGACGAGCAGGCATTCATCGCAGAGATGCCCGGTGCCGCGACCGAACTCGCGCCCGGCCTGACGGAGGCGATGGTCCGTTTTGCGGTGCGGCACGAGTACGCGCGGTGTGTCGAGGACGTGCTGGCGCGCCGCTCGCGCCTGCTGTTTCTGGACGCACGACTGGCAGCCAGTGTCGCGCAAGCGACTGGAAAAATCGTCCGAGAAGAGACAGGCCGCGACCCGTTGGTGGCCGAGTTCGGTGCTTTGGCGGCGCATTATTTGCAAATGCCCGCCTGATTTCGTTGACCGGCTCGAAAACCTGTTGCATAATCGCGGGCTTCGCTCCTTACGGGGCGTTTAAGTTTCTGCCCAAAGGAAGTTGCGTGAGTGGTTCATGCATCGGACAACGGGCCCAAGACTGATCTGCAGCGTTTTCACCGGTTGACCGGTGGGGGCCTGGAGATGCAAGTTGGGAATATTGAAATGATCCAGACTGAAACCCGATTGGAAGTTGCCGACAACACCGGCGCGAAATCCGTCCTATGCATCAAGGTGCTGGGCGGATCGAAGCGGCGGTATGCCAGCGTTGGAGATGTCATCAAGGTGAGCATCAAGGAGTGCGCGCCCCGTGGTCGCGTCAAGAAGGGCGAGATCTACAGCGCCGTCGTGGTGCGTACCGCCAAGGGCATTCGCCGCGGCGACGGCTCGCTCGTGAAGTTCGACGGCAATGCGGCAGTGCTGCTCAATGCCAAGCTCGAGCCCATCGGCACCCGCATCTTCGGGCCGGTCACGCGTGAACTGCGGACCGAGAAGTTCATGGAGATCGTGTCGCTCGCTCCAGAAGTTTTGTAAGGACAGGCCATGAACAAGATTCGCAAAGGCGACGAAGTCATCGTGCTCACCGGGCGCGATAAAGGCAAGCGAGGCAAAGTTTCGCTGCGCAAGGACGACTCCCATGTGGTCGTCGAAGGCATCAATCTGGTGAAGAAACACACCAAGCCCAACCCTCTCAAGGGTGCAGTGGGCGGCATCGTCGAGAAGACCATGCCGATCCACCAGTCCAACGTGGCCATCTTCAATGCCGTCACCGGCAAGGCGGATCGGGTTGGCATCAAGTTGCTGTCGGATGGCAAGCGCGTGCGCGTTTACAAGTCCAGCGGCGAAGAAATCAAGGCGGCATGAACATGGCACGTTTGCAACAGCACTATCGCGAAAAGGTCGCCCCGGAGTTGATGGCCAAGTTCGGCTACAAATCCGTGATGCAGGTTCCGCGCCTGACCAAGATCACCCTGAACATGGGCGTGAGCGAAGCGGTCGCCGACAAGAAGGTCATGGACAGCGCGGTTGCCGACCTGACCAAGATCGCCGGACAGAAGCCGGTCGTCACCAAGTCCAAGAAGGCGATCGCCGGATTCAAGATCCGCGAAGGCCAGGCGATCGGTTGCATGGTTACCCTGCGTGGCGTGCACATGTTCGAATTCCTCGATCGCTTCGTGACGGTGGCGCTGCCCCGCGTGCGCGACTTCCGCGGCATTTCAGGGCGCGCGTTTGATGGCCGTGGCAACTACAACATCGGCGTCAAGGAACAGATCATTTTTCCTGAAATTGAATATGACAAGGTCGACGCCTTGCGTGGCCTCAATATCAGCATCACCACCACGGCCAAGACCGACGAAGAGTGCAAGGCGCTGCTCGCTGGCTTCCGTTTCCCGTTCAAGAACTGAGGTGACCCTTGGCTAAAATGGCTTTGATCGAGCGCGAGCTCAAGCGCGACAAACTGGTTGCCAAGTACGCGAAGAAACACGCGGAACTCAAGGGCATCGCAAACGACGCAAAACGCAGCGACGACGAGCGCGCAGTCGCCCGCCTCGCATTGCAGAAGTTGCCCCGCAACGCCAACCCGACCCGTCAGCGCAACCGTTGCGCCATCACCGGGCGGCCACGTGGCACGTTCCAGCATTTCGGTCTGGCCCGCGCGAAGATCCGCGAAATGGCCATGGCTGGTGAAATCCCGGGCGTCGTCAAGGCCAGCTGGTAAGCCAAGGAGACATAGACATGAGCATGAGTGATCCTATTGCAGACCTGCTGACCCGCATTCGCAATGCGCAGATGGTGGCAAAGACCACGGTGTCGGTGCCTTCCTCGAAGGTCAAGGTGTCCATCGCCCAGGTCCTGAAGGACGAGGGTTATATCGACGGCTTCACCGTGAAGACCGAAGGTGGCAAGTCCGAGCTGGAAATCGCGTTGAAGTACTACGCCGGCCGCCCGGTGATCGAGCGCATCGAGCGCGTGAGCCGCCCCGGCCTGCGCGTCTACCGCGGTTCCGGTGCCATTCCCCAGGTCCAGAACGGCCTCGGCGTGGCGATCGTCACCACCCCCAAAGGCGTCATGACCGACCGCAAGGCGCGTGCCAGCGGTGTGGGTGGTGAAGTCCTTTGCTACGTGGCCTAAGGGCCGCGTGACAACGAGGAGAAACAGACTATGTCCCGTATAGGAAAAATGCCCGTCACCGTGCCCGCTGGTGTGGATGTGTCCATCAAGGACGACCAGATCAGCGTCAAGGGTTCCGGTGGTGTGCTCAATCTGGCGCAAAACGCGCTGGTCAAGGTCACCAGCGACGCCGGCAAGCTCAGCTTCGCCCCGGCCAACGAATCGCGCGCGGCAGACGCCATGACCGGCACCATGCGCCAACTAGTGAACAACATGGTGGTGGGTGTCACTGCCGGCTTCGAGAAGAAACTGAGCCTGGTCGGTGTGGGTTACAAGGCCCAGGCGCAGGGCGCCAAGCTGAACCTGACCGTGGGCTACTCGCACCCGGTCAACATGGACATGCCGGCTGGCATCACCGTGGCTACACCGACGCCGACCGAAGTGGTCGTCAAGGGTGCCGACCGCCAGCGCGTGGGCCAGATCGCCGCCGAAATTCGTGCTGTCCGTCCGCCCGAGCCCTACAAGGGCAAGGGAATCCGGTATTCGGACGAGAAGATCACGATCAAAGAAACCAAGAAGAAGTAAGGGGCAGCACCATGTTGACCAAGAAACAGCAGCGTTTGCGCCGGTCGCGCCAGACGCGTATCCGCATCGCGACGCAGGGCGTGGCCCGCCTGACTGTCAACCGCACCAACCTGCACATCTACGCCAGCGTCATTTCCGGCGACGGTGGCAAGGTGCTGGCGTCCGCATCGACGGCCGAAGCCGAAGTCCGCACCGCCCTGGGTGGTTCGGGCAAGGGTGGCAACACCGCTGCGGCGCAAGCCGTTGGCAAGCGCGTGGCCGAGAAGGCCAAGGCAGCCGGGGTCGAGAAGGTCGCATTCGACCGCTCGGGTTTTGCATACCATGGCCGCGTCAAGGCGTTGGCAGATGCCGCGCGTGAAGCCGGCTTGCAGTTCTAGTCAGATCGGAAACAAACATGGCTAAAGTTCAGGCGAAGATGCAGGGTAAGGCGGAGGGTCCGGAAGACGGCCTGCGCGAGAAGATGATCGCGATCAACCGCGTCACCAAAGTTGTCAAGGGCGGTCGTATTCTCGGCTTCGCCGCGCTGACCGTGGTGGGCGACGGTGACGGCCGCATCGGCATGGGCAAGGGCAAGTCGAAGGAAGTTCCGGCGGCTGTGCAAAAGGCGATGGAAGAAGCCCGCCGCAACATGATCAAGGTGTCGCTCAAGAACGGCTCCATCCACCACAAGGTGATGGGCCACCACGGTGCCGCCAACGTCATGATGGCCCCGGCTCCCAAGGGTACCGGCATCATCGCCGGCGGCCCGATGCGCGCGGTGTTCGAAGTTGTCGGCATTACCGACATCGTGGCCAAGAGCCATGGCTCGACCAACCCGTACAACATGGTGCGG
>JANMZX010000220.1:0-14824 GCA_031383745.1 Rhodoferax sp. | reverse complement strand
GACATCAGTTTTCCGGAGATCGAGAAGTTCGACCACCTGCCGCCCGCGCGCGTGGACGGCGCCACGGCCTTTGTCAGCATCATGGAGGGCTGCTCCAAGTACTGCAGCTATTGCGTGGTGCCCTACACCCGGGGCGAGGAGGTGTCGCGGCCGTTCGACGATGTGCTGGTCGAGATCGCCGGCCTGGCCGACCAGGGCGTGCGCGAGGTGACCCTGCTGGGCCAGAACGTCAACGCCTACCGTGCGCCGATGGGCGGCACCGCGGAGCAGGCCGACCTGGCCACGCTGATCGAATACGTCGCCGACATCCCCGGCATCGAGCGCATCCGCTTCACCACCAGCCATCCCAACGAGTTCACCCCTGCGCTGGTCGCCGTGTATGGCAGGGTGCCCAAGCTGGTGAACCATCTGCACCTGCCGGTACAGCACGGCTCCGACCGTATCCTGATGGCGATGAAGCGCGGCTACACCGCCATGGAATACAAGTCCACCGTGCGCAAACTGCGCGCGATCCGGCCTGACCTGGCGCTGTCCAGCGACTTCATCGTCGGTTTTCCAGGAGAAACCGACGATGACTTCGGCCGCATGATGAAACTCGTCGACGACGTAGGGTACGACAGCTCGTTCAGCTTCATCTTCAGCCCGCGCCCCGGCACACCGGCGGCGGCGCTGCACGACGACACCCCGCACGCGGTCAAGCTCGCACGGCTGCAGCGCCTGCAGGCTGCCATTGACGCGAACGTGCGCTCGATCAGTGCCAGCCGGCTGGGAACGGTGCAACGCGTGCTGGTGGAAGGGGCGGCGCGCAAGAACGCTGCCGAGTTGTTCGGCCGCACCGAATGCAACCGGGCGGTCGTGTTCGCCGGCCCGCAGCGCCTGGTCGGGCAGATGGTCGACGTGCGTATCACCGAGGCGCCGCAGCGGGCGCTGCGCGGCGAGGTGCTGGTGAGCGAGACGGCCGGCTAGAACGGCATCCCCGGCATGCCTTTCATCCCCTTCATGCCTGCCATGCGCTTCATCATCTTCATCATCCCGCCGCCCTTCATCTTCTTCATCATGTCCTGCATCTGCTCGAATTCCTTGAGCATGCGGTTGACTTCCTGCACATGCACACCGGCGCCGTTGGCAATGCGCCGCTTGCGGGTGGCCTTGATCAGGTCGGGTTTGCGGCGTTCCAGCGGCGTCATGCTGTGGATGATGCCTTCCTTGCGGCGGATGTCCTTCTCGGCGCGGTCCATGTCGACCTGACCGGCCTTGGCGGCCATGGCTGCGGGCAGCTTGTCCATCAGGCTGGACAGGCCACCCATCTGCTTCATCTGCTGGATCTGCGCCAGAAAATCGTTGAGATCAAAGCCCGCGCCACTCTTGACCTTGGCGGCGAGTTGCTGCGCGGCCTGCATGTCCACCCCCGAGGTGACCTGCTCCACCAGGGCCAGGATGTCACCCATGCCCAGGATGCGCCCGGCGTGGCGTTGCGCATCGAACACCTCCAGCCCGTCGATCTTTTCGCTGGTGCCGGAGAACTTGATCGGGGCCCCGGTGACCTGGCGCACCGACAGTGCTGCGCCGCCACGGGAGTCGCCGTCGGTCTTGGTCAGGATGATGCCGGTCAGGGGCAGGGCGGCGCTGAACGCCTTGGCGGTGTTGATGGCATCCTGGCCCTGCATGGCGTCGACGACAAACAGGGTCTCCACCGGGTTCAGTGCCTGGTGCAGGTCCTTGATCTCGCGCATCAGCACCTCGTCGATCGCCAGCCGCCCGGCGGTGTCCACCAGCAACACATCGAAATAGTGCTTGCGGGCGTAATCCAGCGCGGCCAGGCCGATGTCCAGCGGCTTCTGCTCGGGCGTGCTGGGGAACCATTCGGCGCCGGCCTGCTGGGTCACGGTCCTGAGCTGCTCGATGGCCGCCGGACGGTAGACGTCGCCGGAGACGGTCAGCACCTTCTTCTTGCGCTTCTCGATCAGGTCCTTGGCCAGCTTGGCGGTGCTGGTGGTCTTGCCCGACCCCTGCAGGCCGGCCATCAGGATCACCGCCGGGGGCTGGGCCGCCAAGTTGATGTCGCTGACGCCGTCGCCCATGGTGGCGGCAAGTTCGCGGTTCACGATGCCCACCAGCGCCTGGCCGGGCGACAGCGAGCCCAGAACTTCCTGGCCGAGGGCCTTCTCCTTCACGCGCGCGATGAAATCGCGCACCACCGGCAAGGCCACGTCGGCTTCGAGCAGCGCCATGCGCACCTCGCGCAGCATGTCGGCCACGTTCGATTCGGTGATGCGTGCCTGGCCCCGCATTTCCTTGACAAGGCGCGATAGTTTGTCCGAGAGCGAAGAGGCCATGGGTGCTTTGTGGAAGGGGGTGCGTTTGCCAGGGGCTCCGGCGCGCGGAGGCAGCAGTTGAAACGCTAAACTGTACCCATGATTCTAGCCAGTGACGCGGTTCCCAGCCTGAGCCTGAGCCTGATGGTGGCCGTGGGTTACCTGGTGCCGGCCGTGGCGCTGGGCAGGCGTGAGACGGCGGCGCGCCTGATCGCGCTGCTCGCTTGGCTCATGCACGCCGTGTTGCTGGTGAGCGGCTTTTCCGGCGAGACGCCGCATTTCGGCTTTGCCGCCGCCCTGTCGGTTACCGTGTGGCTGATCGCGGCGGTGTACGCCGTCGAGAGCCACTACTACCCGCAGCTCAGGATCCGCTGGTCACTGTGCGCGCTGGGATCCGCCGCGGTGCTGCTGGCCCAGGTGTTTCCGGGCGCTCCCCTGCCGGCCAGCACGTCCGTGTGGCTGCCGCTGCATTGGGCGCTGGGTATCGCGTCGTACGGCCTGTTCGGTGTCGCCGTGGCGCATGCCTGGTACATGGGTCGCAGCGAAGACCGCATGCGCCGCGCTGCGAGCATGGACAACGGCATGCCGCTGCTGATGATCGAGCGCCTGACCTTCCGGTTTGTGGGAGCGGGCTTCGTCCTCCTGACGGCCACGCTGCTCGTGGCGTTCGTGTTTCGCGAGTCCTTGTACGGGCGTGGCGTGGCGCTGCGCTGGGACCACAAAACGATCTTCTCGATCCTGTCGTGGGTGACGTTTGCCGCCCTGCTGCTGGGGCGGGCGCGTTTTGGATGGCGCGGGCGGCGCGCGGTGCGCATGTTGTATGCCGGAGCGGGCCTGTTGTTCCTGGCCTACGTCGGCTCGCGGTTCGTGCTGGAAGTCGTCCTCGGGCGCACGCCATGAAGTTCCTGCTGGTCTTCGCGGTGCTGCTGATCGGGTTCTTCATCTGGCGCTCCAACCGTGTCGGCGACAAGACGCCGCCGGCCAAGCCGGCCGCACCCAAGGCAAAGGGCGAAGGTCACGCGATCGAGATGGTCCAGTGCGCCGTGTGCGGCCTGCATTGCCCCAAGACGGATAGCGTGACCGGCAAGCTCGGTGTCTACTGCACCGCGCAGCATCGGCAGCAGGCAGAACCCTAGCCGCAGTCCCCATGGCGACGCCCGAATCCCCGTCCTGGCTGGATGTCCGCCAGCCAGCCGGCGCAGCGGCATCACACGACGACCCCAGCGAGTTCGTGCGGCTGTGGCGCGGCTTCATGACCGCGCGGGTCACGCTGGGGCTGGGGCTGGTGCTGCTGCAGACCGCCCTGCACGTGCTGGGCCAGACGCCCGACTGGCTGCTGACCATCGTGTGTTCTGCCTATCTGCTGGCCACACTGGTCGCGCGCCTGCTGGGCAAGCCGCGCCGGCTCGGGCGTACATTCGATCCCCAGTGGGTGTGGACCATCGGCGTCGACGTGGCGGCATTTGGCGTATTGCAGTTTGTGCAGGGCCAGTCGGGCATCAACTACACCCCGCTGCTGGCCTTGCCGGTGTTGCTGGCCTCGGTGCTGGGCAGCCTGCCGCTGGCCATGGGCACGGCGGCCAGCGCCACGTTGCTGCTGCTGGCGCAGGCCGGTGTGCTGTCGCTGCGCCAGGCAACCGATGCCGCGCCGCTGCTCGCACAGACGGCACTCACCGGTGCCGGCTATTTCCTGATCGCGTTCCTGTCCACGCAGCTGTCCGCCCGGCTGGCCAGCGAGGAGCAGCGTTCGCGGCGCAACCGGCTGGCCGTGCGGGTGCAACGGCAGGTCAACGAGCTGGTGATCGAGTCGCTCAATGACGGCATCATGGTGGTGGACCAGGCCGGGCTGGTCTGGGCGGCCAACCCGGCCGCGGTGCGGCTGCTCGGGCGCGAGCAGGGCGCCCTGGCGACCGGGTCGTTCAAGCTGGCCTCCGAGCCGGGATGGGGGGAGCTGCTGGCCCTGGTGACGTCGAGTTTCCCGTCCAACCAGCCGCAACGCGCCGGTGTCGTGCTGCGGCCCGCCGGCACCGGCCCCCAGCATGTGCATGTGCGGACCCGCATGACGTCGATGGACGCCGAGTCCTCCGAACGCCTGTGTGTGGTGTTCCTGCAGGACCGCCGCGAGCTCGAGGCCCGCATGCGCACCGAGAAGCTGGTAAGCATGGGACGCATGTCCACCGCCGTGGCGCACGAGATCCGCAATCCGCTGGCGGCCATCGTGCAGGCCAACGCCCTGCTCGACGAGGACATCACCGATCCGCGCCTCAAGCGGCTGACGCACATGGTGCAGCAAAATGCGCTGCGCCTGGAAGGCATCGTGGACGAGATCCTGAACATCTCGCGGGTGCAGGACCAGCGCGACAAGGCCTCGCGCGTGCGCCTTCAGCTCAACGAGCTGGCAGACCGGATCTGCCGTGAATGGGCGCAGCATGCAGGCAACGAGGCGCTGCTGCAGGCCGATCTTTGCGTGGCTGATCCGGCGGTCCTGTTCGACCCCGAGCATCTGCGCCGGGTTCTGGTCAACCTGCTGGACAACGCGCGGCGCTACGCCAGCGGGCGGCCGCACTCGATCCAGGTGTCCACCAGGGTCTCCCGGGCCCACCATGTCGTGCTGGGAGTCTGGAGCGACGGGCAACCGATGGAGCCCTCGGTGGAGCGCCACTTGTTCGAGCCTTTCTTCTCGTCCGAGAGCCGCTCTACCGGGCTGGGCCTGTACATCTGCCGCGAGCTGTGCGAGGGGCAGGGGGCAACGATCCGCTTCGAACGCACGCGTCGCTTGTGGCACGGCGTGCCGGTGGACGGCAACGAGTTCCTGATCACCATGGACCAGGCGGAGCGCGACACGTCGACGTCTCCCGCCTCTGCCAGAATGCAGCCCACGCCATGACTCCCAGACCGCCCGCCAATGATGTGCAGATCCTCGTGGTGGACGACGAGCCGGACCTGCGCACCCTGTATGAACTGGCCCTGGTCCGGGAGGGCTACGCCGTGCAGGGCGTGGGCAACCTCGCCGAGGCGCGCGAGCTGCTGGCCAGGCAGCGATTCGACGTGGTGGTGACCGACATGCGCCTGCCCGACGGGTTGGGCACCAGTCTGTTGCATCTGTGCCGGGAGCAGCGCCGCACCGAGCGCTGCGTGGTCATCACCGCCCACGGCTCGGCCGAGAACGCGGTGGAGTCCCTCAAGACCGGAGCGTTCGACTACCTCACCAAGCCGGTGGATGTGCAGCAGTTCCGCGCGGTGGTCGCGTCGGCGGTGCAGGGCTCCCGTGGCGAGGCGCGGACCGGGCGCCGGCATGCCGCGCCAGGCGTTGCGCACACCGGCGCCAACCGGCGCCGCACAGACAACGTGCAAAGTGCGGGCGAGGCGGCGTTGCAGCGCCTGGTCGGCGCGTCGGCGGTCATGCGGCTGGTGAAGGAGCGGGTGGCGAAGGTGGCGCGCTCCATGGCGCCGGTGCTGGTCACCGGCGAATCGGGCACGGGCAAGGAGTTGGTGGCCCGTGCGCTGCACGCCAACAGCCACCGCTTCGCCGGCCCGCTGGTGGCGGTGAACTGCAGCGCCATCCCCGAGAACCTGCTCGAGTCCGAATTCTTCGGTGTGAAGAAGGGGGCCTTCACCGGCGCGAGCCAGGACCGCGAGGGCTTCTTCCAGGCGGCGCGCGGCGGCAGCCTGTTCCTCGACGAGATCGGTGACCTGCCGCTGCCGATGCAGTCCAAGCTGTTGCGCGCGGTGCAGGAACGCTGCGTGCGGCCGGTCGGGTCGGCACAGGAAGAGCCGGTCGATGTGCGCATCATCAGCGCGACGCACCGCGACCTCGCGGCCGATGTGGTGCACGGCCGGTTTCGCCAGGACCTGTACTACCGTCTGAATGTGATCGACATCCATATCCCGCCTCTGCGCGAGCGGCTGGACGATCTGCCGGCCCTGTGCGAGAACCTGCTGGCCCGCATCGCCGAGGAATCCGGCATCGAGGTGCCCAGCCTGTCGCCCAGCATGCTCGAGCAGATCTGCCTGGCGCCCCTCAAAGGCAATGTGCGTGAGCTGGAGAACCTGCTGCACCGCGCCGTGGCGCTGAGTGAAGGCAACGACCTGCAGGTGGACATCCTGAGCGAACACACCGTGCCAGCGCCGCTGTCGGTGACGGCCGAGGTGGCGCGCGCCACTGCACCGGCGCCAGCTTCGTTGGGCATCCCGACCGACCTGCAGAGTCACCTGGACCGGCAGGAGCGCGAGATCCTGGTCCAGACCCTGCGCGAGACCGGCTTCAACCGGACTGCAGCGGCCGCGCGGCTGGGCCTGAGCCTGCGCCAGATTCGCTACCGGATTGCGCGGCTGCGCATCGATGTGCCGGCAAGCCCCGAAGCGCAGGACGAGGCCGACTGAAGCGGCCGCGTCGAAAACGCAGGCGGCGTGCGGTCGTGCCGATGAAAACCCGCTGCAAGCCTTGTCGTTGCTGGTTCCTGGCGCGCCGCGCGAGACAGATCAAGGCTTGCAGGCGGGTCGTCCCCGCAACCTGAAAACACCCTGTTGCCAATTTGCCGCACATGCTGCCAATACACTACCGGTAGTGGCTTGTGTTCGCCCAAGACCCCATATATAGTGTGCGCTTGTCGTGACGACGCCGAGTCGACATTTCGCCGAGATACCCGCTTCCGTTCCGGAAAATTCCAACAATACGCTTGTCAGAGACGAGGAAAAAATGCAAATCGCCTTGAGTTCGCCCCCCACCTTCCAAACCGGCACCGGTACCTCGCAATCGATGGAAGGTGCACTTGGCTCCCACCCCATTCCCCTGACCCAATACCAGATCATCCGCCGCAATGGCGCGGTGGTTCCGTTCGAGCCGGCCAAGATCGCCGTGGCCATGATGAAGGCATTTCTGGCCGTGCACGGCACGCAGGGTGCCGCATCGGCCAGCGTGCGCGAGGTCGTCGACGGCCTGACCCAGGTCGTCATCCGCGCGCTGGTGCGTTCGCGCCCCGGCGGTGGCACCTTCCATATCGAGGACGTGCAGGACCACGTGGAACTGGGCCTGATGCGCAGCGGCCACCACGAGATCGCCCGTGCCTATGTGTTGTACCGCGAGAAGCGTTCGCAGGAGCGTGCCCGCAAGGTCGAGGAGGCCGCCCCCCAGGCGCCGGTTCTGCATGTGGTCGACGCCGGTCGCCGGGTGGTGCTCGATCTCGACTGGCTCAAGGGTCTGGTCGAGTCCGCGTGTGAAGGGCTGGGCGCGGACATCCGCCCGGAGCCGATCCTGGCCGAGACGCTGCGCAACCTGTACGACGGCGTGCCGATGGACGAGGTGTACAAGGCGTCGGTTCTGGCCGCCCGCACCCTGATCGAGAAGGATCCGGACTACACCTATGCCACCGCGCGGCTGCTGTTCCACACGATCGCCAAGGAGGTGCTCGGCAAGGATGTGCCCCAGGCGCAGATGGGCGAGGCCTATGTCGAGTATTTCCCGCAGTTCATCCGCAAGGGTGTCGACGCCGAGCTGCTCGACGAGAAGCTGCTGCAGTTCGACCTGGTGCGCCTGGGCGCTGCGCTCAAGGCCGAGCGCGACATGCAGTTCGATTACCTCGGTCTGCAGACGCTGTACGACCGCTACTTCCTGCATGTGGACAAGTCGCGCATCGAATTGCCCCAGGCCTTTTTCATGCGGGTGGCGATGGGCCTGTCGCTCAACGAGATCGACCGCGAGGCGCGGGCCATCGAGTTCTACGAGATCATGTCCTCGTTCGATTTCATGTCCAGCACGCCGACGCTGTTCAACAGCGGCACGCTGCGCTCGCAGTTGTCCTCCTGCTACCTGACGACGGTACCGGACGACCTGGAGGGCATCTACGAGTCGATCAAGGAGAACGCCCTGTTGTCCAAGTTCGCCGGCGGCCTGGGCAACGACTGGACGCGTGTGCGCGCACTGGGTTCCCACATCAAGGGCACCAATGGGGAGTCGCAGGGCGTGGTGCCCTTCCTCAAGGTGGTCAACGACACCGCGGTGGCGGTGAACCAGGGCGGCAAGCGCAAGGGTGCGGTGTGTACCTACCTCGAGGCCTGGCACCTCGACCTGGAGGAATTCCTGGAGCTGCGCAAGAACACCGGTGACGACCGCCGGCGCGCGCACGACATGAACACCGCCAACTGGATCCCCGACCTGTTCATGCGTCGCGTGATGGAAAAGGGCTCGTGGACCCTGTTCTCGCCGTCCAGCGTGCCGGACCTGCACGACCTGTTTGGCGCAGCCTTCGAGCGCGCCTACGTGGCCTACGAGGAGAAGGCCGCCCGCGGCGAGATCAAGCCCTCGCGCACGCTGCCGGCGGCCGACCTGTGGCGCAAGATGCTCACCATGCTGTTCGAGACCGGCCACCCCTGGATCACTTTCAAGGACGCCTGCAATATCCGCTCGCCGCAGCAGCATGTGGGTGTGGTGCATTCGTCGAACCTGTGCACCGAGATCACGCTCAACACCAGCGACACCGAAACCGCGGTCTGCAACCTGGGCTCGGTCAACCTGGTGCGGCACCTGAAGGACGGCGCGATCGACCACGAGAAGCTGCGCAGGACGGTGTCCATCGCCATGCGCATGCTCGACAACGTCATCGACATCAACTACTACGCGGTCAAGAAGGCGCGTGACTCCAACGTGCGCCACCGTCCTGTCGGCCTGGGCCTGATGGCGTTCCAGGACAGCCTGTACAAGCTGCGGATCCCGTACGCCAGCCAGGCCGCGATCGAGTTCGCCGACCAGTCGATGGAGGCGATCTGCTACTACGCCTACTGGGCGTCCACGGAACTGGCGCGCGAGCGCGGCCGGTATTCCAGCTACCCCGGCTCCCTGTGGGACCGCGGCATCCTGCCGCTGGACACGCTCGACATGCTGGCCAAGGAGCGCGGCGGTTATGTCGAGGTGGACCGTTCGTCGACCCTGGACTGGGACGCGCTGCGCCGCAAGATCGCAGCCGACGGCATGCGCAATTCGAACTGCGTGGCGATTGCCCCGACTGCCACCATCTCCAACATCATCGGTGTGGACGCGTCCATCGAGCCGTGCTTCGGCAACCTGTCCGTCAAGTCGAACCTGTCGGGCGAGTTCACCATCATCAACAACGGCCTGGTGCACGACCTCAAGCGCCTGGGCCTGTGGGACGACGTGATGGTCATGGACCTGAAGCATTTCGACGGGTCGCTGCGCCCTATCGACCGCGTGCCGGAAGAGATCAAGTCCTTGTACGCCACCGCATTCGAGATCGAGACCCACTGGCTGGTGGAAGCCGCGGCGCGGCGCCAGAAGTGGATCGACCAGGCGCAGTCGCTCAACATCTACATGGCGGGCGCATCGGGCAAGAAGCTTGACGACACCTACAAGCTGGCCTGGGTGCGTGGCCTCAAGACGACGTACTACCTGCGCACGATGTCTGCGACCCACGCCGAGAAATCGACGGTGACCGCAGGGCGCCTGAATGCCGTGTCCTCCGGCGCGGATCCCCGCTCCGGCGGCACCGCACTGAGCGCACTGGAGAAGGTCGCGATCACTGCGCACAACCAGATGGCCGTCGATGCGGCCACCGACATCAAGTTCTGCGGCATCGATGATCCGACGTGTGAAGCCTGTCAGTGACGTGCGATTTATGACCGCGCGATGTAATTGAACAACACAAAATCGCGGCGATGTGAATGAACACTTTTCATTTCACGTTGCTGCTCTCATAATTCGCTGATTGGAACCATCTATGCTGACCTGGGACGAAGAAGTCAAGCCCACATCGCCAACGCCTTTGACCCGCGGCTCCTCCGGAAGCCGCCTGATGGACCCACCTCCAAACGCACCTGAAATCCGCACGCTGCACGATGGCGCGCAGCGGGTGATTGCGCCTGCAGTCGTTCCCCCGCGCCGTGTACGTGCCGCCGACAAGCGCATCATCAACGGGCAGACCGACGTCAACCAGCTGGTGCCGTTCAAGTACAAGTGGGCGTGGGAGAAATACCTGGCGAGCTGCGCCAACCACTGGATGCAACAGGAGGTCAACATGACGCGCGACATCGCGTTGTGGAAAGACCCCAACGGACTCACCGACGACGAGCGTCGCATCATCAAGCGCAACCTCGGCTTCTTCGTGACAGCCGACTCCCTGGCCGCCAACAACATCGTGCTGGGCAGCTACCGCCACATCACGGCACCCGAGTGCAGGCAGTTCCTGTTGCGCCAGGCGTTCGAGGAAGCCATCCATACGCACGCCTACCAGTACATCGTCGAGTCGCTGGGCCTCGACGAAGGCGAGATTTTCAGCGCCTACAACGAGGTCGAGTCGATCCGCAACAAGGACCAGTTCCTGATCCCGTTCATCGAGACACTGACCGATCCGCATTTCAAGACCGGCACGCTCGAGAACGACCAGAAGCTGCTGAAGTCCCTGATCGTGTTCGCCTGCCTGATGGAAGGCCTGTTTTTCTACGTGGGTTTCACGCAGATCCTCGCGCTGGGCCGGCAGAACAAGATGACCGGGGCTGCCGAGCAGTACCAGTACATCCTGCGCGACGAATCCATGCACTGCAATTTCGGCATCGACCTTATCAACCAGATCAAGCTCGAGAACCCGCTGCTGTGGACACCGGCCTTCAAGGCCGAGATCAACACACTGTTCGCGCAGGCGGTCGAGCTCGAATACAAATACGCAGAGGACACCATGCCCCGCGGCGTGCTGGGCATGAACGCATCGATGTTCAAGGGTTACCTGCGCTACATCGCCAACCGCCGCGCCACACAGATCGGCCTGGAGGCCTTGTTCCCCAATGAGGAAAACCCGTTCCCGTGGATGAGCGAGATGATCGACCTGAAGAAGGAACGCAACTTCTTCGAGACCCGTGTGATCGAGTACCAGTCGGGTGGTGCTCTTTCCTGGGACTAGGCGCAACAGATGTTCACGGCTTCACCAATTTCACACACTGCGGCGCGCATCAGGGGATGCGCCGTCGGTGTGTGTCACCGAGTTCATGGTGCTGGGATTCAACCCAACACCATGAATCGCTTCATGCACTCCAACTCGCATGAAGTGCTCTTTGTTACTTGATCAAGGAGAAAATGATGGCAACTGCAAAAAAACCGGCCGCAAAGAAGGCCGCACCAGCGAAGAAGGCTGCACCGGCCAAGAAGGCCGCACCAGCGAAAAAGGCCGCACCGGCCAAGAAAGCCGCAGCTAAGAAGGCGGCACCAGCCAAGAAAGCGGCCCCGGCCAAGAAGGCTGCACCTGCGAAGAAGGCAGCTGCGAAGAAAGCCGCCCCGGCCAAGAAGGTAGCGGCGAAGAAAGCTGCGCCGGCCAAGAAGGCCGCTGCCGCCAAGAAGCCCGCAGCCAAGAAGCCCGCAGCCAAGAAAGCAGCCAAGAAGCCGGCCGCGAAGAAAGCCGCGAAAGCACCCGCTGCCCCCGCAGCGCCTGCCCCCGCTGCACCCGCAGCCCCTGCAGCTCAGACAACCCTGAACCCGCAGGCGGCCTGGCCGTTTCCAACAGCCAGCAAGCCCTAGGCGGCGACAGTGGTTGGTTAGTCAAGCCCGGTGCCGCAAGGCCCCGGGCTTTTTTTCATGCCGTCAGGCGCGCGTCGGACAAGGCAAACTGGTAGTTCTGCGGCCCGCGCTGCGCGATCTTGACCGACCCCAGGTGGTTGCCCAGTGCGGCGCAACGTTCCAGTGACCAGCCGTTCTCCAGGCCAAACAGCAGGGCGCCGCGGTAGGCGTCACCGCAACCGGTCGGGTCCACCACGGCCGCCGCGGTTACCGCCGGCACATGCGTCTTGTGCCCGTCGACCCAGACTTCACTGCCCTCCGCGCCGAGCGTGACGATCAGCCCCTTGACCCGGCGCGATATCTCGGCGTTGTCCCAGCCGGTGCGGTCGCTGAGCATCTTGCCTTCGTAGTCGTTCACCGCGACCCATGTCGCCTGGCCGACGAAATTGCGCAGTTCCGCACCGTCGAAACGTGGCAGCTGCTGGCCCGGATCGAACACGAACGGGATGCCGGCCGCCGCGAACTGTTCGGCATGCTGCACCATGGCGTCGCGCCCGTCGGGCGCAATGATGCCCAGCCGGATGTCGCTGCGCGCCTCGATGCGGTTCTGCCACGCCTGCTCCATGGCGCCGGGATGGAACCCGTTGATCTGGTTGTTGTCGATGTCGGTGATGATCATCGCCTGCGCGGTGTAGGTATCGGCGATCGTGCGCACGAACTCGCAGCTGATGCCCTGCCCGGCGAGCCGTTCGAGGTAGCCCCCGCCGTCCTGGCCGATGGTGGCCATGGGCAGCGGTGTACCGCCGAGCAGCTTGAGCGCGTAGGCGATGTTGCCCGCGCATCCGCCGAAGTCCCGCCTCAGCGATGGCACCAGGAACGACACGTTCAGGATGTGCAACTGGTCGGGCATGATCTGCTGCGCAAAACGACCCTCGAAATTCATGATGGTGTCGAAGGCCAGCGAGCCGCAGATGATGGATGCCATGGAGTGTCTTGGTCAGGAGGGGGTGAGAGTCAGGGATAGAAGGCAAGCAGGCGGTAACCGGCGATGCGTTCGGAGTTGCTGGCTGACCTGACGCTCAGGTTCACGCTGGCGCTCCAGTCGGAGCCCGCGGCGAGCACGGGTGTCGGTGCGCCGAATTCGTCCGGGCGGATGACCCGCCGGATCACGGCCTGGTCCTGCGTGTCGGTCAGAGAGAGTTCGATCGCCGGCATGGCGACATCGATCGGCGCGGTATTGCGCAGCGCAAATCCGAGCCGGTAGTTGTCGGCGCGCACCCGGCCGAACGAGGAGCTGTCGATCACGATCGAGTCGATCTGTTTCAGGGCCCCCAGTTCGCACCGGGCCAACGCACACAGGGCTGCCAGCACGGGACGTGTCGCGGGCTCGATCTGCACGATCCGGTTGCGTTCCTGCAGCAGGATCTGGGCTGCCAGCGCGGCGGCCAGTGCGATGGCCAGCAGCACGAGGGCAATGCGCACCGGGCGGCGTTTCCAGAACGCGTCGGCCGAGCCCTCGGAACGCAGGAACGAGACGTCCGGCTCTGCAGCGGCAACCGCCTGTTGGGGCCATGGCTCGGTGTCCGGCGCCGGCTCGGATTTGCCGATGGAAGCATCTGCAAGGGTGGTCGGGGCAACGGGGGCGGCGGCTGGTTCGGCGTCGGCCACAGGGTCTGCCCAATGCGGCTCACGCTGGGTCGGCGCGCCGGCCGGCGACGGGATGTCCGCGACCGGGCCCGGGGCTGGTTCAGGCAGTACTTGGTCCGGCTGCTGCGCGGTCGTCGTCGACATCCCCGCCGGCGTGAAACTAACCGGTGCGGACGGTGCGAAGCCCACGGGCGCCGGTGGCGGACCGGCAGGCGGCGCGGATGGGGCCGGCTGTGGTGCAGGTTCGGGGGCTTGCCCCGGCGGCGTCAACAGATGCTGCGATGCGTTGAAGATCTCGCTGCACTGGCCACAGCGAACCCAGCCTTCGGAAATGCGGAGCTGATCGGGCACGACCTTGAACATCGTGTCGCAAGCCGGGCATCGTGTGATCAGACTCATCGCCGGGCGATTGTAGTGGTGCGGTCGTGCGCGTCAGAGACGCGCGGTCATCAGGACCCAACCGTCCCTGGACGCGGCAACCGCGAGCCTCGCGTACGGTGCGTAGGCCTGGGCCAGTTCCTCCGCCTGACGCTCCAGGATACCGGCCAGTACCAGGTGCCCACCTGGCTCGACACGGGCGCACAGCAGCGGCGCCAGAACCTTGAGCGGCGTGGCCAGTATGTTCGCCAGCACCGTGGTGTAGCTCCCGGTGCACAGGTCGGGCAGGCCGCACTGGATCGCGACGCCGTTGGACGCCGCGTTCTGCGCCGCCGCTTCGACTGCCGCCGCGTCGATATCGACCGCATCCACGGCGTCGGCGCCGAACATCGCTGCCGCAATCGCCAGGATGCCCGACCCGCAGCCGTAATCGAGCACGCGACCCAGGGCTGCCTCGCCGTGTCCCTGCGCGATCCATTGCAGGCACATGCCGGTCGTGGGGTGTGTGCCGGTGCCGAACGCCAGGCCCGGGTCAAGCCGGATCACCTGGCGCGCGCCGGCCGGGGGCACGTGCCAGGTCGGCACGATCCAGAAATCGGGTGTGATGGGCACTGGCGCAAACTGCGACTGGGTCAGGCGCACCCAGTCCTGCTCCGGCACCGTGCTGATACCGCCGAGGCTGCTTTGCGCAAAGAATTCCTGCACCACCAGCAGGTCGGCGGCCTCCTGGGCCAGCGCCCGGGTGGCAAACAGCGCGCGCACCCGCGAGTGGCGCCAGCCGATCTGCGCCGGAACCATGCCTGGTTCGCCGAACAAGGCCTGTTCGGCGTCGGTCAGGGCATCGGCGTCCTCGACACTGACGCTGAGTGCCTCCAGGGCTTCCAGCGCATCGGACACGTTTTCCAGCTCGTCCTGGGGCACCTGCAGGCTCAACTCGAACATCGGCCCGGTCTCAGCGCTTGTGGTGGCTGAGCCACTCTTCCAGGTA
>JANMZX010000199.1:0-11833 GCA_031383745.1 Rhodoferax sp. | reverse complement strand
CTGAACTACCTCGACATCCGCACCGTGGTGGTGAGCTGCGGCACCTGCTACGACCAGCTGCAGGGCTACAAGTTCGAGGATATCTTCCCCGGCTGCCGGATCATCGACATCCACGAATACCTGCTCGAGAAGGGGATCCGCCTGGACGCGGCGTCCGCCGGAGCCTACCTGTACCACGACCCCTGCCACAGCCCGATGAAGCTGCAGGAGCCGATGAAGACGGTCAAGGCACTCGTCGGCGGGGACAACCCCGGCAACGTGCTGGAAAGCAAGCGCTGCTGCGGCGAAAGCGGAACCCTGGGCGTGACACGGCCTGACATCTCGACCCAGATCCGGTTTCGCAAGGAAGAGGAACTCCGTGGCGACGCTGCCAGGTTGCGGCAGACCGGTGCCGTCGGGCCGCAGGCCGACATCAAGATCCTCACCTCCTGCCCGAGTTGCCTGCAGGGCTTGACGCGCTACGGAGACGATTTGCAGAACGGCCTGCTGCAAGCCGACTACATCGTCGTGGAGATGGCCAGCCGCATTCTCGGGCCGAAGTGGCTGGAGGACTATGTGGCTGTCGCCAACGCCGGCGGCATCGAGCGGGTATTGGTGTAACGTCGCGGTTCGCCACAACAGGAGTCACAACGCCATGGCAGGTCTGAAACCGGATACACCCACCCCCCAGTCGATCACGGTGCACGGCCAGTCCAGGGTGCTGGAAGTCAGCTTTTCCGACGGCGCATCGTTTCGCATCCCATTCGAACTGATGCGGATCTATTCTCCGTCCGCCGAAGTCCAGGGACACGGACCGGGGCAGGAGGTGCTGCAGACCGGCAAGCGCGGGGTCGATCTGGAGGCGCTCGAGCCGGTCGGCAACTACGCCGTGCAACCGCGCTTTTCGGACGGTCACGACACCGGGATCTATTCCTGGGACTACCTGTATTTCCTCGGGTCGCGTGAGAAGGACCTCTGGGCCCAGTACGCATCGCGCCTGGAAGCTGCAGGCGTCGATCGCGATGCCGACATGCCGCAGGCCGCAGGCCACGGTTGCGCCAGCCATTGACGCGGGCGGGCGTCGCGGCACGCCCGTGACCGCGGCATTTCATCAAAATCGCCACAGATTCCCCGCCACTTTGCCGGGTTTGCCGGGGACCGGCCATTTTCCGGACTAGCATTGACGGCCATGAGCACCACGCATTTTGGTTATGAATCCGTTGACGAGGCCGACAAGGCCCGCCGGGTTCGTGGCGTGTTCGATTCGGTGGCTCCCAGATACGATGTGATGAATGACCTGATGTCAGCCGGCCTGCACCGCGCGTGGAAGGCGTATGCGGTCATGGTGGCCAACGTGCGCGAGGGTGCGCAGGTGCTCGACATTGCGGGTGGTACCGGGGATCTGGCGCTTGCATTTGCCCGCCGGGTCGGTCGCAACGGTCGGGTGGTGCTGACCGACATCAACGAGGCCATGCTGCGCCACGGCCGCGACCGTCTGCTGGACGCCGGGTATGCACTGGACGTCGCCGTGTGCGACGGTGAAAAACTCCCGTTCACGTCCGGGCAGTTCGATGTGGTCAGTGTCGCGTTCGGATTGCGCAACATGACGCACAAGGACATTGCGCTGGCCGAGATGTGCCGCGTCCTCAAGCCCGGCGGCAAGTTGCTGGTACTGGAGTTCTCACGCGTGGCCAAGCCGCTCGAGAAGGCCTACGACTGGTACTCTTTCAAGGTGCTGCCACAACTCGGGCGGTGGGTGGCCAAGGACGAGGCCAGCTACCGCTACCTTGCCGAGTCGATCCGCATGCATCCCGGCCAGGAGGAACTCAAAACCCTGATGGTCAATAGTGGCTTTGGTCATGTGGATTACCACAACCTCACCGGCGGCATGGTGGCGTTGCATGTTGGAATCAAATGCTGACGGGGCAGGAATCAATGGCGTTTCGCAGCGAGTCTGCGCTTCAGGAGCTTGTATGAAATACTGGACTTTGGCCGCGGCGGTGATGCTGACTCTGACGAGCCTGGGGGCGGATGCGGCGCGACTGGGTGGCGGCCGATCGGTCGGCAAGCAGTCCGGCAATGTGACACAGCGCGAGGCATCACCACAGGCGCCGTCCGGTCCGGCACAAGGCGCCACCAACGCGGCGGCCAAACCTGCGGCGCCCGCTGCACCACCTGCCGCCGCGGCGCCCAAGCGGCCCTGGGGCGCCATGCTGGGCGGCCTGGCGGCTGGCCTGGGCCTGGCCTGGCTGGCGCACTCGCTGGGCCTGGGAGAGGCATTCGGCCAGGTGCTCATGTTCGCCCTGCTGGCGCTGGCGGTGATGATGGCGGTAGGCTGGTTCATGCGCAGTCGCCGCAACGCGTCGGCGTCTTCCGGCACTACACCGTTCGCTTTCCAGGGCGCGGGTGGCGCACCAGCGTTGGAACCCAAGCCCTACCGACCGGAAAATGTCGGCAACGACGCGTCGGCCCGTCCCTGGGAACGCAGTAGCGCCATGGCGGCGCTGGAACCGTTGGGCAACACGTCCACGTCGCGTTCCATGATCGGGTCTGCGTTGTCCGGCTCCCAGAACTGGGGTGTACCGGAGGGCTTCGATTCGGAGGGTTTCCTCAAGGCTGCCAAGAACAATTTCGTGACCTTGCAGGCCGCCTGGGACAAGTCCGACATCCAGTCCCTGCGCGCCATGATGACCGATGACATGCTCGGTGAAATCAGGGCCCAGCTGGCGGACCGCGAGGCCCACACCGGCGGCCCTGCGAACCATACCGACGTCGTGATGATCGACGCCAGCCTGCTCGGTATCGAGGACCTGGGCGGCGACTACATGGCCAGCGTGGAGTTTTCCGGAATGATCCGCGAAGACGCCTCGGCCGGACCCAGGCCATTCCGCGAAGTCTGGAACATGACCAAACCCAAATCCGGCTCCAGCGGTTGGCTGGTGGCGGGTGTACAGGCCCTGCAGTAGGGGCACCCTTCACTACCGCGCGCGTCGGGCGCGGTGATTGCGGGAATAATCGGGGTCTATGGCAATACAGTCCCCGTTTCAATTGGTCGAGACCCTCGCCCGGCAACTCTTCACTCGCGTTCCCCCACCGCCCTGGGCGGTGGATGAGGCACAGCGGCGCATCGTGCTGCTGCTCAACCATGTGTTGATGCAGGAACAGGCGGCCACCGAGCGGCTCGCACGGCAAAAGGGCAGTGTGTTGCTGTTCCAGTGGCAGCCGTTTTCGATGGGGTTCCTGGTCACGCCCGCGGGCCTGCTGGACCTGGCCGCGCCCGGGGCTACGCCCCAGCTGAGCCTGACACTGGTGGATGGGTCCGCCAGTTCCATCCTGCAGACCCTGGTGCGCGGCGACCGGCCACCTGTACGTATCGAAGGCGACGTACAACTCGCAGCCGACGTCAACTGGCTAGTTGACAATGTGCGCTGGGATATCGAAGACGACCTGTCGCGCATCATCGGGGACGGCCCGGCGCACACGCTGGGCCAGGTCGCCGGCCGCATGATGGACGCGGTACGCAGGTTTGCGGGCGCCGGCAAGGTACCCGGCACCACCCCGCCCGGCGCCACGCCATGAGGCGTCTGTTCCGCGGGTTCTTCATCGCATGGGTGGTGTTGCGCTTCGGACTCGATGAGCTGTTCCTGAACAGTTTTGACAAGCCTTGGCTGCGTGTGCTGGCGCGTGTCGTCTCGGTCGGCCGCAGGCTGGATGCGCCGCGCGGGCAGCGCTTGCGCCAGGCCCTCGAAAGCCTGGGGCCGATATTCGTGAAATTCGGGCAGGTGCTGTCCACCCGGCGCGACCTGCTGCCAGTCGATATTTCCGACGAACTGGCCCGCCTGCAGGACCGCGTGCCGCCATTCGGTTCGGATATTGCGGTGGCCTCGATCGAGCGCGCATTCCGCAAGCCGATTGGCGAGATCTTTTCGTCGTTCGAGCGCGAGCCGGTGGCAAGTGCCTCCATCGCCCAGGTGCATTTCGCCGTGCTCAAGGACCGCACCGGGCGGGAGCGCGACGTCGCGGTCAAGGTGCTGAGGCCTGGCA
This sequence comes from Rhodoferax sp., assembly GCA_031383745.1. Classification (GTDB taxonomy): domain Bacteria; phylum Pseudomonadota; class Gammaproteobacteria; order Burkholderiales; family Burkholderiaceae_C; genus CAISIP01. The sequence goes on along the minus strand of JANMZX010000199.1, from coordinate 7,810 downwards.
TGTTGCCCGCCATCGAGAAGGATCTGGGCCTGATGCGGATGATGGCGGGCTGGGTCGAGAGCCTGTCGGCCGACGGCAAGCGGCTCAAGCCACGCGAGGTGGTGGCCGAATTCGACAAGTACCTGCACGACGAACTCGATCTGGTGCGCGAGGCCGCCTGCGCCGCGCAGTTGCGCCGGAACATGGCCGGCCTGGACCTGGTACTGATCCCTGAGATGTACTGGGACTACTGCAGCCCCGATGTGATCGTGATGGAGCGCATGCGGGGCATTCCCATCAGCCAGGTCGCCCGCCTGCGCGAAGCCGGGGTCGACATCCCCAAGCTGGCCCGCGACGGCGTCACCCTGTTTTTCACGCAGGTATTTCGCGACGGGTTCTTCCACGCCGACATGCACCCCGGCAACATCCAGGTCAGCGTCGACCCGGCGACCTTCGGGCGGTACATCTCGCTGGACTTCGGCATCGTGGGCACGCTCACCGAGTCCGACAAGGAATACCTGGCGCAGAACTTCACCGCGTTCTTCCGACGCGATTACAAGCGGGTCGCCGAGCTGCACATCGAGTCCGGATGGGTGCCGCCCGGCACCCGGGTGGACGAACTCGAGGGCGCGGTGCGGTCCGTGTGCGAGCCCTATTTCGACCGGCCGCTGAAGGAAATCTCGCTCGGCATGGTGCTGATGCGGCTGTTTCAGACCTCGCGCCGGTTTCACGTCGAAATCCAGCCGCAGCTCGTGCTGCTGCAGAAGACCCTGCTCAACATCGAAGGCCTCGGGCGGGAGCTCGATCCGGACCTGGACCTCTGGAACAGCGCCAAGCCATTCCTGGAGACCTGGATGATCGATCAGGTCGGGCCGCAGAAACTGTGGGACCAGCTCAAGGAAGAGGCGCCGCGGTATGCCAAGCTCGTGCCCGAGCTGCCGCGGCTGCTGCACGATTTCCTGCGGCAGCGGCCCAATGGGCTCAAGCGCGAACTCGACGAGTTGCTGGTGGAGCAGCGGCGCACCAACCGCCTGCTGCAGGGCCTGGTCTACGGCGGCGTCGGTTTTGCGCTCGGACTGGTGGCCATGCAGTTCATTGTGCGCATCCGGATCTTCTAGCGCTGCGCGGCCACGCGCCGCCTCTCTATAATTGAAGGTTTTTGCAATTCGCAAGAACCACCCCCCAGCACCATGCCCATCTACGCCTACAAATGTGATTCCTGCGGCTTTGCCAAGGACGTGCTGCAGAAGCTCTCCGACGCGCCCTTGTCCGACTGCCCTTCGTGTGGCGCGCCGGCGTTCAAGAAGCAACTGACGGCAGCGGGCTTCCAGCTCAAGGGCTCGGGCTGGTACGCCACCGACTTCAAGGGCAGCGGCGCGCCGGCACCGGCGGCAGGCGACAAACCTGCCGAAGGCGGTGACGCGAAGCCCGACGCCAAACCCGACGCCAAACCCGATACCGGTTCCGAGGCCAAGAAACCCGATCCCGGCCCGGCCAAGAAGGCCGATGCAAGCCCGCCGGCCTCCGGCGCCTGAACCACGACATCCCGCCTGACTACCATGCCGATCAAGAAGTACCTGATCACCGGGCTGCTGGTGTGGCTGCCGCTGGCCATCACCGTGTGGGTGATGTTGTGGCTGGTGGGGCTGCTCGACGGCATTTTTGCCGGTGTGCTGTCGGGCCTGGAGGCCTTCCTGCCCAGCGGGCAGAGCCCGGTGATCGACCGCATGCGCTCGATCCATGGCCTGGGCGTGATCCTGGTCTTCCTGACCCTGCTGTTCACCGGGGCCCTGGTGTCCAACGTGGCAGGACGGTGGTGGGTCCGGCAATGGGACCGGCTGTTCGCCAACATCCCGATCTTCAAGTCGATCTACACCAGCGTCAAGAAACTCTCCACCACGCTTTTCTCCAGTGATGGCAACGCGTTTCGCAAAGCGATGCTGATCCAGTATCCGCGTGCCGGCTCCTGGACGGTCGCGTTCCAGACCGGCACCCCGGCGGGCGAGGTCGCCTCGCATCTGGGGCCTGACTACGTGAGTGTGTACGTGCCGACCACGCCCAACCCGACCAGCGGGTTCTTCCTGATGCTGCCACGCTCGGAAGTGATCGAGCTGGACATGAGTGTCGACGAAGCCCTGACCTATGTGATTTCCATGGGTGCGGTCGCCCCGACGCCCGCACCGCGCTTCCTGGGCGCCAAGTGATTGTTGTGTTGTTTGTGCCGGATACCGATCCGGCCGCCTGAAAGTTGACTATGGCCATGCGTTCCGAATATTGCGGTCTGGTGACCGAAGCCCTGCTGGGCCAAACCGTTTCCCTGTGCGGCTGGGTCAACCGCCGGCGCGACCACGGCGGTGTGATCTTCGTCGACCTGCGTGACCGCGAGGGCTATGTGCAGGTGGTGTGCGACCCGGACCGCGCCGAGATGTTCGCGCGCGCCGAAGGCCTGCGCAACGAGTTCTGCATCCAGGTGCGCGGACTGGTGCGCGCCCGCCCCGACGGCACCACCAACGACAACCTGCGCAGCGGCAAGGTCGAGGTGTTGTGCCATGAACTCATCGTGCTCAACCCCTCCGTCACGCCGCCGTTCCAGCTCGACGACGACAACCTCAGCGAGACCACGCGCCTGACCCACCGCGTGCTCGACCTGCGCCGGCCCTACATGCAGAACAACCTGCGCCTGCGCTACCGCGTGACGATGGAGGTGCGCAAGTTTCTGGATGCCCATGGTTTCATCGACATCGAAACGCCGATGCTGACCAAGTCCACGCCCGAAGGCGCGCGGGACTACCTGGTACCGAGCCGCGTCCATGACGGCTACTTCTTTGCCCTGCCGCAGTCGCCGCAGTTGTTCAAGCAGTTGCTGATGGTGGCGGGCTACGACAGGTACTACCAGATCACCAAATGTTTCCGTGATGAAGACCTGCGCGCCGACCGGCAGCCCGAATTCACGCAGATCGATATCGAAACCTCGTTCATGGAGGAAGAGGAGATCCGCGCGATCACCCAGGCCATGATCACCACTGTGTTCCGCAACACGATGGGTGTCGACCTGGGCGCGTTCCCGGTCATGCCCTACTCGGAAGCCATGCACCGGTATGGCTCGGACAAGCCGGATCTGCGCGTGAAGATGGAATTCACCGAGGTCACCGACCTCATGACCGATGTGGACTTCAAGGTGTTCTCCGGCGCGGCCAATGCCAAGGGCGGCCGCGTGGTGGCGTTGCGGGTGCCGGGTGGCGCCCGCGAGACTGGCGGCTTGACGCGCAGCGAAATAGACGCCTATGCCGAGTTCGTGAAGATCTACGGCGCCAAGGGCCTGGCGTACATCAAGGTGAACGAGGCGGCAACTGGCGCCGGCGAGAAGGCCGCCCGCTGGCCGGGCTTGCAGAGCCCGATCGTCAAGAACCTGCACGACCGCGCACTCACCGAGGTACTGGCGCGCACCGGCGCCCGGGATGGCGACCTGCTGTTCTTCGGCGCCGACAAGGCCAAGATCGTCAACGACGCCATCGGCGCCTTGCGTGTGAAGATCGGGCACAGCGAGTTTGGCCGTGGCAACGGCCTGTTCGAGGCTGGCTGGCGGCCCCTGTGGGTGGTCGACTTTCCGATGTTCGAATTCGACGAGGAGGCGCAACGCCACACCGCCACGCACCACCCCTTCACGGCGCCCAAGGACGGCCATGAGGACTGGATGGTGTCGGCGCCCGAGAAATGCCTCTCCAAGGGCTATGACATGGTGCTCAACGGCTGGGAGATGGGCGGCGGCTCGGTGCGTATCCACCGTGCCGACGTGCAAAAGAAAGTGTTCGACGCACTCAAGATCACGCCAGACGACGCTCAATTGAAATTCGGTTTCCTGCTGGACGCGCTGCAGTACGGCGCGCCACCGCACGGCGGCCTGGCATTCGGGCTGGACCGCATCGTCACGCTGATGACCGGTGCCGATTCGATCCGCGACGTGATCGCCTTCCCCAAGACACAGCGCGCGCAGTGCCTGCTGACGAACGCGCCTTCGCCGGTGGACGAAAAGCAGCTGCGCGAATTGCATATCCGGCTGAGGACGGTGGCGCCGGCGTGAAGCGCCCCGGCGCCGGACCGGCCTTTCGCCATGACCCGAGCCGTCAAGGTTCCGCAATCGGTGCTGGTCGTGATCCACACGCCAGCGCTTGACGTGCTGTTGATACGGCGCGCCGATGCGGCCGATTTCTGGCAGTCGGTGACAGGCAGCAAGGATGCCGAGCAGGAGCCGTTCGCGATCACGGCCGGGCGCGAGGTATTCGAGGAGACCGGCATCGATTGCCGCGGAGGCACAGCGCTCGCGCCGCAGCTGCTGGACTGGCATCTGGAAAACATCTACGAGATCTACCCGCGTTGGCGGTATCGCTACGCGCCCGGTGTCGACCGCAACACGGAGCACCTTTTTTCGCTCCAGGTGCCGGCTGGCACACCGGTCAGGTTGAACCCGCGTGAACACACGGCCAGCCGGTGGCTGCCCTGGCGCGAGGCTGCCGAGGCCTGTTTCTCCCCGTCGAACGCCGAAGCCATCCTGATGCTGCCGCGCATGTTGTCGCGGGCGGCGACCGCATGAACACCTTGCGCGTTGCCACCTACAACATCCACAAGGGGGTCCAGGGCGTGGGCCCGCGCCGGCGCCTGGAAATCCACAATCTGGGGCTGGCCATCGAGCAGCTCGATGCCGACTTGGTGTGCCTGCAGGAGGTGCGCAAGGTGAATCGCGGCGAGGCGCGTTACTTCACGCATTGGCCGGAACTTCCGCAGGCGGATTTCCTCGCACCCGACGGCTACCAGGCGGTGTACCGCACCAATGCATACACCCGGCATGGAGAGCACGGCAATGCGCTGCTGTCGCGCTGGCCGGTGCTCGACCACCAGCACGAAGACATGTCCGACCACCGCTTCGAACAGCGCGGGCTGCTGCATTCGGAGCTGCTGGTGCACGACTGCCCGGTGCATGTGGTGGTGGTCCACCTGGGTTTGATCCGCCCGAGCCGCCTGCGCCAGCTGGCGCAGCTGCGGCGGTATATCGAGCGCGAGATTCCCGCGGGCGCGCCGGTGCTGGTGGCTGGCGATTTCAACGAGGGCCGCGCGATCGTGGCGCGCGAGCTCGCGCAGATCGGTCTGCACGCCTTTGACGGCGAGCGCCAGGCCACCTTTCCGGCCCGCCTGCCGCTGGTGCAGCTCGACCATGTGTTCGCGCGTGGGCTGCACCCGGTCGGTGTGCAGGTGCTGCGGGGCCGGACCTGGTGGCGCATGTCGGACCACCTTCCGCTGATCGCCGAGTTCTCGCTGCCGGCCTGACCGGCCAGGCCTGGTGCATGCTTCCGTTGCGCGGTGGACACCAGGTCGAATTGCTGCAGGGCGGGCAGGCCTATTTCGATTCCCTGATCCAGGCGATCGGCGACAGCCAGCATGAGGTCCGGCTGGAGACCTACATCTTTCACCTCGATCCGTCGGGCACCCGCGTGGCGCAGGCGCTGGTCGGGGCTGCCGCGCGTGGCGTGGCGGTGTTCCTGACCATGGACGGCGTGGGTACGCCCCGGTTGCCACTCGAATGGGCCGCGCAGTTCGACAGCCACGGTGTGTCCTGGCACATCTTCTCGCCGCTGGGGCGCCTGGGCGTGTTCATTCCGAGCCGCTGGCGGCGCCTGCACCGCAAGCTGTGTGTGGTCGATGGCCAGGTCGCCTTTTGCGGCGGCATCAATGTGCTCGATGACTTCGTCGATCCGAACCATGGCACCCTGGGCGAGCCGCGGCTCGATTTCGCGCTGCGGGTCACCGGCCCGCTGGTGCATGAAGTACGGGAGACGATGGCGCAGTTCTGGTGGCGCCTGCAGCTGGCCTCGGATGTCAACGCCCGCGAGTTCCCCGCCGTCTGGCGCGAGTTGCAGGCCTCGCTGCGCAAGGCATTGGCTGGCCGGGAGTCGGCGACCGATCCGTCCAACGGCAGGGCATCATGGCTGCCCTCGGGCGCCGGCACACGCGGCGCGCGCGCGCGACTGGTGTTGCGCGACAACCTGCGCAACCGGCGCAAGATCGAGCACGCCTACCTCGATGCCATCGGGTCCGCACGCCAGGAAGTGGTGGTTGCGAACGCCTATTTCCTGCCGGGTGCCAGCCTGCGCCGCGCACTGGTGCGGGCAGCACGGCGTGGTGTGCGCGTGCGCCTGCTGCTGCAGGGGCGCTACGAGTATTTCATGCAGTTCCACGCGGCGCGGCCGGTGTATGGCGCCTTGCTGGCCGCCGGGGTTGAAATCCACGAATATGCCGCGAGTTTCCTGCATGCCAAGGTGGCCGTGGTCGACATGCACTGGGCCACCGTGGGCTCGTCCAACCTCGACCCCTTGAGCCTGCTGCTGGCGCGCGAGGCCAATATCGTGGTGGATGACGAGGTGTTTGCGCGCGACCTGCGCGCGCGCCTGGAAACCGCCATGGCCCAGTGCGGGCAGTCACTGGACGCGCGGGCATTCGCGAACCGGCCGTGGCGCCAGCGCGTACTCGACCGCCTGGCCTACGGTGTGATGCGCCTGAGCCTGTTCCTGATGGGCCGGCGCTATTGACGCTGCACTGCGACATGCCGCATCGCGGCGCCGGCCGCTGCAAGACCACACAGTGAAAACGCTGTTAGGATGATTCCATGTTAATGCCGACCCCTACCACCATGATTGCAAGCGAAGCAGACGAAGGCACGCCAGTTTCGGTGAAGATCCGTGAGCGCCTGCTGGCAGCACGCAAGCGCTTCAACGCCAACGACAACATCGCGGAGTTCGTCGAACCGGGCGAACTCGAACTCCTGCTCGACGAGGTGGAGACCAAGATGCGCGGCGTGCTGAGCAGCCTCGTCATCGACACCGCCAACGACCACAACACCGACGACACCGCGCGCCGGGTCGCCAAGATGTATGTGAACGAGGTGTTTCGCGGCCGCTACGTGCGCGGCCCGGCCATCACCGAATTCCCCAACGCCGAGCACCTCAACGAGCTGATGATCGTCGGGCCGATCACGGTGCGCAGCGCCTGCAGCCACCACTTCTGCCCGGTCATCGGCAAGATCTGGATCGGCGTCATGCCCAACGAGCACACCAATGTGATTGGCCTGTCCAAGTACGCCCGCCTGGCCGAATGGGTCATGGGCCGGCCGCAGATCCAGGAAGTGGCCGTGGTGCAGCTGGCCGATCTCATCATGGACAAGACGCAGCCCGATGGCCTGGCCATCGTGATGGAGGCCAGCCACTACTGCATGGCCTGGCGCGGCGTGAAGGACATGGACAGCAAGATGATCAATTCCGTGATGCGCGGCGTCTTCCTGAAAGACCCCAATCTGCGGCGCGAGTTTTTGTCACTGATTCCGAAAAAAGGCTGATCCGATGCTGGTTCGTTTGCTTTACGCCAGCCGGGCGCTCGACACCCGGCCCGAGGCCATCGACGCGATCCTGGCCCAGTCGCGCCAGTACAACCCGACCTGCGGCATCACCGGCATTCTTTGCTACGGCGGCGGTATTTTCCTGCAGGCCATCGAGGGCGGCCGCATGGCGGTCAACGAGCTGTATGGACATATCCAGCGCGACGCGCGCCATTCGGACGTGGCGCTGCTGCTGTACGAAGAAATCACCGAGCGGCGTTTCAGCGGCTGGACGATGGGGCAGGTCAACCTGCAAAAACTCAACCATTCCATCCTGCTCAAATACTCCGAAAAGCCCGAGCTTGACCCGTATTCGGTGTCGGGCCAGGTGTCGATGGCGCTGCTCGATGATCTGATGGCGACCGCCGCCATCATCGGCCGCTCCTGAAGCCTCGGCGCGTTTCGTGA
>JANMZX010000194.1:0-22719 GCA_031383745.1 Rhodoferax sp. | reverse complement strand
GTCGTTGGCAAAGATCGGCGAGCTGTTCCACAGGCCCTTCAGGCCACGCCGCGCCACCGAGACCTGGGCCGGGTTGAAGATCCAGGCGTTGACTGCGTCGGCGGCGAGCTGGCGCTGGATGTCACCGTAGAGCTTGAGCTGCGGCGCACCGCGAGGCGCCTCGGCGCGCTTTTTCACCAGCGCGTCGAAGGCCGCACTGCGGTAGCCCCAGTAGTAGTCGGGGTTGGCGTACTGCACATAGTCCAAGGGCTCGACATGGTTGATCAGCGTCAGGTCGAACTGGCCCTTGAACGGGCCCGACAGCCACTGCGCCCATTCCACGTTCTCGATCTTGGCGTTGATGCCGACCTTGGCCAGCATGGCGGCCACCACCTCGCCGCCCTTGCGGGCGTAGTTCGGCGGCGGACAGGTCAGCGTCAGGTTCAGCGGCGAGGCCACGCCGGCCTCCTTGAGCAGCGCGCGCGCCTTGTCCGGGCTGAAGGGGTAGAGCCCGGTCAGGTCGACATAGCCCACGTCGGTGGGCGCGGCATGGCTGCCGATGGGCCGGCCCAGGCCCTGCAGCACGGCGTCGATGAAGGCCTGGCGTTCGATGGCGTGGCTGATGGCGCGGCGCACCCGCACATCGTCCAGCGGCTTGCGTCGGTTGTTGATGGCCAGCAGGCCCTTGCCGGCAGTGCTGCCCTGCTCGACCACGAAGCGCGGGTTGCCCTTGAACTGGGCCAGCGCCTCGACCGCGCCGAAGCGTGGCATGCCGTCGATGTCACCGGCCAGCAGCGCAGCGACCTGGGCCGCGTTGTCGTTGATGAAGCGAAAGCTGGCCCGCCGCAGCTTGATGGCCGCCGCATCGCGGTAGCCGTCCCACTTGACCAGCGTGATGGCCGTGCCCTTCTGCCAGCTGTCGAGCTTGAACGGGCCGGTGCCCACTGGCTGCGTGGCCGCATTGGTGGCGCTGCCCGGGCTGAGGATCACGGCCGTGGCCTCGCCCAGGCGGAAGGGCAGCGTGGCGTCGGGGTTGGTCAGTGTCAGGATGACGACGTCGGGCGCGGGCGTGCTGACCAGCGCGATGTTGTCGAACACCGCCTTCTTGGCCTTGTTGGTGCTGTCCGGTGCCTTGGCGCGGTCGAAGCTGAATTTCACCGCGGCGGCATCGAAGGGCGCGCCGTCCTGGAACTTCACACCCGGCCGCAGGCGGAAGGTATAGGTCTTGCCGTCGGGCTCGCCGGTCCAGTCCAGCGCCAGCAGCGGCTGCACCGATCCTGCGGAGCTGATCTTGGTCAGGCCTTCGAACACGTTGTAGTGCATGACCTCGCCGATCACCGCTGCGGGCGCCATGGTCGGGTCCAGGCTGGTGGGCTCGAGGACCATGCCCAGCACCACGCTGTCGCGGCCACGCTGGGACTGGGCCTGGCTCAGGGCCCAGGGGCTCAGCGCCATCAGCGCGGTGGCCTGGGCCAGGGTACGGCGGGTGACTGTCATGGTGCGGGTCCTTCGGTGTGCGTTGACGGCGCTTGTTCAGGCATCAGCCCATGGCCAGCGATTCTGCCGCCTGCGTGGGCGGGCCCAGGCTCAGGATGTCATGGGCTCGGTGGCATGCCGCCAGGTGGCCGGATGAGACCTGGCGAAGTTCAGGCCGCTGCTGCCCGCACAGCGGTTGGCGCCAGGCACAGCGCGGCGCAAAGGCACAGCCACCGGGCAGGGCCAGCGCGGCCTCGTCGCCCGCCAGGGGCACTGGCATGGCGCCGGGTTCGGGCCTCGGCGTGGACAGGGACAAGGCCGACGGCGGCTCGGCCAGCGGCACCGCTGCCATCAGTGCGCGGGTGTAGGGGTGGGCGGCGGCCACAAACAGCGCCTGCGGGCTGCCCTGCTCGACCACCCGGCCCTGGTAGAGCACCAGCACCTCGTCGCAGACCATGTCCACCACCGCCAGGTCGTGGCTGATGAACAGATACGCCACCCCCAACCTGTCCTGCAGGTCCTGCATCAGGTTGAGCACCTGGGCCTGGACCGACACGTCCAGCGCGCTGACCGGCTCGTCGGCCACGATCAGCCGGGGCTGGGTGACCAGCGCGCGGGCAATGGCAATGCGCTGGCGCTGTCCACCCGAGAACTCATGCGGGTATTTGCCGGCGTCAGCCGCGCGCAGGCCCACGGCGTCGAGCATGGCCGCCACCCGTTCCCGCTGGACGGCGGCAGATTGGCCCTGGGCCAGCAAGGGCTGGGCGACGGTGCGGCCCACCGTCAGCCGAGGGTCGAGCGAGCCGAACGGGTCTTGAAACACCATTTGAAAACCGGCCCGAGCCTGGCGCAGCGCGGCGGCGTCAAGCCTGGCCAGGTCCTGCCCGGCCATCAGCACGCGACCGGAGTTGGGCGGCTCCAGCGCCATCACCAGGCGCGCCAGCGTGCTCTTGCCCGAGCCCGATTCACCGACCACGCCCAGGCTTTGACCGGCCGCCAGCTCGAAACTCACGCCCTGCAGCGCCTGCACCCTGGGTGCGGCGGCCAGCAGATGCTCTCGCGGCAGGCGGTAATGCTTGACCAGGTCTTGCACCACCAGCAGCGGCGGCGTCGCAAGCGAGGGCTGCGGTGAGGGCTGGTGCTGCACGTCGTTCATGCCAGCGCGTCCAGTGCGTCCAGCCGCAGGCAGCGGGCGGCATGGGCCGGCGCCACCGGCAGCAGCGGTGGTGGCGCCACAGCGCAGGCCGTCACCACCAGCGGGCAGCGTTCGGCAAAAGGGCAGCCGGCGGGCAGGTCGGCCAACTCGGGCACGCGGCCGGGGATGGTGGGCAGGCGCAGGCCCTGACGACCCGCTGCCGGTGCCTGCCCGGCGCGCCGGGCGCGCAGGCCCAGCCGGGGCCGGGCCGCAAACAGGCCGCGTGTGTAGGGGTGGGCCAGGCGCTGAAACACGCTGGCGGTGCTGCCTTGCTCGACCACCAGGCCGCCATACATCACCAGCAGCTCGCGCACGGTGCGTGCCATCACGCCCAGGTCGTGGCTGATCAGCAGCAGCGCCATGCCGTCCTCGGCCACCAGTTGGCCGATCAGGTCCAGCACCTCGCGCTGGATGGTCACGTCCAGCGCCGTGGTGGGCTCGTCGGCGATCAGCAACTGCGGCCCGCAGGCCAGCGCGATGGCGATGACCACGCGCTGGCGCTGGCCACCCGAGAGCTGGTGCGGATAGGCGTCCAGGCGCCGCGCGGCCTGCGGCAACTGCACCCGCTCCATCAGCCGCAGGGCCTGGGCCCGCGCCGCGCTGGCCGACAGGCGGCGGTGCAGGCGCAGGGGCTCGGCAATCTGGGCGCCGATGGTGTGCAGCGGGTTCAGTGCCGTCATCGGCTCCTGGAAGACCATGGCCAGGCGGTTGCCGCGCCAGCCGCACCACGCATCTTCGTCCATGCCCAGCAGCTCCTGGCCGTCCAGGCGCACCGAGCCGCTGACCTGGGCACCTTCGGGCAGCAGGCCCATCAGCGCCAGCGCGGTCAGGCTCTTGCCGCAGCCCGACTCGCCAATCAAGCCCAGCGTGCCGCCTCGGGCCAGCGAAAAGTCCAGCCCGCGCAGGGCCTGTGCCGGGCCGCGGGGGGTGTTCAGGGTGACGCGCAGGTTTTGCACCTGCAACAGCGGCAGAACGGGTGCGGGCAGGCTCATGCCGTCGGCGACGCTGGCGCCGGGGCAGGGGCAGGAGCAGCCATCGCGGCCAGCAGGTCGACATAGGCGCCGCCGACCAGGTCTTGCGCTGCCACACCCAACTGCTGCATCAGATCCAGCGCAATGATCTGGCCTTCAGCCTCGCTCTGCCCGGGCTGCAGCATGACCTCGATTTCCAGGAAGTCGCCCAGGCCTTCGACCCGGTCGAGGTGGATGCGGCTGTGGCCTACCAGCACCAGCAAACGCTCTTTGCGCACCCGGGCCATCAGGCCATTGGCGCGGGCCAGCAGTTCACGCAGGGTGTCGGGTTCGGGCGCTGCCGCGATCAGGTAGTCGCTGGACTTGGGGCCTTGTGCATCGGCGCGCTGGTAGTGGATCAGTTCGCCCGAACCGTCGCCAAACACGCGCAGCTTGAGCCGGCCGCTGGCGACGCGAAAAAAGCTGTCGTCCTGCAAGATGCGCTGCGCAGAACGGTCTTCGGACAAAGCCACCGCCAGCGGCAACAGCGCTTCCACGCTGTCGATGCGGGCCTTGATTTCGATGTTCGCAGGCATGCACGGATTGTGCGGCATGCCTGCCGACCGGCCCCGCCTTTGCAGGCGCTGGGCAGCGCAAACAACAGAACGACGCCGTTCAGCGCCGATCGTCGGCCGTCAGCGGCGCTCGAGGTGCCGGAAGGTGATGCGGCCCTTGGTCAGGTCGTAGGCCGACAACTCCAGCGACACCGCGTCGCCGGCCAGGATGCGGATGTGGTGCTTCTTCATCCGGCCCGAGGTGTAGGCGATCAGCACGTGACCGTTTTCCAGTGTGACGCGGTAGCGCGAGTCGGGCAGGACCTCGGTCACCTTGCCGCGCATCTCGATCAGTTCTTCCTTGGCCATGGACAGTTCTCGTTACAGGTGTGAAAGGGCGGGGCGCGTGCGGGGGCGGGTGCAGGTGCAGGTGCGGTCGTCAACGGGTGGCGGGCTCGCGCACCCAGGTGCGCCCCTGGTCGGCGGCATAGCGCAGCGCCTCGCCGCTGGTCGCGAACTGGCGCACAAAGCGCAGCACGCGGTCGTGGGTGCCGCTGCCGCGGCCGGAACGGATGGAGACCGACGACGCGTAGTGCCCGTCGGATAGAAGGCGCGCCAGCGGCGACACCAGGTACTTGCCCATCGTCTCGGGCTTGGAATCAGAATGCATGCAATCCAGAAAGAGGTCGATCGGCGCCGCGCAGGCCCACGGCCTGGCGTTGGCGCCCTGTTTGCCCTGCTTCAGCGCCCCGAGGGCGCTGGCACGGGGCCGTTGGCAAAGGTCTACCCAGGTCCGGCCCATGGCATGGGCCGGGTGGCACGCTGAGGCCGGAACCGATTGGGGGACGGTGCCAGGCCGGCGGGCCGGCGGCAGCTGCGGCGAGCGCCTGGCATGGGCGCGGACGCCGCAGCGCCTGGGGGGAGATGGTGGCCGGCGCCCGTGGGCTGCGGTCGGCCATTGCCGGGGAAACTTGTTCTTGCTTGTGTTGTCGGCAGGCTTGCTGCAGGTCATGGCATGACCGCCCAGCAAAACGGACCGAACCTCGCATTGTACCCGCAAGCGTGCCGCGTTGGCTATGGCAGCCTGAAAGCGGATGTCAACAACGCGGCGCCAGGTGCAGAGAAATTTCAGCGACGCCGTGCCAATCGCGGGTCGAGCAGGTCCCGCAGCCCGTCGCCCATCAGGTTCAAGCCCAGCACCGACAGCGCGATGGCCACGCCGGGGTAGACCGCCAGCATCGGCGCCTGGAACAGCTGGGTCTGGGCCTCGCCCAGCATGCGGCCCCAGCTGGGCTGCGGCGGCTGTGTGCCCAGGCCCAGGTAGGAGAGCGCGGCCTCGGCCAGGATGGCGGTGGCAAACGAGATCGTGGCCTGCACGATCAGCACACTGGCGATGTTGGGCAGCACATGCGCTCGGGTGATGGCCAAGGGCCCGAAGCCGGCCGCGCGCGCGGCCAGCACATAGTCGCGCGACCAGACCGCGTTGGCCGCACCGCGTGTCAGCCGCGCGAACACCGGAATGTTGAAGATACCGATGGCCACGATGCCGGTGAGCAGGCCGGGGCCATAGATCGCGCCGAGCATGATGGCTGAGAGCAGCGCTGGAAAGGCAAAGGTAAAGTCGGCTGCGCGCATCACGCCCTCTTCGGTCCAGCCCCGCCGGGCCGAGGCCAGCAGGCCCAGCGCCACGCCGACCAGCAGGCCGATGGCCACCGCCACCACGCCGACAAAGATGGCGTTCTGCGCGCCCACCAGCAGCTGCGAGGCGATGTCGCGGCCCAGGCTGTCGGTACCCAGCCAATGGGCAGCGCTGGGGGCTTGCAGCCGCGCCGGAATGTCGATGTCGGCCGGCGGATAGGGCGACCAGAACAACGAGATCAGCGCGGCCAGCACCAGCAGCAACGACAGGCCGGCGCCGACCACGAAGCTGGGATGCCGCAGCGCGCGGGTGGCAAAGCCGCTGCGAGCCGTCATGCGTCCGATGCCTTCAACCGGGGGTCGACCAGGGCGTACAGCACGTCGACGACGAAGTTCACCACCACCACCATGGTCGCCAGCAGCATGACGCAGTTGCGCACCACGATCAGGTCACGGTTCGAGATGGACTGGAACACGAGACGGCCCAGGCCGGGCAGGTAGAACACGTTCTCGACCACGATCGTGCCGGCCAGCAGCTCAGCGGCCTGCAGGCCCATCACCGTGATGACCGGGATCATGGCATTGCGCAGCACGTGGCCCCACAGGGTGGCGCGCTGCGACAGCCCCTTGGCGCGCGCGGTGCGCACGAAATCCTCGCGCATCACCTCGAGAACCGCCGACCGGGTGATCCGCGCCAGGATGGCAGACTGCACCACCGCCAGCGACAAGGCCGGCAGCAGCAGCGACTGCAGCGACGCCAGCGGATCATCGCTCCAGCCCGGAAATCCTCCCGCCGAGAACCATTGCAGCTTGACTGAAAACAGCAGGATCAGCAGGATCGCGAACCAGAAATTCGGAATCGCGATGCCGACCTGTGTCGCCGCCATCAGGCCGACGTCGCCGAGCCGGTTGTGCCGCGCCGCTGCATAGATGCCCACCGAGAGCGCCAATACGGTGGTGAGCGCCATCGCGATCAGGGCCAGGGGAACGGTGACGGCCAGGCGTTCCACGATGATCTCGACCACCGGGGAGCTGTAGGCATAACTGTCGCCCAGGTTGCCGGTCAACATGCCCTCGACCCAATGGGTGTAGCGCTCCATCGGGGGGCGGTCCAGCCCCAGCTTGGTGGCCAGCGCGTTCACGGCCTCGGGCGAGGCGTCCGGCCCCATCATGATCTGGGCGGCATTGCCGGGCAGGATTTCCAGCACCAGGAAGACCACGACCGAAGCCCCGATCAGTGTTGCGATCAGCGTCAGGACGCGCTTGAGGAGGAACAGGCCCATGGCGTGGTTCAGTCGCGCCTCGGCGTCGGCGGGCAGCCAGGAACCGGGGGCCGCGCGGCCCGCGCCTGCAATGGCATTGCTAGCGGCGCTGGCAAAGGATGCCGCCGATAATCTGTGGTCGGTGACCGGCTTGCGAGGTCGTCCGCAAACCATTTCCGGGGCATGCCATGGCTTTGATCATTACCGACGAGTGCATCAATTGCGATGTGTGTGAGCCCGAGTGCCCGAATGACGCGATCTTCCTCGGGCCGGAAATTTATGAAATCGACCCGCACAAGTGTACTGAATGTGTCGGGCATTTCGACGAGCCGCAGTGCGTGCAGGTCTGTCCGGTGGCCTGCATACCGGTGAACCCGGCACATGTCGAAGACAAGCCGACCTTGTGGCACAAGTTCCGTCTGCTGCAGGCGGCGTCGTTGCAGGGCGGCAACTAGTACCCCGACCCAGAAATTCCGAAACACGAAAACGCGCCTTCACGCCGATGGCGGCGTTGCACATCTGCGCGATACCTGCGGGTATCGCTGTGGTGTGCGCCTTGCCCTCGACGCGAATCCATCGTTTTCGTCATGTTCCGAAATCTCTGTGCCGGCGCACCAGCCGCGACCTCGCGACCTGGCCTTGCGGCGTCGCGGGGCGTGGGCTTGGACCAGTTACGGTTTGGCGACAGCCTCGGTGCCGCTGGCTGAAGGGCCGGTTGTTGCGGTTCGGCGGGCTTTCTCTGTTTGCTTGTCGGCAGGCGCAGCGGCGGCCGTGAAGTATTCAGGGTCCTTCCTGGCCTTGTGTCTTGCCGCGCTCGCGGCGGGTGGATCAGTTGTCTTGCCCTTGGCCGTCCGCTGCCCGGCGGCGCCTGCTGCGTGCCTGGAGCCAGTGCGAACAGTGGGCAGTTTTTCCAGCGCCAGGCGCTCCTTTTCCAGTCTGCTGGCTGACAACGCAGCCTGCCTGGCTGCAGCATCGGTCTGCGCCTTCTGGGCAGGCGTACGCGGATCGCTCACATCGAGGGTGCTGCCTCCCGGACACGCCACCTGGCTGTAGCTGTTGCCGCAGCGGTAGACAGTCTCGGATCGGGCAGACCCGGGCCAACTGGCGGTTGCCAGTGCAAGCGCCGTACAGATCGCAAGATGGATGTTCATGGTGTGCCACTCCCTTGCAGGCAGTGTGGCACGTGGGCTGTCAATTGACTGTGGGCGGCGGTGTGGGTTGTACCGCTTTTGTATGAAGCATCATCGTGGCGCGCGCCATGTCGCCGGCCAGCAGCAGGGGGACCGCCTGCATCGACCGGTCGATACAGTCCTCGATGGCCTGCAGGTGCGACGCCATCGGCTTCTTCAGGACCCAATGGATGACCTCCGACTTGACGCCGGGATGACCTATGCCCAGCCGCAGTCGCCAGTAGTCGGCGCTGCCGAGTTGCTCGTGGATATCGCGCAGCCCGTTGTGCCCGGCGTGGCTGCCGCCGCGCTTGAGTTTGAGCTGTCCGGGGACGATGTCGAGTTCGTCATGTGCTACCAGGATTTCCTCCGGCGCGATCTTGTAGAAGCGGGCCAGAGCCGCCACGGAGCGCCCCGACAGGTTCATGAAGGTCTGCGGCTTGAGCAGCCACACCGCCGGGCCGTTGACGGTCGTACGGCCGGCGTGGCCGTGGAACGCCTTGTCGGACGTGAGCGTCACCTTCAATTCGCGCGCCAGTGCATCGAGCCACCAAAAACCTGCGTTGTGGCGTGTGGCCTGGTATTCCGGGCCGGGGTTTCCCAGGCCGACAAACAGCTTGATCATGGGCGAATTATCAGGGTTGCAAACGACAACGGCCCACCGAAGTGGGCCGTTGCCAGGGGCAGTGCCCGTACCGGTTTACTTCTTGGCGGGAGCCTTGGCGGCAGGCGCCGCCTTGCCTGCAGGGGCGGCCTTGGCAGCGGGCGCTGCCTTGCCTGCTGGTGCGGCCTTGCCGGCTGCCGGTGCAGCAGCGGCTGCATCGGCTGCAGCCGCTTCGGAGACTTCAGCTGCCGGCGCCACCACGGACACCAGGACCGGGTTCTCCTTGCCACGGGTGACGGCTGTGACGCCCTTGGGCAGAACCACGTCCTTCAGGTGCAGCGACGCGCCCTTCTTGAGGCCACCCAGATCCACCGCAATGAACTCGGGCAGGTCGGCCGGCAGGCAGGAGATGTCCAGTTCGGTGATGACATGGTTCACCAGGCAGTGCTCGAGCTTGACGGCCTGTGATTCCTCTTCGCCACTGTAGTGCAAGGGTACTTTCATGTGGAGCTTGGTGTTGGCTTCGACACGCTGGAAATCGGCGTGCAGGATCAATTGCCGGAACGGGTGCATCTGCACGTCGCGCAGCAGGACCTTGCTGGTCGTGGCATTGATTTCCATGTCCAGGATGGTGGAATGGAACGCTTCCTTCTTCAGGGCATGCCACAACGCGTTGTGGTCCACCTCGATCTGCTGGGGCTGGCCGGTGCCTCCATAAACGATGCCAGGCGTTCGCCCGGTGATGCGAAGACGGCGGCTCGCACCCGTCCCCTGCTTTGCGCGCTCAAATGCGACGAATTTCATGACTCACTCCAGAAGGAGTCCACCGCGACCAGTGTGACTCCGGTTGATAAAAGCCGGCATCGGGCGGAACTGCCCCATGCGGCCCACTTTGCTCCGATCAGGTGAACCTCTTGAACTGGTTCAAAACAGGTTCTCCTGATCCGAGAACAAACTCATGACCGAGTCTCCCTTGGCGATGCGCTGGATCGTTTCAGCGATCAGCGGCGCCACGGTCAACTGGCGGATCTTCTTGCACGCCTCGGCGGATACGCTCAAGGGAATGGTGTTGGTCACCACCACTTCATCGAGTGCACCGCCATTCGCAATACGCTCGATGGCCGGGCCCGAGAAGATCGGGTGCGTGCAATACGCGTACACCTTCTTGGCACCGCGCTCCTTGAGCACCTCGGCCGCTTTCACCAGGGTGCCGGCGGTGTCGATCATGTCGTCCATGACGACGCAGTTGCGGCCTTCGATCTCTCCGATCACGTGCATCACTTCACTCACGTTGGCGCGTGGGCGCCGCTTGTCGATGATGGCCAGATCGCAATTGAGCTGCTTGGCCAGCGCACGGGCACGCACCACGCCACCGACATCGGGCGAGACGACGATCAGGTCCTCGTAGCGCTTCTGGCGCAGGTCACCGAGCAATACCGGCGAGGCGTAGATGTTGTCCACCGGGATGTCGAAAAAACCCTGGATCTGGTCGGCATGGAGATCCATGGTCAGGACCCGCGCCACACCGACGGTCTGCAACATGTTGGCAACCACCTTGGCAGTGATCGGGACCCGTGTGGAACGCGGGCGGCGATCCTGCCGGGCGTAACCGAAATACGGAATGACAGCGCTGATGCGTTCCGCCGAAGCCCGCTTCAGGGCGTCGACCATGATCAGCAGTTCCATCAGGTTCTCGTTCGTCGGCGCACAGGTGCTTTGAACCACGAACACGTCGCGTGCGCGCACGTTCTGGTTGATTTCTACCGTGACTTCACCGTCAGAAAACCGCCCGACAGTTGCGGCGCCCAGTGAAATTCCGAGGTGGTGGGCGATTTCGGCCGCCATGCGGGGGTTCGCATTGCCGGTAAAAACCATGAAATCAGGTGGTTGTGCAGCCTGCATGAGGATCCCAGCGATTCAGAACGATTTGGACCGGGCTGTTGGACATCCGGAACTGACAACATATTTGGCAGGGGAGGAAGGATTCGAACCTTCGCATGCTGGAATCAAAATCCAGTGCCTTAACCAACTTGGCGACTCCCCTACACAGGTTGGCGGCTTGCACCACCCACCGGTAAACTTTCGCTGCGCGCCCATCCGAACAAAGGATGGGCATCCATTCCGCGACACTCACGCACCTGAAACCCGCTTGGCGCGCTGCCCAGGTCCGGATCCCGATCCAACCAGGCAAACACCGCGCTGCCCGAGCCGGTCATCCGGCCATCCAGGCCCAGGGTTGCGAGCCATCGGAGCCCCTGATCGACCTCGGGGCATAGCCCTTGTGCAACAGCTTGCAGGTCGTTGCAGCCAAAGCCCTTGGGGTTTACAGCAAAGCCTAGGAGTGTAGCAGTTCTGGTGTCTCTTTTTAGCGTCGGATCCGAGAAGATGCGTTGTGTCGATAGCCCTACCGGGGGCTTGACGACCAGATAGCGGGCGGGTTCCAGGGCCAACGGTGTGATCTTTTCGCCGATGCCTTCGATCCATGCGTTGCGCCCGGACAGGAAGAACGGGACGTCGGCACCCAGTGCCAATCCGATTGTCGACAGGGCCTCCACCGATAGACCCAGGTTCCACAACCGGTTCAACGCCAACAGGCATGTGGCTGCGTCCGATGACCCGCCCCCCATGCCAGCCTGAGCCGGAATCCGTTTCTCGATGCTGATGTGCGCGCCTCGGGCAGTGCCGGTTGCGGCCTGCAGGGCTTTGGCCGCGCGGACAACCAGGTCCTCGGCGGGCAATCGCACGCCGAGATCCTCTCGGCTGATGGCGCTGCCCGCTCTTGGCTCGAAATGCAGCGAGTCGTACCAGTCGATCAGCGCGAATGCGGATTGCAGCAGGTGGTAGCCGTCCGATCTGCGGCCCGTGATATGCAGGAACAGGTTGAGTTTGGCCGGTGCAGGAACGTCAAAGAGGGCGATCATGGCGCGAGTGGTGCGAGGCCGGGACTAGTCCAGGATCAGCCGCATTTCCACGACCGGCGAAGGACTGGAGCGCCGCGCCACCAGCCGCCCGCCTGCGCGATCCTGCACGTCGACCACCCAGCCGTCGGCCTTGACCGGTTTGCCGGCGAGCCATGAAAAAATTCCGTCAATTGGCAGTTCCGCACCCATGGCCTGCCGGGTCAGTGCATTGAGAGAATCAAACGCCTGGTCTTTGCCGCCGGACTGCAGATGTGCTTGCTCCGGGGACCAGGTCAGCTGCGCCACGGTGCCGCCAAGCGGCGAGAAAAGCGACAGGCGACCCGTTGCGGCATTGCCCTGCAGGTCGAATCCGGCTGTGAAGGACTGAACTGGATCGCTTTCCACACGAACCGACAGCCGCCCGGCCCAAGTGTCGGTGGCCAGATCCCGATCCCTGGGGGGCGTCGCGCAGGAAGCCAGCGACAGCGCCAGGGGTAGCGCCCAAACCAGGCCGGCGCGGCGCGTGATCACAGCCGCACGCGCAGACGCTTGAGTGTTTCCAGGAGCGTCTCGTTTTCGGCGTTCAGCGCCAAGCCTTCCTTCCAGATCGCGATGGCCTGCGTCCGCTCACCGACCATCCAGAGCACTTCACCCAGGTGGGCTGCGATTTCTGCATCGGGTTTGTCCTTGAAGGCCTGGCGCAAGATACGCAGCGCTTCGGGCAGGTTGCCGCTGCGGAATTCGACCCACGCCAGGCTGTCCGAGATGAACGGATCGCCAGGCGCGAATTCGAGCGCCTTCAGGATCAGCTGGCGTGCTTCAGGCAGACGCACGTTGCGGTCTGCAAAAGAGTACCCCAGGGCGTTGTACGCGTGGTGGTAGTCTGGTTTGGCGGCAATCGCCATGCGCAGCAAGCGTTCCATTTCGTCCAGGCGGCCAAGCTTTTCGGCCATCATGGCCTGGTCGTACAGGAAGTCCAGGTCCTCCGGGGCTCCCGCCAGCGCATCCGTAAGCACGTCGTAGGCAGCCTGGTACAGCTTGAGATCCCGCAACAACTGGACTTCTGCGCTGACCTTGGCGCGCGCGTCGGCTGGATTGCGCTCCGGCAAGGCACGCAGTATCGCGCGCGCATCGGCGAGTTGTCCCTGCCGGGCAACAATCGCCGCACGCCGGCTTTGAACTCCGATCATGTCCTGGGCGTTGTCGATGCGATCCAGCCACGCTTTGGCCTTGGGGAGATCCTTTTCCTTTTCTGCAATCTCCGCAAGCGACAGGAAGGCCTGCGTGAGCCCTCGCCGGGATTCCTCCGCCTCCTGTTCGCCGGCCGGCTTGGCTGTCTCGAGTTGCACGAACCGACGCAGCGACTGCTCGGCAACGGCCCCCTGCTTGTTCTGCAGCTCCAGCATCCCCTTGATCAGCCAGGCCTGTGCGTAGTCCGGCTTGTCGCTGGTGATCTGGTTCAGTTGCGCTGCTGATTCAGCATAACGCTGCGCATTCAACAGCACACGTGCGTAGTCCATGCGGATTTCGGTGCGTGCCTGCCCAGCCAGATACTTCTTGACGATACCCTCGGCTTGCGGAAGCTTGGGATCCATCAGTGACAGCGCCAGGATCGGCGGGCCGTCTGCAACCACGTCGATGGTTTGCCCGCGTTGCGCGGCGTCGAGCGCGCCAGCCGGGTCCGCAGCATCGATCCGCATTCTGCCGATGGTGGTCCACGCGGCGGCGCCAAACTCCGGGCTCGAGACGTATTCCGCCAGCGCAAGCTCCACCATGTTCAGGGCGAGTTTCTTGTCCGAAGCGCGCGCGAACAGGCGCGGCAGGTTGTTGATCGTCGCCAGCCGCTCGGAGCTGGGCGTGGCTGCCAATTCCCGCTTGAGCGGCTCCTGGGCATCTTGCAGGCGATTGAGCCCGATAAGGATTTGCAGCAGGTACCGGTTGGCCTCGCGCGAAGCTGGCAGGGCCTGCCGCCAGGCGCGGGCGGCCTGCAGGGCCGACTCGCCGGATCGGCTTTGCAGTGCAATGTCGGTCGCCCGCCGGTATAGCCGCGGGTCGCCCGTCTTGCGGGCCGCGTCGAGAATGAGCTGGTAACCCAGTCCGGGCTCGCCACCCAGCGCATTGACCTCGCCCAGCAGCAGCTGGTAGAACATCTCGCCGTCCAGTGCGGAGTTGGGTTCAGGCGGTGGTTTGGGTGGGGCCTCCTGCGCATGTGGTGAAAATGGCGCCAGCAATGCCAAAGTCAGGACGAGCGCGGCGACACATGGGGATCGAATCATCGAACCATAATAATCCAAGCCTTGCACCACCGCTGCCCACCCGTTTTTGACCATGCCCGAACTGCCAGAAGTTGAAGTAACCCGCCTGGGTTTTGCTACGCGCATTCAAGGTGCTCGCATCGAAGCAGTCCGGCTTGGGAAGCCGCTTCGCTGGCCACTGGAGTGCGAGCCATCGGATCTGGTTGGCCGGCAGGTCATGCAGGTACGCCGGCGCGGCAAGTACCTGCTGATCGATCTGGATGCCGGTCTGCTGATGGTGCACCTTGGCATGTCGGGCAGTCTGGGTTTTGCGGCCACGCTGCCAGATGCAGGCGCACACGACCATTTCGATCTCGTCACATCGCTTGGCACCCTGCGGCTCCACGACCCGCGCAGGTTCGGTGCGGTTGTTTTTGCGTCTGGGGAGCAATCCGACGCAGCGCGCAAACTCCTGGGCCGGCTGGGTATGGAGCCGTTGTCCGGGGAGTTCGACCTGTCGGCATTCCAGCGTGGGTTGAAGGCGCGCCGAACCGTGATCAAGCAGGTGCTGCTGGCTGGCGAGGTGGTCGTCGGCGTGGGAAACATTTATGCTTGCGAGGCATTGTTCATGGCAGGCATCCGCCCGACCGTGCGGGCCAGCAGCCTGAGCCGTGCGCGCGTGGCGCGCCTGCACCTCGCCATTCAACAGGTGTTGGCACGGGCGGTCGAGCGCGGCGGAAGCACCTTGCGCAATTTCTCGAATGCGGATGGGGACGCCGGCCACTTTCAGTTGGAGGCCATGGTGTATGGCCGCGCCGGCCAGGCTTGCCGGGTGTGCGATGGGGTCGTCAAATCGATCCGCCAGGGTCAACGATCGACTTTTTTCTGCCACACCTGCCAGAGATTTTGAAAACGAAATCGCGCGCCAATGCTATATTGAAAGTCTTGTGGGGTAATCTTGAGCACTTCATTCAACGAGCAATTTGATCAGCACGGTGCCTGGCGGCGGGAGTTTGGCCTGCGCCTGAAACTGCTTGCCGAATGGATGAAGGACCACGAGCTGCTCGACGCAGGCGTCGAGGAACGGCTTCGGCGACTCGAGACCCAGGTGCGCGCCGACAAGGTCATGGTGGCTTTTGTCGGCGAATTCTCGCGCGGCAAGTCGGAGCTGATCAACGCGATTTTCTTTGCGGGTTATGGGCGCCGGATCATGCCGGCGAGCGCCGGGCGTACCACCATGTGCCCCACCGAGATGGGCTACGACGCCGATGTGCCGCCGTGCCTGCGACTGTTGCCGATCGAGACCCGCCTGCAGCCCCAGGCGCTGATGGAGTGGCGCATGGCGCCCGAAAAGTGGACGCGGGTAGATCTGGACGTCAACGACCCGCAGCAGTTGGCTGCTGCACTGGAAATGGTCGCCCAGACCCGTCAGGTCACCAAGGACGATGCACGCGCACTCGGGCTGTGGCACAACGAGACGCCGGACGACAACCCGCGGGTAGATGCCCAGGGGCTGGTGGAAGTGCCCCGGTGGCGGCATGCGCTGATCAACATCGCGCATCCCCTTCTCAAACAGGGCTTGGTCATTCTTGATACACCAGGGCTCAACGCGATTGGCGCAGAACCCGAACTTACCGTCAGTCTGCTGCCGCAGGCACAGGCGGTGGTGTTCATTCTGGGTGCAGATACCGGTGTCACCAAGTCCGACCTGTCGATCTGGCGCGAGCACCTGCTCGTCGACCCGGAAGAGGCGGACGCCAGGCTGGTCGTCCTGAACAAGATCGATACCCTGTGGGACGCCCTGAGTTCCGCCGCCCAGGTGCAGTCGCAGATGGAGCGTCAATGCGCGTCGACAGCCGAAATCCTGGGCATTCCAATCGCCAACGTGATCCCGGTATCGGCTCAAAAAGGCCTGGTCGCCAAGGTCACGAATGACGCTGCGTTGCTGAAGGCGAGTCGTCTGCCAGACCTTGAGCGGGCCCTGGGCGAAGGCATCATGGGCCAACGCCAGAAGGTGCTCGGGGCGGTAGTCGCATCCGGCATTTCCAGCCTGCGCCAGGAAAGCGGGAGGGTGATCAACATCCGTCGGCGCGACCTGTCCGAGCAGATGAGTGAACTCAAGGGATTGCAGGGCAAGAACGCTACGGTGATCAAGCACATGCGTACCCGGATCACCCAGGAACAGGCCGAGTTCGACTTGAGCGGCGCCAAGATCCATGCAGTGCGATCGGTCCATTTGAAGCTGCTGCGCGAAGTGTTCGACAGCCTGAGCGGCGCGGCGTTGAAGAACGAGATGGCGCAGCTGAATGCGGCCCTGCAGCAAAAGGGCTTCAAGCTCGGGGTCAAGAAGTCCTATAACGAAACGTTCGACCGCTTGCGCGGGGTATTTCGGCGGGTGCAGGGGTTGTGCACCGAGATCCATTCGATGCTGGCGGCGACCTTTCGCCAACTTAATGGTGAACACGGTTTTTCCCTCCAGGCGCCGACCCAGCCGGATCTGACTTCCTACCTGCAGGATCTCGATCAGGTGGAGCGTGGCCATGTGCAATACCTGGGCGTCACCAATGTTTTCCGGCTGGCACAGGCAGATTTCTCCGACCGGCTGGTTCGGGCCTTGGCGACGCGCTTGCGTGCCATCCATGAAGCGGCCATGGGGGACGTGGAACTCTGGAGCAAGACTGCGGCAGCCCAACTGGATGCCCAATTGCGGGAGCGGCGCCGCAACTTCGGACGCAGGATCGAGGCGATCGACCGGATCCAGCAGGCTACCGGCGGGCTGAACGACCGGATCGGGGAAATCGAAGCGCAGGAGACCACGCTCAACGAACTGCAATCCAAGCTGGATGAACTGACCAACTACCTCATCCGCGTGCGCGAAGTCCGTCGCAGCGAAGCCGTTGCCACCGCTGCGGCGGGTTCCTGAACCCCTTGGTCCCAGACGAGCAGGATTTTGCCGGCCGCGTGGTCGCGTGGCAGGCCCATAGCGGCCGCCACGACCTTCCGTGGCAAAACACCCGCGATCCCTACCGGGTCTGGCTGTCGGAGGTCATGCTTCAGCAGACCCAGGTCGCCACGGTCCTGGCCTATTTCACGCGGTTCCTGGAGCGGCTGCCCACGGTCTCCGCGTTGGCTGCGGCGCCGCCCGACGAGGTCATGGGACTGTGGAGTGGACTGGGCTATTACAGCAGGGCCCGGCACCTGCACCAGTGTGCCAGGGATGTGGTCGAGCGCCATGGCGGAGCCTTCCCGTCCAGTGCGGCATCGCTGCAGACGCTCCCGGGTATCGGACGATCCACCGCTGCGGCCATCGCGTCCCTGTGTTTCGGGGAGCGGGTCGCGATTCTGGACGCGAATGTCAAACGCGTCGTGACCCGTGTGTTGGCGTTCGCGGACGACCTCGCAACGCCGGCCGGCGAGCGCAAGCTGTGGGCGGCGGCAACCGAACTGTTGCCGCGCGCTGCACTGCCGGAGACCATGCCCCGGTATACCCAGGGCATGATGGATCTCGGTGCGACGGTCTGCCTTGCGCGAGCCCCGTTGTGTGCGCAGTGTCCCGTCGCCAATGCCTGCCAGGCCCGACTGCAAGGGTTTCCCGAGCGGTTTCCGGTGAAGACACGCACACTCAAGCGCACGTCGCAATCTGTCTGGCTTTTATGGGCACACAGCCGCAATGGCGCCGTCTGGCTGCAACGCAGGCCCGCACCCGGCGTATGGGCAGGCCTGTATTGCCTGCCCTGGTTCGATGGCCGGGAAGCGTTGCTGGAAGCGGTGCCGGCTTCGCACCAGTCGGCACTGGAGGACCTTGCCCCGTTCAAACATGTACTGACACACAAGGATTTGTACCTGCATCCCGTTCGTGTGCTTGTGCCCAGGGCGTCCCTGCGGCGGGCGGCGGGCCAGTGGTTCGCTGCTGGCCAATGGCCGGCGCTTGGCCTGCCTGCCCCGGTGCGCCGGATCCTGTCGTTTCAGGCCTGAAGCCAGCCGAACGAAGTCGATGGGTAGCGCCCCGGGGTTGCATCGAGTTCGCGGTGGCGGCACAGGGTTGTCCAGCGGTCTGCAAACAGGCGTGTCAGTTCTTCCACCAGGTAGACCGAGCGGTGTTGGCCACCGGTGCAGCCGATCGCGACCGTGACGTAGCTGCGGTTGTCGTTGGCAAGCGAATCGAGCCAGGTGTCGAGGAACTGGGCGATATGCAGCATGAGCTTGTGCACCTCCGGATGCTGCAGGAAGAACGCGATCACCGGTTCGTCGCGACCCGTGAGGGCTTTCAGTTCGGGTTCGTAGTGCGGATTGGGCAACATGCGCGCATCGAACACATAGTCCGCATCGCTGGGTATGCCGCGTTTGAAGGCGAAGGACTCGAACACGAGTGTCAGATGGCCGCCAGGCAATACGATCAGCGACCGGACATACCGTTGCAACTGCGATGGCCGTATCAGGCTGGTGTCGATCACCTGGGCGTGCTCGCGCAGGTCAGCCAGGAGCTCGCGCTCCAGTTCGATGGCCTCCACCAGCGCGGGACGCTGCTCCGCCAACGGATCCGCGGCGTCGACCTGCGACAGGGGGTGCTTGCGCCGTGACTCGGAGTAGCGACGCACAAGCGTATCGGTGGTCGAATCCAGGAATATGGATTTGATGACCACGCCGAGGCTTCGCAATGCGCGCAGCCGCTCGGGCACCTGGGGCAGGGAGGCGGCGCTACGCACATCCATGGCGATCGCGACGCGTGAGGCCTCCCGTTCCTGCACCAGCTTGACAAACTGCAGCAGCAGCTCTGGCGGCAGGTTGTCGACGCAGTAATAGCCGGCATCCTCCAGCGCGTGCAGGGCCACTGATTTGCCGGAGCCCGACATCCCCGTGATCAGTATCAGTTCCAGTTCCATGGCATTGCCGATCCGTCCTGAATCATTCCTGCAATTGCAGCAATTCGGTCGCATGTGCCAGCGTCGAGGCCGTGATGCGCTCACCGCCGAGCATGCGCGCAATTTCTGCGACGCGCATTTCGCCCCGGGCGATGTCCACCGAGCTCAGCGTGGTGTTGTCGCGCAGTTCTTTCGACACCACGAGGTGGTAGTCGGCACACACCGCCACCTGTGCCAGGTGTGTGACGGCGAGCACCTGCCGGTCGCGACCCAGTTGCCGCATCAGGCGTCCCACCGACTGGGCGACTGACCCGCCCACACCCGCATCCACCTCGTCGAATATCAGCGTCTGGGCGGTTCCGAGCTCGCTCGTTGTAACGGCGATGGCAAGGGCGATGCGGGACAACTCCCCGCCGGACGCCACCTTGCCGATCGGCCGCGGTGTGCTGCCGGGGTGCCCTGCCACCAGAAATGCGACGTCTTCCAGCCCGTCCTGCATCGGCTCCTGGCGCTGGGTCAGTGTCACCTCGAAGCGGCCCCCCTCCATCCCCAGGGCCTGCATCGCGGTCGTGATGGCGCGGGCGAGCAGCGGTGCCGCCTTCCCGCGCAGGCTCGATATCGCCTTGGCTTCCAGGAGGTACGCCGCCGCCGCTGTTCTGGCGGCGCCTTCCAGAGCCACGAGATCCGCGGCGGCATCGAGTCGGGCGAGTTCCTGGCGCCAAGAGGCGAGCAGATCCGGCAACTCGGCGGCGCTGCGCTTGTAGCGGCGGGCCAGCGCAATCCACAGGGCCATGCGTTCGTCCAACTGGGCAAGGCGCTGCGGGTCGAGTTCGGTCTTGCGCAAATACATGCGCAGACTGTGGGCCGTGTCCTCGATTTCGGCAAGGCTGGACGCCAGCACCTCGGCCAGCGGCTTGAATGCGGGCTCCAGATGTTCCTGCTGTCGCAGCAACTGCAGAGCGGTACTCAGCGACCGGGATGCGCTGCCATCGCTGTCCTGCAGCGCCTCGACTGCGCCTCCCGACGCGTCCAGCAGTGCCTGTGCATGGGACAAGCGGCCATGGTCGGTGTTGAGCGCATCCCATTCGCCGTCCTGAGGCGCCAACTTGTCGAGTTCACCGATCTGCCAGGTCAGACGGTCGCGCTCGCGCTGCAGCGAGTCCTGCGCGGCACGTGCGTCCGCCAGCGCCTTCTCGGCGATACGCCACTGCTGCCAACGAAGCGCAAGCTGTGTAGTGTCCACTTTCGAGTAGGCGTCCAGCAGTCCGCGCACCGCATCAGGTCGGGTCAGGCTTTGCCACGCGTGCTGGCCGTGGATGTCGATCAACTGCTCGCCTATCTGGCGCAAATGCGCCGCCGTCGCGGGGCTGCCGTTGATCCATCCGCGGCTTTTCCCTTGCAGGTCGACAGTGCGGCGCAACAACAGCGTATCGCCCCGGTCATACCCTGCCTCGTCGAGCCAGCCGTCCAGCATGGTCGGGTGGTCGAACTCTGCGCTGACCTCGGCCCGCTGCGCGCCTTCACGGATGGTGGTTGCGTCGGCACGCGCGCCGGTGACCAATTGCACTGCATCGACAAGGATCGATTTGCCCGCTCCTGTTTCACCCGTCAGGACCGTGAAGCCGGGGCCGAGTTCAAGGTCGAGTTCGTCGACGATGACAAAATCACGCAGGACGATACGCTTGAGCCCCACTGTCAGGCCACTCCTTCGTTCCAGTGAAGCTTCTGGCGCAGGGTGTCGAAATAGCTCCAGCCCTTCGGATGCAGAAAGCGGGCTCGGTACTGCGAGCGCGACACCACGATGCGGTCCCCATGCAGCAGTGTCGCGAGTGACTGCATGTCGAAGTTCGCGCTGGCATCCCGCCCAGCCACGATCTCGATGGCGATCTCTGCGGCGTCGGCCAGCACGATTGGTCGATTGGACAGTGTGTGTGGCGCGATCGGCACCAGAACCCAACCCGGGATCGAAGGGTGCAAGAGGGGACCGCCTGCGGACAGTGCGTAGGCCGTCGACCCGGTGGGGCTCGCGATGATCAGACCGTCGGCGCGCTGGTTGGCCACGAAGTGCCCGTCCACCTCGACACGCAACTCCACCATGCCGGACGTCGCCCCCCGATTGACCACCACGTCGTTCATCGCGAGGGCGTCGAACACGCAGTGGCCGTCACGCACGACCCTGGCCTGCATCAGGCTGCGGTGATCTTCCTCGAACGCACCGGCCAGCATGGGCAACAGCGTGCTCTGGAAGCCGTCGAACGGAATGTCGGTGATGAATCCGAGCCGGCCCTGGTTGATGCCGATCAGCGGAACACCGTGGCGAGCCAACTGCCGGCCGATCCCCAGCATCGTGCCATCGCCGCCGACCACCAGGCCGAGGTCGCATTGCGCTCCAATGGCCTCGACGTCAAGAGCGGCATAACCGGCGATACCCATGTTGGAGGCGGTCTGGGTCTCGAATACGACCTCGCAGCCCTGTGCGTGCAGGAAATGCGCGACGTCTTCCAGCGCCTGCCGCGACGATGCGCCATGCGAACCTGAGGCGATGGCCTGGTACTTTCCGATCAGCGCGACATGGCGGAATTTTGAACGCATCGGCAAATTACATCACTAAAATGATTCGATGCTCGATGACCGTGCCAAGTTGTTAATGAAAGCGCTGGTCGAGCGCTACATCGCGGATGGCCAGCCAGTCGGGTCACGCACGCTGTCGCGCGCGTCTGGCCTCGAACTGTCTCCGGCCACCATCCGCAACGTGATGTCGGACCTCGAAGAGATGGGGCTGATTGTCAGCCCGCACACATCGGCCGGCCGCATTCCGACGGCACGTGGCTACCGCTTGTTTGTGGACACCATGCTGACCGTGCCCAAAGGGCAGTTTGCGGCGCAGCGCCTGGCGCCGGACCAGCCGCAAAAGGTGATCTCGAATGCCGCCAACCTGCTGTCCAGTCTGTCCCAGTTTGTGGGGGTGGTGCTGGCACCCAGGCGCAGTTCGGTGTTCCGGCACATCGAGTTCCTGCGTTTGTCGGAGCGCCGCCTGCTCGTCATCATCGTGTCGCCCGACGGGGACGTGCAGAACCGGGTGATCTACACCGAACTCGACTACTCCCAGTCGCAGTTGATCGAGGCCGCCAACTACCTCAACAGCCACTACGTCGGCATGGCGATCGAGCAGGTCCGCGAACGTCTTCAAAACGAAGTGGAGAGCCTGCGCTCCGAGATCGCAACGCTCATGCAGGCTGCCGTGTCGATCAACTCCGAAGCCATCGACGAGGCACAGGACGACGTGGTCATATCCGGTGAGCGGAACCTGCTCGCGCTGTCTGATTTTTCCAGTGACATGGGGCAGTTGCGTCGCGCCTTCGAACTGTTCGAGCAGAAGGCCCAGTTGATGCGCCTGCTCGACGTGGCTGGCCAGGCCGAGGGTGTGCGGATATTCATCGGTGGTGAAAGCCAGGTCGTTCCGTTCGAGGACTTGTCCATCGTCAGTGCCCCCTACGAAGTCGACGGGCAGGTCGTTGGCACACTGGGGGTGATTGGCCCCACCCGCATGGCCTATGACCGCATGATCCAGATCGTGGACATCACCTCCAAACTGGTCAGCAACGCGCTGAGCCACCACAAGTAGGCCCGTACAATCCGCGTTCGGTCGGGCCGTTAGCTCAGTTGGTTAGAGCAGAGGACTCATAATCCTTTGGTCGTAGGTTCAAGTCCTACACGGCCTACCATTTGCTTTGTCCTCGGCGCGTTATTGTTTGTGCGGCTCCCGCTTAGTATCTCTCCAACTGATCCAGGCCTTTATCGTCAGGTGGCGCACCAACATTGCAAGCGGCATGCGCAACGCATGTGCCCGTACGAAGACCAACCATCTGGTAATTCCGGCCCAGATGCCCGAGTTG
>JANMZX010000187.1:0-3734 GCA_031383745.1 Rhodoferax sp. | reverse complement strand
CGCCTGGAACTACCCGCTGCAGATCGCCTGCTGGAAATCGGCCCCCGCGCTGGCGGCCGGCAATGCGATGGTTTTCAAGCCGTCCGAACTCACACCGACCACGGCACTGCAGCTGGCCGAGATCTACCTGCAGGCCGGCGTCCCTCCGGGCGTGTTCAACGTGCTGCAGGGCCGGGGCAGCACCGGTGCGCTGCTGGCCGCGCACCCGGGTGTGGCCAAGGTGTCGGTGACCGGCTCGGTGCCCACCGGCAAGAAGGTGATGCAGACGGCGGCGGGCACGCTCAAGCGCGTCACCATGGAACTCGGCGGCAAGTCGCCGTTGCTGGTATTCGACGATGCAGACCTGGAGCAGGCGGTGGCTGCCGCGATGATGGGCAACTTCTACACCCAGGGCGAGGTCTGCACCAACTGCACCCGGGTGTTCGTTCAGCGCGGCCTGGCCGAGCGTTTCCTGGCGCGCCTGCGGGAGCGCACCGCTCTGCTGCGCGTGGGCGACCCGATGGACCCGGTGACCGAAGTCGGCGCGCTGATCTCGCGCGCCCACGCCGACAAGGTCATGGACTACATCGACAGCGGCATCCGCGAGGGCGCACGGCTGGTCATCGGCGGGCACCGGGTCGCGGTGGCGGGCAGCGACAGTGGCAACTTCGTCGCGCCCACGGTGTTTGCCGATTGCCGGGACGACATGCGCATCGTGCGCGAGGAGATCTTCGGCCCGGTACTGGCCCTGCTGGTGTTCGACGACGAAGCCGAGGCTGTCTCGCGTGCCAACGCCAGCCGCTTCGGCCTGGCCGCCGGCGTGTTCACGCGCGATGTGGCGCGCGCCCACCGGGTGGCCGCGCAGCTCAAGGCCGGCCTGTGCTGGATCAACAACTACAACATCACGCCGATCGAGATGCCCTTCGGCGGCGCGGGCGAGTCCGGCATCGGCCACGAGAACAGCATGGCCGCGCTGGACCACTACACCCAGCTCAAGACCGTGTACGTCGAAATGGGGGAGGTGGCCTGCGGCTACCGTTGAGCATGATGGCGAACGCGCAATACGACTACATCATCGTGGGCGCCGGGTCGGCCGGCAGCGTGCTGGCCCACCGCCTGAGCGAGGACGCGGAGGTGCGCGTGCTGCTGCTCGAAGCCGGTGGCATGGACCGCAACCTGTTCATCCACATGCCCTCGGGTTTTGCCTACCCCATGGCCAACCCGCGCTACACCTGGATGTACGAGAGCGAGCCCGAGCCGTTCATGGACAGGCGGCGCATCCACTGCCCGCGCGGCAAGGTGATCGGCGGCTCGTCGTCGATCAACGGCATGGTCTACATCCGTGGCCACGCGCTCGACTACGACGGCTGGGCGCAGAAGTACGATCTCGGCGACTGGTCCTACGCCAATTGCCTGCCGTACTTCCGCAAGTCCGAGACCCGTGCCAGCGGCGGTGACGCCTACCGCGGTGATACCGGCCCGCTGCATGTGAGCACCGGCGCCTGCCGCAACCCGCTCTACCAGGCCTTCATCGAGGCCGGCCAGCAGGCCGGGTACAGCCGCACGGACGACATGAACGGCTACCGCCAGGAGGGTTTCGGCCCGATGGACATGACGGTGCACCAGGGCCGTCGCTGGAGCACCGCCATGGCCTACCTGCGCCCCGCGCTGGGGCGGCCGAACCTCACGCTGCAGACCGACGCGCTGTGCAGCCGCATCCTGTTCGAAGGCGGTCGGGACAACCCGCGCGCCGTGGGTGTCGAGGTGGCGCAGGGCGGCGGGCTGACGCAATTGCGCGCTGCGCGCGAGGTGATCCTGTGCGGCGGTGCGATCAATTCGCCGCAGCTGCTGCAGCTCTCGGGCATCGGCGACCCGGCGCTGCTGGAGCCGCTGGGCATCCCGGTGCTCGCGCCGCACAGGGGCGTGGGCGAGAACCTGCAGGACCACCTGGAGACCTATGTGCAGTTCGCCTGCAAGGAGCCGATCACGCTGTATTCGGCGGTCAATCCGCTGGTCAAGGCGAAGATCGGCCTGGAGTGGCTGCTGTTCCAGACCGGGCTGGGCGCCACCAACCATTTCGAATCCGGCGGCTTCATCCGCAGCGAGGCCGGCGTGCAGCACCCGGACCTGCAGTACCACTTCCTGCCGATGGCGGTGCGTTACGACGGCAAGGCGCCTGCCACCGGCCACGGCTTCCAGGCCCATGTGGGCCCGATGCGGCCCACCAGCCGCGGCCATGTACGCGTGCGCAGCGCCAGGGCCACCGACGCACCGGAGATCCTGTTCAACTACATGGGTACGGAGCAGGATCGCAAGGAAATGCGCGCCGCGATCCGGCTCACGCGCGAGGTGTTCGCGCAGAAGGCCTTCGACCGCTTCCGCGGCGCGGAGCTCTCGCCCGGCCCGGCGGTGCAGACCGATGCCGAGATCGACGCCCACATCCGTGCCAGCGCCGAGACCGCCTACCACCCCTCCTGTTCCTGCCGCATGGGCAGCGACGACATGGCGGTGGTGGACGGCGCGGCCCGGGTGCACGGCGTGGCGGGGCTGCGCGTGGTGGACGCGTCCATCATGCCCGAGGTGGTGAGCGGCAACCTGAACGTGCCCACCATCATGATGGCCGAGAAACTCGCCGACGTGATCCGCGCACGCACGCCCTTGCCGGCCTCCGATGCGCCGGTGTTCGTGCATCCCCACTACCAGACGCAGCAGCGTTGAAGGGCGGTCCCGTGAATCCAGATCTTTCCACCGCCGCACCGGCACTGCGCCACTGGCCGGCCGACGCCGCGCAGCGGCTCGACGCGCTGATCGCAGCCAACGCCCACTGCGGTGCGTTCGCGGTGTTCGATGCCGACAACACCAGCTACCACCACGACCTGGTGGGCTCGCTGCTGCCGTTCATGGAGGTGCGCGGCGTGCTGACGCGCGACACCATGCACCCGTCGCTGAAGATCATCCCGTTCCGCGACAGCGCGGGGCAGCGCGAGAGCCTGCACAGCTACTACTTCCGGCTCGGCGAGATCGACGACCAGGTGGCTTACCCCTGGGCCTCGCAGATCTTCGCCGGCTTCACGCTGCGCGAACTCAAGGGGCACCTGGACGACATGCTGGCCGCGGGCGGCACGATCCCCGCGCAGTGCTATATCGACGACGAGTTGGTGCAGATCGAGGTCGAGCCACCGCGGCTGCAGCGTGGCCAGCAGGAGCTCTACAACCGGCTGATGCACCACGGCATCGAGGTGTACGTGGTCAGCGCCGCGGCCGAGGAACTGGTGCGCATGGTGCTGGCCGACCCGCGCTACGGCTACAACGTCAAGCCGCAGAACGTGATCGGCGTGTCGCTGCTGCTGCGCGATCGCCGCACCGGGGACGTGACGACAGCGCGCAAGCTCATCACGCAAGGCCGGTACGTGCCCGACGACCTGCTCGATTTCGAACTCACCCACACCCTGTGGGCGCCGATGCCCTGGTACGAGGGCAAGCAGGCCGCCATCCACACCTACATCCATCCCTGGAAGAAACCGGTGCTGGTGGCGGGCGACACGCCCGACAGCGACGGCCCGATGTTCTTCCGCGGGCCTGACGTCGACCAGGGCTCGCTGCGCCTGTTCGTAGCCCGCAAGCCCGACTACCACGACCGCATCCGCGCCATGCAGACGCACCATGCGGCGTCACAATTGGCGCATGGCCAGCCGGTCACCGCCGACCGCAACTGGGTCGTCGTGACGCCGGACCAGATCGCCTGAGAACCCTCT
>JANMZX010000161.1:0-5456 GCA_031383745.1 Rhodoferax sp. | reverse complement strand
TGTAGTCCGGTTCTTGCTGATCGAGGATCAGTTTGAGTTCATTGAAATGCTGCTCCGAAAACCGCGTGGGGTAGTCGTTCCACTGGGCGCATGCCAGCGCTGCCGCTGCGTCCGGGATCAGGGCCAGCGGACGCCCGGTCGAGAGGGCCAGCACCTGGACCTGCGCCGCCTTTTCCAGGTAATAGAGCTCGTCGAAGGCCTGTGCCACCGTCGGCGCAACCACGATCACGCCGTGGTTGCCCATGAACAGCACGCTCTTGCCCGGGCCGAGCAGCCGCGCCACGCGCTGGCCCTCGGACGCCTCCAGCGCCATGCCGCTGTAGTCGCGGTCGTAGGCGATGCGGCCATGGAAGCGGCAGGCATTCTGGTCGAGCATCAGGAACTCGAAATCCTTCAGGCAACACAGCGCCGTGGTGTTCGCCATGTGGGTGTGCAGGATGCAGCGCGCCTGCGGCAGGCGCTGGTGAAGCTCGGCATGCAGGTGCCAGGCGGTCGGGTCGGGTGCCTCGGGCCCCTGCAACACTGTCGGGTTGGCGGCATCGAGCAACAGCAGCTCGCTGGCACGGATGCGCGCGAAATGGCGGCCCATCGGGTTGAGCAGGAAACGTCGGCCATCGTCCGACACCGCCACGCTGAAATGGTTGGCAATCGACTCGTGCATATCCAGACGCGCCGCCCAACGAAAGGCAGCGGCAAGGTCGATACGGGCCTGGTGGTGAAGGGGGATGTCGGGCATGGTCCGGAAACGGTGGGTGTGCCGCGAACTGTACCGCCGCCCGGAAACGCCGTGGCGCAGGGCAACGACCATCTGTTGACCGCAGGCGACCCCCGGCGGTGCAATTATTTCTTTTGGCGTCGCAATCAGGCTCCCGCCGCGCCGTGCGCCTGTGCTACCTTGGGCGCCTTCCAACCGAGGATGCGTCGTGGGAAAACTCCTGATTCCGCTGGCGTCGCTGCTCAGCGGCGTGGCACTGCTGGTGGTCGGCACCGGCCTGATGTTCTCCGCGATCGGGGCGCAGGCCGGGCTGGCCAACTTCTCCGGCCTGGTCACCGGCCTGATCATGTCGGCGTATTTCGCCGGTTTCGTGTTCGGCACCTATGCCTGCCCGGCCATCATCCGGCGCGTCGGCCATATACGTGCATTTGCCGCGATGGCGTCGATCGCGTCCTGCCTGCCGCTGCTGCATGTGTTGTGGCTCACCCCATGGTTCTGGGGATTCCTGCGCTTCGTGACCGGCGTCTGCCTGGTGGGGTTGTACATCGTCGTGGAGAGCTGGCTCAATGTGGTCGCCACCAGTGACCAGCGCGGCAAGGTGTTCGCCGCCTACATGGCGGTCAGCGGCCTGTCGATGGCCCTGGGGCAGTGGTTGATCCTGGCCGGCGACCGTTTCGGCTTTGTGCCGTTCGCGCTGGTGTCGATGCTGTTCTCGTTCGCCCTGGTGCCCATCACGCTGACCCCGGTGAACGAGCCCGAACCCATCGAGGCGCCCAAACTCGGGCTGGTGGCGCTGTTTGCCATTTCGCCCATCGGCGTGATCGGATCGGTCGCCTCCGGCCTGCTCAGCGGCGCCTTCTACAGCCTGGGGCATATCTTCGGCCAGGGGGTCGGGTTCAGCGAGCGGGGCATTGCCGCCTTCATGGCCGCCACCATCCTGGGTGGCGCAGTGATGCAGTGGCCGATCGGCCACCTGTCGGACCGCTTCGACCGCCGCTGGGTGCTGTTCTGGGTCTGCCTGGCCTGCGCCGCGGTGGCCGGAACCGGCTATTACCTGGCCCGCGAATACGAGGAGTCCCTGATCTTTCTCGGGGTGCTGTACGGCGGCCTGGCATTCACGGTGTACGGCCTGAGCGTGGCGCATGTCAACGACCTGGTCGAACCCGACAAGGTGCTGGAGGTCACCGGTGGCCTGCTGCTGCTGCACGGCCTGGGCGCGACCGCCGGCCCTACGCTGGGTGGCGCCATGATGGACCTGATGGGCCCCGAGAGCCTGATGCTGTACTTTGCCAGCGTGCTGGTGCTGCTGGCGCTGTGCATCTGGCGTTATGCTGGTGGCGGACGGCTGTCGGTGGCGGAATCCGCCAGCCACAAGTCCGACTACGTGATGATGAGCGGCGGCTCGCAGGCCGTGCTGAAGATGGACCCGCGGCGCGGCGATTCGGCCGATGCGCCGCCCGCGCCACGCGGAACCTGACCGCGCCCGGGCACAGCGTCAATTATTTGAATTGCCGCGCTGCCGACATCCGGCGCGGCCATGGCGGCTGGCCTACACTTTCCCGATCAGCCAGTCCGCAGGACGTACAGCGGCCAGCCCACGAAAGACCCCATTGACCGCGCAGGAGTTCGACTACATCGTCATCGGTGCCGGATCGGCCGGCTGCGTGCTGGCCGATCGCCTGAGCGCCGACGGTACCGCCACCGTGCTGGTGCTCGAGGCCGGCGAACACGACCGGCGCCTGTGGATCAAGATGCCGATCGGCTACGGGAAGACCTTCTACGACGAGCGCGTGAACTGGAAGTTCGAGTCGCAGCCAGAGGCGCAACTGCACGGTCGGCGCATCTACGTGCCGCGCGGCCGGGTGCTGGGCGGCTCGAGTTCGATCAACGCCATGGTGTACTGCCGCGGCCTGCCGGGCGATTTCGACGACTGGGCAGCCGTGGGCAATCCGGGCTGGGCTTGGAACGACGTGCAGCCGGTGTACCAGCGCTTCGAGCGGCCGGTCAATGCCGACGGCGTAGCCGGCCCTGGTGGGGCGCTGTTCGTCAGCGACGTGCGCAGGCAGATGCACCCTATGGAACGCCATTTTTTCGCGGCAGCGCAGCAGGCCGGGTTGCCCTTTTCGGAGGACTTCAACGGCCCGCAGCCAGAGGGCGTCGGGCGCTACCGGATCAACACCCGTCGTGGCATGCGCTGGTCGGCCGCCGATGCTTTTTTGCGGCCGGCGCTGCGCCGTGCCGGCGTGCTGCTGCACACCGGCGCGCTGGCCCAGAAGGTGCTGTTCGAGGGGCGCCGCGCCGTGGGCGTCTCCTACGCGATGGGTGGCGCAACCCACACCGCGCGCGCGCGACGCGCCGTGGTGCTGAGCGCCGGTGCCATCCAGAGCCCGCAGCTGCTGCAGCTCTCGGGCGTCGGTCCGGCGGCGCTGTTGCAGCAACATGGCATTGCGGTGGTGCTGGCGCAGGAGCAGGTGGGCGCCAACCTGCAGGACCACCTGGCCATGAGTTATTACTACAAGGCCACCGAACCGACCCTGAACAACCAGCTCTCCAGCTGGTGGGGCAAGCTGCGCGTCGGCCTGCAGTACGTCAGCACGCTGCGCGGGCCCCTGAGCATCAGCGTCAACCAGTGCGGCGGCTTCGTGCGCTCCGACCCGACGCAGCCGCGCGCCGACATGCAGCTGTACTGCAACCCGATCACCTACACGCTGGCTGCGTCGAAGACCGGCACGCAGATCGTGCCCGACGCGTTTGCCGGCTTCATCCTGTGTTTCCAGCCGTGCCGGCCGCTCAGCCGCGGCCGGGTCGGGATCCAGAGTGCACGGGCGCAGGACGCGCCACGGATCGAACCCAACTACCTGACGCACCCGCAAGACATCGCACAGGCGCTGCGCGGCGCACGCCTGGTGCAACGCCTGGGCCAGACCGCCGCCATGCGCGGATTGATCCAGGCACCGATCGCGCCGTCGCTCGACACCATGGACGACGACGCCATGGTGGATGACTTCCGCGCCCGCGCCAGCACCTGTTACCACCCGGTGGGCAGTTGCGCGATGGGGCCCGATGCCGGCACATCGGTCGTGGACAGCCGGCTCAAGGTGCATGGCCTGGACAACCTCTACGTGGTCGACGCCTCGGTATTCCCCAGCGTGACCTCCGGCAACACGCATGCGCCAACCACCATGGTTGC
Source organism: Rhodoferax sp. (assembly GCA_031383745.1). Taxonomy (GTDB): domain Bacteria; phylum Pseudomonadota; class Gammaproteobacteria; order Burkholderiales; family Burkholderiaceae_C; genus CAISIP01. The sequence continues at coordinate 1,551 of JANMZX010000161.1, read as the reverse complement.
GCACAAGGGCGCCGACGCGATATTGCAGGCGCACAAGACCAGTTGACGACACAACACACCGAAGGAGACACGCGATGAAACTCGAATCGATCAAGACCTATGTGGTCGGCAACCCGCCGCCGGGATTCGGCGGGCGCTATTTCGTCTTCGTCAAGATCCGCACCGCCTGCGGCATCGAAGGCGTTGGCGAAGCCTATGCCGCCACCTTCAGTCCGCACGTCATCGCCGCCATGATGGAGGACCTGTTCGCCCGCGTGTTCGCCGGCGAGGACCCGATGCAGACCGAGACCCTGTGGCGGCGCGCCTACGGCGAGGGTTTCTCGCTGCGCCCGGACATCTCGCTGATGGGCGTGCTCAGCGCGCTGGAGATGGCTTGCTGGGACATCACCGGCAAGGCGCTGGACCAACCCATCTACAAGCTGCTCGGCGGCCTGGTCAACCCGCGCCTGCGCTCCTACACCTACCTCTATCCGGACGACAACGAAGACGCATCCTTCTACGGCGACCCGGTCAAGTCGGCCGAACGCGCGGCGGTGTACGTGAAGCAGGGCTTCACCGCGATCAAGTTCGACCCGGTCGGCGGCTACTCCGTGTTCGACCCGCGCCAGCCCACACTGGAGCGCATGGACATGTCCGAGCGCTTCTGCAAGCTCATCCGCGAGGCGGTCGGTGACAAGGCCGACATCCTGTTCGGCACCCACGGCCAGTACACCGTGTCGGGGGCCAAACGCATGGCGCGCCGGCTCGAAAAATACGACCCGTTGTGGTTCGAGGAGCCCACTCCCCCCGAGCGGCCGGAGCTGATGGCGGAAGTGGCGCGGCACACCAGCATCCCGATCGCCACCGGCGAGCGTCTGTGCACCAAGTACGAGTTCGCGCGGGTGCTGGAGACCGGCGCAGCCAGCATCCTGCAGCCGGCGCTCGGACGCGTCGGCGGCATCCTGGAATGCAAGAAGATCGCCGGCATGGCCGAAGCGCACTACGCGCAGGTGGCGCCGCACCTGTACTGCGGGCCGATCGAGGCGGCCGCCAACATCCAGCTCGCGGCGAGCATCCCGAACTTCCTGATCCTGGAGAGCATCCAGCAACTCGGCGGCTTCCACGCGAAGCTGCTCAAGACCAAGATCGAATGGGCCGACGGTTATGTCATTCCCAGCAAGGCACCGGGCCTGGGCGTCGAACTGAACGAAGAAGTCGCCCTGGCGCACCCCTACACGGGCAAGGGGCTGCACCTGGACATGGCACAACATCCGCTGGGTTATTACTGAGCATCCCAATCCCGCGCGCGGGCCAGGCGTTCCCGAAGAAACATGACCTGTGGTTATGAATTGGTCATTCGTTAATTTGGTTTCTTGTGAGGTGCGAGCGGCGCCCTTGGGGAGCCGTTGCGGGCGGCCTGTCCCGCTGACCGCTTTCGGCCCAAAGCGGTCGTTGTTGGACTTGCGAGAAAACATGACAGCCAGGATACGGGTGACGTGGTGTGGGACCAGGCCGACGGCGCATTCGGCTCCGCGGCTGTCCTCCGCCCTGCGGGCTCCCCCTTTATGCCGC
>JANMZX010000144.1:0-1532 GCA_031383745.1 Rhodoferax sp. | reverse complement strand
CTGGTCAGCCGCGAGGTGATCTCGGACTGCATTGAAACCTGCGTCCAGGGCCAATGGATGGACGGCGTGCTCGTGGTGGGCGGCTGCGACAAGAACATGCCAGGCGGGTTGATGGGCATACTGCGCGCCAACGTGCCGGCGATCTATGTGTACGGTGGCACGATCCTGCCGGGCCACTACAAAGGGCAGGACCTGAACATCGTCAGCGTGTTCGAAGCCGTGGGCCAGAATGCCGCCGGCAACATGAGCGACGCAGATCTGCTGGAAATCGAGCGCCGCGCGATCCCCGGCACCGGCTCCTGTGGCGGCATGTACACCGCCAACACCATGTCCTCCGCATTCGAAGCCCTGGGCATGTCGCTCCCCTACTCGTCGACGATGGCCAACCCGCATGACGAAAAGGTGAACTCGGCCAGGGAGTCGGCCAAGGTGCTCGTGCAGGCCATCGCGAAGGACCTCAAACCGCGGGACATCGTGACCCGCAAGTCCATCGAGAACGCCATCGCGGTGGTGATGGCGACCGGTGGATCGACCAACGCCGTATTGCATTTCCTGGCCATCGCGCACGCCGCCGAGGTGGACTGGACCATCGACGATTTCGAGCGCATCCGAGTCCGCACGCCAGTGCTGTGTGACCTAAAACCGAGTGGCAGATACCTGGCAGTCGATCTGCACAAGGCCGGAGGGATTCCGCAAGTCATGAAGACCTTGCTGGCTGGCGGCCTGCTGCATGGCGACTGCGTCACCATCACAGGGCAAACCATCGCCGAGGTGCTCAAGGATATTCCCGACGTTCCGCGTGCCGACCAGGACGTGATCCGGCCCTTGTCCAACCCGATGTACGCGCGAGGCCACCTCGCCATTCTCAAGGGCAACCTGTCACCGGAGGGTTGTGTGGCCAAGATCACCGGCCTGAAGAAGCCGGTGATGACCGGGCCGGCGCGCGTGTTCGACGACGAGCAGTCCGCGTTGGCGGCCATCCTGGCGGGCAAAATCGTTGCCGGCGACGTGATGGTGCTACGGTACCTGGGCCCCAAGGGGGGGCCGGGCATGCCGGAAATGCTGGCGCCCACCGGCGCACTGGTGGGCCAGGGCCTGGGCGAATCCGTGGGTCTGATCACCGATGGCCGCTTCTCCGGTGGTACCTGGGGCATGGTGGTCGGTCACGTCGCGCCAGAGGCCGCTGCCGGTGGCACGATCGCTTTCATCCACGAAGGCGACTCGATCACGATCGACTCGCACCAGCTGCTGCTGCAGCTCAACGTCAGCGACGAAGAAATCGCCAGGCGCCGGGCACTGTGGACGGCGCCAGAGCCGCGTTACCGGCGCGGCGTGCAGGCCAAGTTCGCATTCAATGCATCGTCGGCCAGCAAGGGCGCGGTGCTGGACAACTATTGAGCATCCCAATCCCGCGCGCGGGCCAGGCGTTCCCGAAGAAACGGATTTGCGCTACAAGGTGAACGGCAGCGCCGATATGACCGACAAGTCATTGGTGCGAACTCGCGGTGATAGCGTCACTGCTGGGTGAGCCC
>JANMZX010000095.1:0-7587 GCA_031383745.1 Rhodoferax sp. | reverse complement strand
GTACTGCATGCCACCTGCACCTGCCGCCATCGGCTGCTGCCGAGCGGCTGCCCGCTTGCGCATGAAGAACCCGATGGCCACCATGATCGCCGCGGCCAGCAGGCCGAACATCAGCATGGACGCCAGTTCTTCGCCAAAACCCAGGTGCGAGGCCAGGGCCGCCAGACCAAGGCCTGCAGCGAGGCCGGCCAGCGGGCCCATCCAGGAGCGCTTGGGCGCAGCGGCGGCGCCAGCGGCACCGGCTGCTGCAGGCGGCGTGGCGGCAGACTGGTTGGGCGCCTTGTCCGGCGCCGCCTGGCGCTGCATGCCCAGGGACTTTCCGGAACCCATGCGCTTGGCGGCATCGGCGTCCATCGATACGGTCGACAGGCCGAGTGTCAACACCACAGCCAGAAGGGAAAGGAGTTTTTTCATGGGTCCTCGATAGGAATAATGCAGACAGGAATCGCAGAGATCAGCGCCATCGTATGGAAAACACAAGGATGCGCACTTTGCCGTGTCGCCAAATCCTATTGAACGCAAGGGCATGCGACGGCTGCGCCCGGCCGGCGTGGGGTCCGCGACAGAGGTGCACACGGCGTGGCCACCATCCGGCGCACCAAGCCTGCTCTGGCCGGATGCCCGCCCTCGTCACCGGCGACGGCGTGTCGCGATCTGGCACAGCCTGGGACCAGGCCTGGGATCAGTCAATAACGTCAGCCCGATGGGAATCGTAACTTGTTGATTTCCAATAGATGGCCGTTCACTATCGATTTGTGATTGATGCACGGCCATGGACTACACCCCCCTATCCGACAACGCGGTACCACAGCCATCGACTCTGCGACGATTTTCGAAGAATTTGCTCGTGTCCAGGCGCGAGCACACCATTTTGCAGGCGGCATGTATTGGAAAGGGCAGGACGCGCACGAGTACCTGGTCCAGACGACGACGAGGATGACTTGTGGCCGGTGCTGGCAATGAGAGCATCGGTGCTGTCCAGCGCACCGCGCTTTGAGCAGATGGTGGTCTCCGCCACGGGTCGCATGGGCTTGATGCGCACCATCGCCCCCGAGACCTTCGTGGCGTTCAAACGCTGGATGGCTGCCGAGGCTCGGAACCGCCCGGAACCCAGGCGGCGGCGCGACCGGCGCCAGGCCGACATCGTGCAATCCTTGCGCGACAGCGCAATCCTGCCGTCGTCTGCCGGAGTACGCTGACCGCGCCCCAGAGGGTCTGCGGCCGTGACGCCCCCGACTACTCCGGCTGGATCCCCGCCTTTTTCACCAGCGCCGCGTACTTGGCCATCTCGGTCCGGAAGCCCGCCTGCGCCCGCTCGACGCTGCTGATGTTGATGGTGTTGCCCTGCTTGGCCATGGTTTCCTTGAGCGCCGGGTCGTCGAACGCCGCCACAACCGCATCGTGCACGCGCTTGACATTGGCGGCGCTCATGCCCTTGGGGCCGATCACGGCAAACCAGGCCTCGACCACGTAACCCGGCAGGCCCTGCTCCACAAAGGTCGGGATGTCCGGCGCGGCGGCCGAGCGTTGCCCGCCGCACATGCCGATGGCGCGCAGCGCACCCGACTTGATGTGCTGCTGCACGCTGGGCAGCGCGACGGTGCCGAACTCCACCTGCCCGCCGATCAGGTCGGTGACCATCGGGCCCACGCCCTTGTAAGGAATGTGCCGCGCCGTGACCTTGGCCTCGTCCAGGAACATCTCGGCGGCCAGGTGCAGGATGGTGCCGGTGCCGCCCGAGGCGAAGTTCAGGCCGTCGGGCTTGCTCTTGAGCAGCGCGATGAATTCGCGCCCGTTGGTTGCGGCCACCTTCTGCGGATTCACCACCAGCACGATCGGCGTGCTGCCCACCATGGCGATCGGCGTGAAGTCGCCCGGCATGTCGAAAGGCAGGGCCTTGATCACGCTGGGGAAGATAACCACGTTGTTGGACACCACCGACAGGGTGTTGCCATCGGGCGCCGCCTTGGCCAGGGCCTGCAGGCCGACGATGCCGCCGGCGCCGGGCTGGTTCTCGACCACCACGCTGGCGCCCAGCGCCTTGCCCAGCGCAGCCTGCGCGGCACGCGTGATCGCATCCACCCCGGAACCCGTGGCATTGGGCAGGATGAACTTCACTACGCCAGCCTGGGCGCCGGCCATCCCCGGCCAAAGGCCCAGGGACAGGGCGGTTGAAGCGGCGGCCAGGGTGCCCAGGGCGGCGCGGCGGGTCGGTTGTGGATGCATGGTGTGTCTCGTTGTGGAAAGAAAAAGGGCTGTGAGGTGGCAGGTAAAAAAACGCAATGTCTGCAATCTACAGGAAGGCCGCCCGGAAATCGACCCGCATTTCCCCTGACGACCAGGGGTTCAGGCCACGGCGCGTGCCTCGCGCAGGTGGTCGATGGTGCGCGCATCCAGCCCCAGTTCGTGCAGCAGTGCGGTGGTGTCCTGCCCCTGGGTCGGCGGGTGCTGGCGCAGCCCCAGGCGCTGCCCATCCATGGTCAGCGGCAACAAGGCGGCACGGGCGGTCTGTCCGGCACGGGGGCCATCGGTCAGGCGCGTCTCGGCCAGGCCGCCGGTGGCGCGCAGATGGGGGTCGTCCAGCAGTTCCTCGGGTTTCACGATGGGCGCAAACGGCAGGCCGGCACGCTCGAAACGCGCCGACAGATCGGCGGCCGAAAACGCCTGCAGGCGCTCGCGCAGGACGGGCAGCAGGCTGGCGCGTTGCTCCACACGGGTGTTGTTGCTCACATACCGCGGGTCGGCCTTCAGGTCGGCAAAACCCAGGATGTCGCAGAACGTCGCCCACTGCGCGTCGCTCACGGCGGCCAGGAAGATCTGTTCACCACCCTGCACCGTGAACACGTCGTACACCGCCCAGGCCGAGATGCGGTTGGGCATGGGTTCCGGCGCCACGCCGGTGATCGCGTACTGCAGCATGTGCTGGCCGACCAGGAACACGTTGTTCTCGTACAGCGCCGACTGGATCTCCTGGCCCTTGCCGGTGATGCCGCGCTGGATCAGCGCGCCCAGCACGCCGATGGCGCCGAACATGCCGCCCATGATGTCGTTGACGCTGCTGCCGGCGCGCAGCGGGTCGCCCGGGCGGCCGGTCATGTAGGCCAGCCCGCCCATCATCTGCACCACCTCGTCCAGCGCGGTGCGGTGGTCGTACGGGCCGGGCAGGAAACCCTTGAGGCTGGCGTAAATGACGCGCGGGTCGGCGCCCGACAGGCTGGCGTAGTCCAGGCCGTACTTGGCCATGCTGCCGGGCTTGAAGTTCTCGGCCACCACGTCCGCGGTGGCGCACAGGCGCCGGGCCATCCTGGCGCCTTCTGGGTGCTGCAGGTTGAGCCGGATGCTTTTCTTGTTGCGGTTGAACATCGGGAAGAAACCCGCACCCGCGCCCAGCAGATGGCGGGTGCGGTCGCCGTCGATCGGCTCGACCTTGATGACCTCGGCCCCCAGGTCGGCGAGCACCATGCCACAGGTGGGGCCCATCACCATGTGCGTGAACTCGACCACGCGCAGGCCGTCGAGCGGGAGTCTGCGGCGGGTCGGTGCAGGCGCTTGCCCCGGCGCGGAGCGATCGCGTGCCGCTTCGGGTTGCGGCGCGCTGCGTGCTGCCGTTGCCTGCGGCGCGCCGGCAGTGTGCCCGGCCAGCGTCTTCGGCAGGCCGGCCCGGGCAATGCTGCCATGCAGCGATTCACCGGCCAGCCAGCCCGCCACCCGGGCGCGCAGCGCGATGAAGCGCCCCACATCGATGCCGGTGCCGATGCCCATGCTGGCGAACAGGTAGACCAGGTCTTCGGTGGCCACGTTGCCGCTGGCGCCGGGGGCGTGCGGACAACCGCCGATGCCGGCCAGGCAGGCATCGAAACGGGTCTCGCCGGCTTGCAGCGCGGCCATCACGTTGGCGATGCCCAGGCCACGCGTGTCGTGGAAGTGGCCGCAGGCGAGTGTGTCGCCGGCCACCGCGCGGGCGCGCTCGAACAGACGCCCCACCTGGCGCGGATCGGCGTACCCCACGGTGTCGGCCAGGCCAACGCGATCCACCCCCTGGGCCAGTACCGCCCGCACCAGACGCAGCAGCTCGTCTTCGGCCACGGCACCCTGCAAGGTACAGCCGAAAGCGGTGCTCATGCCGACTTCGATGGCGATCGACACGCCCCGTGCCGCACGCGCCCGCACGATGGCGCCGATCTCCGCCACCACGTCGTCCGGGCTCTTGCGCAGGTTGGCCAGGCTGTGCGCGTGGCTCGCCGACAGCGGCAGCAACATCGCGTCGGCGCCACTGTCCATCGCGCGTTCGGCACCCTTCAGATTCGGCACCAGCACCGACACGCACAGACCCGGCAAGGCCTTGGCGTACGCCACCAATTCAGCCGTGTCAGCCAACTGGGGCAGCAGTTTCGGCGGCACGAAGGAGCCGACCTCGATCTCGCGCACGCCGGCCTCGTAAGCCGCCAGGATCCACTGCTTCTTGTGTTCCGTGGGCAGGATGCGCGTGATGCTTTGCAGGCCATCCCGCAAACCGACCTCGCGGACGGTGACGCGGTCGGGCCAGTGAAAGGTCGGGGAAGGCATTTACAAGACTCCGGCTGGAAACACAGGTGTCGAGTTTAAAATATTCCAGATAGTCAAAATATGCCATTTCAGAAGAATGATTGTTCCAATCAGGAACAAAATCAATGCGCGATCTGGACCTGACCACCCTGCGGCTGTTCGTGACGGTATGCGACACCGGCAACATGAGCCGCGCCGCCGAAAGGGCCAGCATGGTCGCCTCGGCGGTAAGCAAACGCCTGGCCCAGCTGGAGCAGACCGTCGGCGCCACCTTGCTGGCGCGCAAACGCCATGGTGTCGTGCCTACGCCCGCCGGCGAAACCCTGCTCGAGCATGCCCGCAGCATGCTGTTGTCGGCCAGCCGCATCGAGCGCGACATGGCCGGGCACGCGGCCGGCATCCAGGGCCGCGTGAACGTGCTGGCCACGGCCTCGGTGATGGCCGAATCGCTGGCCGACGAAATTGCCGCCTTCCTGCAGCAGGCCGAACACAGGAACATCCGGGTCGACCTGGAGGAGTGCATCAGCCCCGAGGTCGTGCGCGGCGTCCACGAACGGGTGGCCGCCATCGGCATCTGCTGGGACGCCGCCGACACCGGCCTGCTGCATACCGTGCCCTACCGCCAGGACAACCTGTGCGTGGCCGTACCCCGCGGGCATCCGCTGGGCCGGATCGCGCAGCTGCGTTATGCCGACACGCTGGACTACGAACAGGTCAGCATGCCGGTCAATTCGTCGGTCGAGGTGATGCTGCAAAAGGAGGCCGCCGCGCTCGGGCGCCGGCTGCAGCAGCGCGTGATCGTGACCAACTTCGAAGCCGCCTTGCGTGTGGTGCGCGCCGGCCTGGCGATCGCCTTGGTGCCGCGCGAAGTGACCGGGCTGTTCGCGCAGGCCTACGGGCTGGACATCCTCGCGCTGCACGAACCCTGGTCGCAGCGCCAGTTCATCCTGTGCCACCGCGGCGAAGCGGCGCCCGGCACCCCTGCCAGGCTGCTGCTCGACCACCTCGCCCAGGCCCACGCCCGGGCGCCCGCCGCCATCAACATGTGATGACCACGCCATGAACAGCCCACCCGCATTCGCATTCGACGGCCCCTGCAGAGTGCTGTTCCTGAGCCAGGACCCGGCGTGCATACGCCGCCAGCTCGACGGTGAAAACCTGACCCGCGCCCAGACCGGCGCTCTGCGCGACGATGTGTCCACCGACGAGATCACGCCGGCGGCGATCCTGAGTTACTACGATGCGCGCCTGGGCGCCTTCGCCCACACCGGCCTGCGTTGCGGCGATCAGAACCCGATCGGGCCACACGCCCTGCGCCGGTCGGGCATCGCGGTGCTCGTGGCCGGGCAGCGTTACGGCAAGGGATCGTCGCGCGAGCACAGCCCGATGGCCGAAAAGCTGGCCGGCATCCGGCTCGTCGTGGCGAGCAGCTTCGAGCGCATCTACCGCCAGAACGCGGACAACATCGGCCTGTGGACCTCCACCGACCCGGGCCTGGTGGAGCGGCTGCAATCCAGGGCGCCGGTCACGCTCGAGGATCTGCTGCATGGCCGGGACGAACTGGCCGCGTCGATCCTGCGCGCCGGGGGCCTGCTGCGTTTCGGCCAGCACCACCTGCGCCGGCTGCACGATGCGAACCCGGCCACCAACAGCCCGGCCGCCGCCAGGCCCATGACCCTGTTCGACAAGATCCTGGCGCGCCACTGGCTGCCCACCGCGGCCACACCCGGCGAGCCCCGCGCCGGCCAGGGCGGTTTTGTGCGCGCGGACTGGCGCTTCATCCACGAGTACTACACCGGCATGTGCGCCCACATGCTGCACACAGTGCTGGAGCAGCCCGTGCTGCTGCACCAGCCGCAGTCCATCGTGGTGTTCGAGGACCACACCTCCTACGTCGAACACAGCCCGGCCCACCTGCAAGCCGGCCTGGTTCCCCAGATGGCTGCCATGTGCCGCGCGCAGCACGCCTTCGTGGCGGACCACGGCCTGCGCGAGCACCGCACGCTGACCGACGCCGAGGCCGCCGACGACGACGGCAGCAACGTGGCGGGTATCTCGCACGCGATGATGACCGAGCACTACGCGCTGCCGGGCCAGCTGGTGGCTGGCACCGATTCGCACACCCCGCACAGTGGCGCCTTGGGCTGTCTCGCCTTCGGTGTGGGCACCACCGACATGGCCAACGCGTTCGTCACCGGCGCGGTGCGCATCACCACGCCCGAGGTGCTGCGCGTGGACCTGTGCGGCGCCCTCCCCGCCGGCGTGACCGCCAAGGATGTGGTGTTGCACCTGCTTGCGCAACCCGGCATCCGCGCTGGCGCAGGGGTGGGCCGGGTGTTCGAATTCACCGGCGCGGTGGTGCAGGCATTGTCGATCGACGAGCGCGCCACCCTCACCAACATGACGGCCGAACTCGGCGGCCTGACCGGCATCGTGGCGCCCGATGCCACGACGCTGCGCTTCCTGCGCGAGCGCCGCGGCGTGGAATACACGCTGGAGCCCTGGATGTGCAGCGACCCGGGCGCGGCCTACTGCGACGTGATCACGCTGGACTGCGCCACCCTCTCGCCTTTCGTGGCCCGCCCCGGCGACCCCGGCAACGGCCTGCCGCTGGCGCAGCTCAAAGAGCGCGTCGCCATCGACATCGCGTATGGCGGCTCCTGCACGGCGGGCAAACGCGAGGACTTCGACCACTACCACGCGGTGCTGCAGTGGGCGCTGCAACACCGTCTGCGCAAACCGGATCATGTGCAGCTGTTCCTGCAATTCGGCACCACCGCGGTGCGCGACTACTGCCGCGCCCAAGGCTACCTGCCGGTGTTTGCGCAGGCCGGCGCGGTGCTGCTGCAGCCCTCCTGCGGCGCCTGCGCCAACTGCGGGCCGGGCTCGTCCACCGAGGCGTCACAGGTCACCGTGAGTGCGATCAACCGCAACTTCCCCGGCCGTTCCGGCCCCGGCCAGGTGTGGCTGGCCAGCCCGCCCACGGTGGCGGCCAGCGCGATGGCGGGGCGGCTGGTGTCGTTCGAGGAGTTGCGCGCGACG
>JANMZX010000065.1:0-2413 GCA_031383745.1 Rhodoferax sp. | reverse complement strand
ACCCAGACCATGTCGCGCTTGGGGTTGCGCAGGTTGCCAAAACGCACCGGCACCGGTTTGGCATACCCGAACAGGAAAGCCCCCGAGGTGCTGAACAGCAGCAGCAGCGGCATCAGGATGGTGCCGACCGGGTCGATGTGCTTGATCGGGTTGAGCGTGATGCGGCCCAACAGGTAGGCGGTGTTGTCGCCAAAATGCCGCGCGGCATACCCATGGGCCGCCTCATGCACGGTGATGGAAAACAGCACGGGGATCGCCCAGATGGCGATGTTTTGAATCAATTGGGCGATGTCCACCGACGGATTGTCTCAGACGGCCCGCGAGCCACTGATCCACAAGGGAACCGCCACGCAATGCGCTGCAGTGCTGTTTGCCATGGGCGCCGGCCGGCGGCTCACAGGCCCAGCGCCGCCGCGTCGCCACGGCCTTGGCGGACGAGTTCGGGTTCGCCGCTGCTCAGGTCGACCACGGTGGTGGGTTCGAGCGGGCAGGCGCCGCTGTCGAGCACACCGTCGATCAGCCGCTCGAAGCGGCGCCGGATGTCCTGCGCATCGTTCAGCGGCTCGGTCTCGCCGGGCGGGATCAGCGTGGTGGCCAGCAGCGGGCCGTCGTGCAGCGCCAGCAGCGCTTGCAGCGCCGTGTGGTCGGGCACACGCAGACCGATGGTCTTGCGTTGCGGATGGCTGACGCGGCGTGGCACTTCCTTGCTGGCCTCCAGGATGAAGGTGTAGGGCCCGGGCGTGGCGGCCTTGATGAGCCGGAATTGCCGGTTGTCCACCCGTGCATAGTTGGCGAGTTCGCTCAGGTCGCGGCACAGCAGCGTGAGGTGGTGCTTGTCGTCGACGCCGCGGATGCGGCGCAGGCGGTCGGCCGCGGCCTTGTCGTCCAGGTGGCAGACCAGCGCATAGCTGGAGTCGGTGGGCACGGCCAGGATGCCGCCCTTTTCCAGCACGGCCACGGCCTGCTTGAGCAGGCGCAGCTGCGGGTTGTCGGGGTGGACTTCGAAGTGTTGGGCCATGTCAATGGGATGGATATCCGACCGCCTGCAGCATCCGGCTGGTCTCGCGCCAGTGCTGCAGGTGTCGATGGCACCGCGGGCGGCGTACGCCGGCCGGGCGCGCTGCAGTCAGGGAGGCCTTCACTGGATGCGCGGCGCCAGCAGGTCCCATACCGGGGTGAGCCCGGAGGGCAGCAGCGGCAGCGTGCCGAGATCGGTGTGCGATTCGTCCGGGCTGTGGAAGTCGCTGCCGCGCGACGCTGCCAGGCCGAATTCGCGCGCGGTGTCGGCATAGGTCACGTATTCCGCGGCCGAATGGCTGCCGGTGACCACCTCGATGCCCTGGCCGCCGTGGTTCTTGAACTCGGTGAACAGCGCGTATTCTTCATTGGCGGTGAACCGGTAGCGAGCCGGATGCGCCACCACGGCCACACCACCGGCCTGGGTGATCCAGGTGACTGCTTCCTTGAGGGTGGCCCAGCGGTGCTCGACAAAACCGGGCTTGCCCTCGGTGAGGTATTTGCGAAATACGTCGTTGGTGTCGCGGCAGACGCCGGTTTCGACCAGGAAGCGGGCGAAATGGGTGCGCGAGATCAGGTCGTGGTTGCCGGCGTACTTCAGTGCGCCCTCGAACGCACCCCGGATGCCGACCTTGGCCAGCTGATCGGCCATGTCGCGCGCGCGCTGTTCGCGTCCTCCGCGGGTCTGGACCAGGCCACGCTGCAGGCGATGGTCCTCGGCATCGAAGCCGAGGCCCACGATGTGCACGGTCTTGCCGATGAAGCTGACGGAGATCTCGGCGCCCGTCAGGTAGCGCATGCCGCGGTCGCGCGCCGCGGCTGCGGCACGCGCCTGGCCACCGGTCTCGTCGTGGTCGGTCAGGGCCCACAACTCGACGCCGTTGGCGGCGGCGCGTTGCGCGAGTGCTTCGGGTGCGAGTGTGCCGTCAGAGACGGTGGAGTGGCAGTGGAGGTCGGCGTTGAGTATGGAGGGCACAGCTGCATTTTAGGCGCTGCGCCCTGGCTCAGCCGTCGGCGTTGATCTTCGTGACCAGTTCGCGCAGCACCGCGTCGGCCCGGTCGTTCGCCACCTGGCAGGTTCCCGCGTTCTCGTGGCCACCGCCGCCGTAGGCCAGCATGAGGTCGCCGATGTTGGTGCGCGAACTGCGGTTGGTGATGGATTTGCCTGTCGCAAACACCGTGTTCTGCTTCTGCACGCCCCACATGGCGTGGATCGAGATGTTGGTGTCCGGGAACAGCGCGTAGATCATGAAGCGGTTCACCGCGAAGATCGTCTCCTCCTGGCGCAGGTCAAGCACGGCCAGATTGCCGTGTACCGTGGTGCAGCGGCGGATCTGCTGTTTGGCCTTCTCTGCGTGCTCGAAGTACAGGTCGACGCGCTCCACGATGTCGGGCA
>JANMZX010000057.1:0-5122 GCA_031383745.1 Rhodoferax sp. | reverse complement strand
CCGCCGATCAGGTGGACGGTGCAGCCCGCCGCCAGCAATCCGGCTTGCAGTTCACGCTGCGGGTCCTGGCCCGCGCACACCACGACGGTGTCGGCAGGGATGATGCTGTCGGTGCCATGGGTTGTGATGTGCAGGCCGGCGTCATCCACCTTGCGGTAGGTCACGCCGTTCTGCATGTCCACCTGCCGGTTCTTCAGCGAGGTGCGGTGGATCCAGCCGGTGGTCTTGCCCAGGCCATCCCCCACCTTGCTGGCCTTGCGCTGCAGCAGGGTGACCTGGCGCGGGCTCGGATCGATGTGGGCCGGCGTGAGCCCGCCGCGCTGCGTGTAGCCGGTGTCCACGCCCCATTCGGCAAAGAACTTGGCCGCGTCCAGGCTGGGGCTGGTGCCTTCGTGCAGCAGGTATTCAGCCACGTCGAACCCGATGCCGCCGGCACCGATCAGGGCCACGGTCTGCCCGACCGCACGCTTGTCGCGCAGCACGTCTAGGTAGCCCAGCACCTTCGGGTGCGTGATGCCCTCGATGGCGGGGGTGCGCGGGCGCACGCCGGTGGCCAGCACCACCTGGCGGAAACCGGCGGCGGTCAGGTCCGCAGCCGCCACGCGGCGGTTCAGATGGACCTGCACACCGGTCAGTTGGAGTTGCTTGCCGAAATACCGCAGCGTCTCGAAAAACTCCTCCTTGCCGGGCACCTGCTTGGCAATGTTGAACTGTCCGCCGATCTCGCTGGCGGCGTCGAACAGCGTCACGTCGAAACCGCGGCGCGCGGCGGTGGTGGCGAACGCCAGCCCGGCCGGCCCCGCGCCGACGACGGCGATGCGCTCCCGGCTCGGGGCGGGGCGCTCCACCATCAGGGTCTCGTGGCAGGCGCGTGGATTGACCAGGCAGGAGGTGATCTTGCCGCCGAAGGTATGGTCCAGGCAGGCCTGGTTGCAGCCGATGCAGGTGTTGATCTCGTCGGCGCGGCCCTCGGCGGCCTTGCGCATGAAATCCGCGTCGGCCAGGAACGGGCGCGCCATCGACACCATGTCGGCCATGCCGTCGGCCAGCACCTGCTCGGCCACCTCGGGCGTGTTGATGCGGTTGGTGGCCACCAGCGGGATGTTCACCGTGCCCTTGAGCCGCTGCGTGACCCAGGCGTATGCGGCGCGCGGCACCTTGGTCGCGATGGTGGGGATACGTGCCTCGTGCCAGCCGATGCCGGTGTTCAGGATGCTCACGCCCGCGGCTTCCAGTGCCTGTGCCAGCTGCACCACCTCGTCCAGGCTTGAGCCGCCCTCGACCAGGTCGAGCATCGACAGGCGAAAGACGATGATGAAATCGCGCCCCACACGGGCCCGGGTGCGGCGCACGATCTCCAGCGGGAAACGGATGCGGTTGGCAAAGCTGCCGCCCCAGGTGTCGTCGCGCTGGTTGGTCTGCTGCGCGATGAACTCGTTGATGAGGTAACCCTCGGAGCCCATGATCTCGACGCCGTCGTATCCGGCGCCCTGCGCCAGCGCCGCCGCGCGCACGTAGTCCTCGATGGTCTGCTCGACCTCCTCGCTGGTCAGCGCACGCGGACGAAACGGGCTGATCGGCGCCTTCAGTGCGCTGGGCGCGACGAGTTCGGGGTGGTAGGCGTATCGGCCGAAGTGCAGGATCTGCATCGCGATCTTGCCGCCGGCGTCGTGCACCGCCTGCGTCACCACCCGGTGTTTGTCGGCTTCAGCCTGGGTCGTCATGCAGGCGCCCCCTGGCATCGGCCGGCCCATGTCGTTGGGCGCAATGCCGCCGGTGACGATCAGGCCCACGCCACCGCGCGCGCGTTCGGCATAAAAAGCCGCCATGCGCGCGAAACCGTCCTTGGCCTCTTCCAGCCCCACATGCATCGAGCCCATGATGACGCGGTTCTTCAGGGTGGTGAAGCCCAGGTCGAGCGGGGCGAGCAGGTGCGGGTAGGTCGTCATGGCGGGGTCCGGATCGTGAAGGGATGGAGCGGGCAGCGGGTCGCGGCGGCGCAGAGGCCAGAGTTTAGGCGGGCGGCGGCGGCGCGACGCCGACGTGCGTCAATTGCCGGCACGGCTGTGCGGGACGGGTTTACCCTATCCCCTGCGACGTATCCGCTGGCCGGCGTCTTCCCGGCCCTGATCACCCCGCTCGAGGCCGATGGCGCGCGCTATCTCGACGCCCTGGCACCGCTCGCGGAATTCGGACCGGCGCAAGGGATCCGCGGTTTCCAGGTTGGTGGCATGGCCATGGGACCTGGCGGAAGCATCGGCACCAACCGCAACATCATCGGCCGGCCGCTCGCGCCTGTGCGCGCTGTGCAGCAGGCGAAGGTCGAGCTGGTCGTGGCCAGCCACCTCGCAGCGTGTTGAGCACCACCGGCGGGCGCTACTGACGGCGCGACGCAAACCGCAGGACCGGGCACGCTGCCAGTGCGATACTGGCCCGCGTCCAGAAAGTCTTGTCAGCCCGGGAGCGCCATGAACCCGTCCGATGCCTTTTCCCAGAGTTACGCCGAGGCCCGCGCGAAATTCCGGGTGACCGCGGCAGCGGCGGGTGCCCGGCTGACGGCGATCGATCATCCGTTGCAGGGTCCGGCGGGCGAAGCGCTCGCCTGCGACGTGGCACGGTTCGGAGCCGACGACGCGCAGTCCGTGTTGTGGATCAATTCCGCCACCCATGGCGTGGAAGGGTATTGCGGCTCCGGTGTGCAGATCGCCATGATGGCGCTGGGCTGGCCGCGCCGGCTTCCACCCGGTGTGGCCCTGCTGATGACGCATGCCATCAACCCGCACGGTTTTGCCTGGACCCGGCGCGTGACCGAAGACAACGTCGACCTGAACCGCAACTTCGGCCCAACCGGTGTGGCGTCGCCGGTCAATGCGGGTTACGCGCAGATCCACCAGTGGGTCATCCCGCAGGCGATCGACGGCCCTGAGCGCGCGGCCGCCGACGCGGCGCTGGAGCAGTTCCGCGTGCAGCACGGCGACCGCGCATTGCACCAGGCCATGGCGGGCGGCCAGTATGCCTATCCCGATGGCCTGTTCTATGGCGGCACGGGACCGACCTGGTCGAACCGCACCTTGCACAGCCTGATCGGCTCCGAGCTGGCCGGCGCGCGGCGTTTCTGCTTCTTCGACATCCATACCGGGCTTGGCCCTGCCGGGTATGGCGAAGCCAGCTACGTTGGCAAACCTACCGACGAGGCGTTCGCCGAGTGCCAGCGATGGCTCGGTGACGACGTGACCTGGCTGGAACGCGGTACCGGGCAATCCACTCCCTTGCACGGCCACATCGGGCTGCCGTTCCGGCCCCTTTATGACGCGGGCAAGAGCGGGCCCGTGATCGGCATCGAATTCGGCACCCTGCCGTCGCCCGAGGTGCGTGCCGCACTGCGCGCCGATCACTGGCTGCATGCCCGCGGGCAGCCAGACAGCGAGCAGGGACGCGCCATCAAGCGGCGCCTGCGCGACGTGTTCTACCTGGATACCGACCGCTGGAAGAAGCAGGTTGTCGACCGGGCGGATGAACTCACCAACAGGGCCCTGCGCAGCCTGGCGCAGTGACCCGCCGCGACTCCGCGGACCGCACCGGCCGCGCGCGCGGGACCCGGGCCACAGCGCCGCCAGCGGGCTCAGGGAACCGGAAAACGCGCCCTGCGCTCCAGGTCGTCCAGGTCGATATGGTTGCGCATGTACTGCTGGCTGGCGTCCACCATCGGCTGGTGGTCCCAGCTCGTCAGGCGGCCCTTGGTCAGCGCACCATAGACGAACCTGCGCCGGCGCTGGCTGGCCAGCACCTGGGCATGCAGCGCCGGCATGTCCCAGCGCCGCGCGACCTCGTCGCGCAGTGCCGCCACCAGGGGCTGGTGTTCGGGCGCCGTCGCCAGGTTGCGCAATTCGTCCGGGTCGGCCTGCAGGTCGAACAGCAGGCTCGGATCCCGGGGCGAATGGATGAACTTGTAGCGTCCGCGCCGGACCATGACCAGGGGCGCGTTGGTGCCTTCGGCCATGTACTCGCCGATTGCCTCGTCGTGGCCGGCACCGCCACCCAGGTGCGGCAGCAGCGAGCGGCCGTCCAGCGGCAGCGACGGGTCCAGCGTGCCACCGGCAAGCTCCACGAAGGTCGGCAGCAGGTCGATCGTGGACACGGATGCCGCGACCCTGCGTGGCGCGAATCGGCCCGGCGCGTGCACGACCATCGGCACCCGTGCAGCGCCCTCGAACCAGTGCATCTTGTACCAGAGGCCGCGTTCTCCCAGCATGTCGCCGTGGTCGCCGGAGAACACGATGATCGTGTCCTCGGCCAGCCCGCAGGCCTTCAGCGTCGCGACCAGCTTGCCGATGTTGGAGTCGATATAGCTGCAGGCGCCGAAATACGCGCGCCGGGCACGGCGGATGGCCTCCCCGGGCATGGTCTTGCCCCACAGGTCGATCACCTTGAGCAGGCGCTGCGAGTGCGGATCCTGCGCCTCCTGCGCGATGTCGATGCGCGGCAGGCGGATGTCCTCGTCCCGGTACAGGTCCCAGAATTCCTGAGGGATGGTGTAGGGATCGTGCGGGTGTGTCATCGATACCGTGAGGCAGAACGGCTGCTGCGGCGTGTTGCGCACATGGTCGAACAGGTATTGCTGGGCCTTGAACACCACCTCCTCGTCGAAATCGAGCTGGTTGGTGCGCACACAGGTGCCCGCCTGCAGCACCGAGGACATGTTGTGGTGCCAACTCGGGCGCACATCGGGCGCGTCCCAGTTGACCGCCCAGCCGTAGTCGGCCGGGTAGATGTCGCTGGTCAGCCGTTCCTCGTAGCCATGCAACTGGTCCGGCCCGCAAAAATGCATCTTGCCTGACAGGGCGGTACGGTAGCCCAGGCGGCGCAGATAGTGGGCATAGGTGGGCACGTCGGCCGGGAAGTCGGCGGCGTTGTCATACGCGCCGATCTTCGACGGCAGCTGGCCGCTGACCAGCGAAAAGCGCGAGGGCGCGCACAGAGGGCTGTTGCAATACGCGGAGTCGAACACCACACCGTCTGCGGCCAGCCGGCCGACGTGGGGCATGCGGATCGGCGATGTGCCGTCGTGCAGGGGCAGCAGCGGTGCTGCCATCTGGTCGGCCATGATGAACAGGATATGGGG
>JANMZX010000056.1:0-24450 GCA_031383745.1 Rhodoferax sp. | reverse complement strand
GGCTTGCGCTTCTCGCGAAACGCCAGCTGGCCCTCGGCGGCGTCCTGCGTCAAGGCGAACAGGGCGATCTGGCTTTCGGTGAAGGACATCGACTCCTCGAACGCCATGGCCTCGATCTTCTTCATGGTGTACAGGCCGCGCCGGATCGCTGCCGGCGACTTGTCGAGCATGCGGCCGAGCAGCCATTCGACGCCGGCGTCGACGTCTTCGCTGACGTGGTTGATCAGGTCGTAGTCGAGCGCCTGTGCGGCGGTGATCGGTTCGCCGGTCAGGCACATCTCGGCCAGCACGCGGCGCGGCAGCAGGCTGCCGATCACGCTCAGCACCTGGGCCGGGAACAGGCCCACCTTCACCTCGGGCAGGCCGAAGATCGCCTGCGGCGTCGCCACCGCCATGTCGCACATGCCCATGATGCCCATGCCGCCGGCCATGCAGGCGCCGTTCACGCGGGCGATCAGGGGCACGGTCGACTGCCTGGCCTGGCGAAACAAGTTGGCAAAACCGGCATACGGCTCGGAGTAGTCGAACTTGAAGGACTTGCCGCTCTGCAGGTCGGCGCCGGCGCAGAAGGCACGGCTGCCGGCCCCGGTGATCACGACCGCGCGCACGTCGCGGTCGCGGTTTGCGTGCGCCAGCGCCTCGCTCATGCCGGCCAGCACGCCCGGGCTGATCGCATTGCGCCGTTCCTCGCGGTTGATCGTCAGCCACATCACGGGGCCGCGCATCTCGGTCAGCAGTTCGGCCGGGGTGTCAGTGTTCATGGGTTTCCTTGTCGGGTGATGGAGACGGTGCTGGTTCAAAGGCCGGCGCAGGCCACGCTGCCCTGCGAGCCTCTTGGCAACGCCGCGGCGCTCATCATGCAACCTCCATGCTGCGCATTGCGGTGCGAGCGCCTTGGGAACGGCCCGGCGGCGCTCATTCGCATACCGCGCCCGTGGCGACCAGCATGTCGATTCTGGCATCGGTGTAGCCGGCTTCGCGCAGCACCTCCCGGCTGTGCTGTCCCAGCCGGGGCGGCGCCCGGGCCGGGCCCGGTGGCGTGCCGGACCACTCGCTGGGCACCGCCATCTGGCGGATCGGCCCGACGTCCGGATGCTCCATCACGCCGAAGAAACCGATGTCGTCGAGGTGCGGGTCGTCCAGCAGGCTGTCGAAGGTATGCATCGGGAACACCGGGATGTCGGCGTCGGCCAGCAGGGCCTGCAGCTCGGCCGTGCTGCGCCGTGCGATTTCGTCCGACACCATCGCGTACAGCGCGGTGATGTGCCGGGTGCGGGTGGCGATGTCGGCCAGGCGCGGGTCGGTCGCAAACAGGGTCGGCTGGCCGATGGCACGCAGGAACGACTGCCACTGGGCGTCGGTGTAGATCAGGCAGCACACATGGCCGTCGCGGGTGCGGTAGGGCCGGCGTTCTGGTGACAGCAGGCGCGGGTAGCCGAAATCCCCCTGTGCCGGCAGGAACGTCTGCCCGTACAGGTGGTCACCCAGCACCTGCGGCACCATGCTTTCGAACATCGGCACATCGACCCGCTGGCCGCGGCCGCTGCGTTCGCGGCCATACAGCGCGGCGGAGATCACGCCAAATGCGTACAGCCCGACCGAGCGGTCGGCGATGGTGATGGGCAGGTAGCGCGGGATGTCGCCACTGGCCAGCGCCATGGCCTGCGGCAGTGCGCAGGCGGCCTGGATCAGGTCGTCGAACGCCGCATGGGCGGCGTACCGGCCGCGCTGCGAAAACCCGAACATGCCGGCGTAGATGAGGCGCGGGTTGACCGCCGCCAGTGCGTCGTAGCCCAGCCCGAGTCGCTCCATGGCCTGCGGGCGCACGTTGTAGGCCAGCACGTCGGCGCCACGCACCAGTTGCAGCAGCGCCTCGCGGCCATCGGCCGACTTGAGGTCGAGCACGACACTGCGCTTGTTGCGGTTCAGGGCCAGGAACAGCGGCCCCATCTTCTGCGCGCCCTGCGGGCCGATGCCGCGCACCACGTCGCCACCGGGCGACTCGATCTTGACCACGTCGGCACCCAGGTCGCCCAGCATCTGCGTGGCCGACGGGCCCATGAAGACGGAGGTGACATCGATCACCCGCACACCGGTCAGGGGGCCGCGGTTGGCGGCGAGGTCGCTGGCGGGCGCGGGTGTCGGTTCGCTGGGGGCCATAAGGTTCTATCGATGGATTCTATGGACAAAGCGATGCGCCTCGCAATCCGCGTTCGCTGCGTACCCGGACACTGCGCTCTGGACCTGTGCCGGCGCCCGATACCGGCGGGCGGCGCCGCGACGATCAGGGCTTGGGGTGGTCGCTGTGCGACACGTCCAGGCCGTCGGCCACGTAGGCCGGGCCTTTCATCAGCCACACGATGACACAGCCGATGGACACGGTCAGCACCAGTGTCCAGATGAAGACCACCAGGCCGATCATCATGAAGTCGACGTGCTGCAGCTTGCGTGCGAGTTGCGCGGCCGTGTCACCGGTGATCAGGAACCGTGCCGCAAATGCCATCAGCGCCGCCAGCGCGGTGCCCGCCAGGCCGACCCGTGGCATCAGGCGCAGCAGGCGCCATTCCAGCCCGTAGGGTGTGCGCTGGAAACCGGGGAGCTTCTGGAACCAGTCCATCGCGACGCTGCGAACGGCAGGCCCTCAGACCTGGCCCAGCATCTGGTCCTTGGCCAGGAAATACTTGCGCGCGAAGGCCACGACCTGGCCGTCACTGGGGTGGTCCACGGTCTCGACTCCGACAATCTTGTCGACCAGCCCGTGGTCGTGGACGTGGATGTGCTTGACCAGTTGCAGCTTGGCCTGCGCCGGCCCGACGATCAGGATCTCCTGCGCGCCCTTCAGTGCATCGGCGATGGCGTGGTAATAGGCCTGGTCCTCGCCCTTGCGCCCGGTGCCGACTACGCCGCCCTTGGCGTGCAGGTGCTGGTGCGGATGCGTGGGGTGGACGA
Organism: Rhodoferax sp.; assembly: GCA_031383745.1. GTDB lineage: Bacteria > Pseudomonadota > Gammaproteobacteria > Burkholderiales > Burkholderiaceae_C > CAISIP01. The sequence continues at coordinate 21,501 of JANMZX010000056.1, read as the reverse complement.
CGGACTTCTCGACGTCGTCCGGGCTGATGTGCATCACGTGGGCTTCCGAGTGATCGAGCCAGACAACTGCGTGGTAGTGGGACATGGGCGCCTTTTCCTGAATGAACAAGCTGCCAGCCTAGCGCTTTGCCGAAAACCTGCATTGACCAATGTCATGCTGCAGGCGCGCACCTGGTCCTTCAATCCTGCCTGCCGTGCCGCGCCCACCGGGCGGCCGGCAAGCCGCAGGCGGCACCCGCCGCAAAACCGGCCAGGTGGGCCGCGTAGACGACATTGAAACCCCAGTTCGGGTCGTACCCCACCGGATGCAACCATGCCTGCTCGCTCAGCAGCTTGACCACCATGCTGACCAGCAGCACCCAGGACACCGGGCGGGTCGGCGGGTGCGCGGCCGCGTGGCTCCACAATACGCCCAGCGCCGCGCACAGCAGGCCGGACAATCCGCTGTAGCCGGTCACCTCCGGCCACATGGCGAGCGCGGCGGTGGAAGCCGGCCAGCTGACCAGCCAGGCCACCACAGTCGCCGGGCCGGCCTGCAGGTAGCTGCCCAGCACGGCGAGCACGCCGAGCGCGGCGAGGTTCCCGAACAGGTGCGCGCCGGACAAATGGGCCAGTCCGGCCGTCCACAGCCGCCAGGGTTGGCGCACCCAGCTGTCGGCGTGCCAGGCCAGCGCGTCGGAAAGCCCGAGCACCCAGACCACGGCGCTTGCCAGCCCGAGCGCCCCGCATGCAGTTGCCCAGGCCCAGACAGGGTCGGAGCGTGTAGAGCGGGACGGCATGTGCATAGGATAGGCCATGCATGCCCCGCCACACCCTGCTCCCCCGGACGCTGTTCGGTTGCATCCTGCATATCAGCCGCCACCACCGGGCGGCTCTGCTGGCGCTGTCGGTGCTTGTGTCGGCATCAGCATCTCCGGGCCGCTGCTGCAGGGAAGGATCGAAGTCGGAACCGTGGTCGCGTTCGTCTCCGGCCTGGGCAAACGCACCGACCCCTGGGGCGACATGGTCAACTGGTTCCGCGAGATGACCGCGATCCGGATGCGCTACCGGCTGCTCACAGGCGCCATGGACTGGATCGGCCGCAGCAGCAGCGCATTGGAAGCTGCCGGGCCAGGCACGGCTACTTGATCAGCGCCTGGACCGTACTGAACATCGGGTGGTGCGCAGTACGCAACCACTCGAACGCCACCATCTCGGTGGTGACCAGTTCCGCGCCGTTGCCTGCCAGGCGGTCGAACGCCGCATCCCGGCTGCGCTCGGTGCGGGAACTGCAGGCGTCCGTGACGACCCAGACCTCGAACTCCTGCTCCAGCAGCTCGAGCGCCGTCTGCAGCAGGCACACATGGGCTTCGCAACCGGCCAGGACGATGTTGTTGCGCTGCGGCGCGTCCGGCGGCGGGGCCGCCTTCTGCAGGTGTCTGGGCAGGCTGCGCGCGCTGCCGCCCGTGGGCGCCTGCCGCTGCGGCGGGCGAAGCGCGTCGGGCAGCCCGTCCGGACAGGCGCTGAACGACATCTTGGCCAGGATCCGGCCCTTGCCCTGCGTGATGGCGCTGCGCAGTTCGGGCATGTTCTCGCCCAGCTTGTCCGGATTCTGTTCGGTGCCGAACACCGGCACCTGCAGCGCCTGCGCGATGCGCGCCAGCCGTACCGCATTGGCCAGCACCAGCGGGCCTTCGAACATCACCGGCATCAGCCGCACCTGGTAGTCCACCAGCACCAATTGGCATTCCTGTTCATCGAGCAGCATGGTGTGGGTGTCCTTGTGTGTTGGTGCGCTGGCGCGGCTGGCCTGCCGGTCCGATGGGCCGGGCCCGGGGCGACTGCCGAAGTGTAGATGCGCCCGGCGTCCCGGGGGCATGGCGGCTCGTGTATAAAGAAGTCGGTCCGTGTTGCCGATTCCCATTGCATGAATTCCACTACCCGCCTGTCGACCACGTTCGCCTCCCTCTCCCTGATCGCGCTGCTCGGCGCCTGCGCCACGCTGTTCGAGACACAGGGCCCGCCACGCAAGGAGAACATCTTTGCGGTGACGGACGCCATGGACCTGATCCAGTTCAACGCCGGCCAGCCGCAGCGGGTGCTGTCGCGCACTCGCGTGACCGGCCTGGGCACGGGAGAACAGCTGATCGGCATCGACTACCGGGTGGCGCGCGGCGTGTTGTACGGCTTGTCCAGCAGCGGCCGGCTCTACACGCTCGACACTGCCAGCGGCAGGCTCACGCCGGTGGGGACGGCGCCGTCGGTCGTGCCGTTCACCGGCTCGCGGTTCGGATTCGACTTCAACCCGGCGGCCGACCGGATCCGCGTCGTGAGCGACAGCGGCCAGAACCTGCGCCTGCATCCCGATACCGGCGCGGCGATCGACGGCAACCCGGCCATGGAGGGTGTGCAGGGGGACGCGCCGCTGTCCTATGCGCCTGGCGACGTGCATGCAGGCAAGGCGCCGGCGCTGGTGGCCGCCGCTTACACGTACAACAAGAAGGACGACAAGCTGACCACCAACTTCGCGATCGACCGCCGGCTTGGTGTGCTCGTCATGCAGGGGTCGGCAGAGGGTGCCACCCTGGTGGTGTCGCCCAACAGCGGCGTGCTGACCACCATCGGCCCGCTCGGTCTGGGCGAACTGGTCGATGCGTCCTTCGACATCGCGGACGTGTCTGGCGCCGCATTCGCCGCGGTCCGTACAGCCGATCGGCCGGGCACGCGGCTGCATCTGATCGACCTGGGCACCGGCAGGGCGCAGTTCATCGGCACGGTGGGAGACGGTACGCCGCTGGTCGGCATGGCCGTGGAGCCCTGAGCGTCCATCGGGCCATCGCATGAAACCGTGGATCTGCTGCCTGCTGGCGTTGGCCTGTCCGTTCGCTGGGGCGGCCACGGTGCAGGTGCAGGTGCACGACGGCGCGGGCAAGCCGCTGGCGGACGCAGTGGTGTTTCTGGAGTCGCGCGACGCACGCCTTGCCGCGCGGCCGGCGCCGGGCACCGAGATCGCCCAGGCCAACAAGCAGTTCGAACCTCGGGTGCTGGTGGTGCCTGTGGGCACGTCGGTCAGTTTTCCGAACCGCGACACGGTGCGCCACCATGTCTATTCGTTCTCGCCGGCCAAGACCTTCGAGCTCAAGCTCTACACCGGCACGGCGGCCAGCCCGGTGGTGTTCGACAAGGCCGGTGTGGCGGTGCTGGGCTGCAACATCCATGACCACATGGCGGCCTGGGTGGTCGTGGTCGAGACCCCGTATTTCGGCCGTAGCACGCAGGCCGGCGCCGTGGTGATGCACAACGTGCCGGCCGGCAGCTACCGGCTGCGGGTCTGGCATCCGGGCCTGCCCGTCGGTGCGCCGGCCGCCGACCAGGCGCTGGTGGTGGGCGCGGCCGATACCAGCATGAGCTTTCGCCTGACCGGCGTCGCCCCATGAAGAAACCCGAGTGGCAGCCTTTCCATTGGGGTCTGTCCTCGCGCATCGTGGCGTTGTCCCTGTTGCTGCTGCTGCTGGTTCAGGCGGCGGTGTTCAGCGTGGTGCGTATCGGCATCGACCAGAGCGCACGCAGCCAGGTGGGGCAGGAACTGGTGGTCGGCGAGCGGGTCTGGCGCCGCCTGCTCGACCAGAACGCCCAGAAGCTCAGCCAGGGCGCGTCCCTGCTGGCGGCGGACTACGGGTTCCGCTCGGCGGTGAGTTCGGGCGACATCGACACCATCCGCTCGGCGCTGGAGAACCATGGCGCGCGCATCGGCGCCACCGTGACCGCCCTGCTCGACACCACACTGGCCCTGCGAGCCGTCGGCGACGGCCAGGACCAGGCCGCCCTCGCGCCGACGCTGCGCGAACTGGTCGGGCCCCTGTCGCGCGAAACCCAGGGCAGCCAGATCGCGCTGGTCGGCGGGCTGCCCTACCAGTTCGTGATGGTCCCGATGAAGGCGCCGGTCGTGGTGGGATGGGTGCTGATGGGCTTTCCGGTCGGCCAGAAACTGGTGGACGACATGCGCGCCTTGTCCGATATGCACCTGGCGCTGATCAGCCAGGCGCCGGGTGGCAACAGCACCATCGTGGTGTCGACGCTTGCGCCCGACGCACTGCGCACCTTGCAGGCGATTGCGGGCGACGTGGTCGAGTTGCCGGTGGGCAATGACCGGCTGATCGCGCGCAACGTCCGGCTCGACGCCGGCATGTACGGCAGTGTGCATGTGCTGCTGCTGCGCTCGGTCAACGACGTGGTGGCGCCGTTCCGGCAGGCGCAGGTGGCGCTGGCCTGGATCACCGCCATGGGCGTGGTGCTGTTCGGCATCGGCAGCGTGTTCGCCGCGCGCCGTGTCACCACGCCTCTGCGTGCGCTGGTCGGCGCCACCCACCGGCTGGGCCTGGGGCAGTACGACATCCCGCTGGAACACACCGACCGACGCGACGAGATCGGAGGCCTGGCCAAGGCCTTCGACGCCATGCGGATCAACATCGGTGCGCAGCAGGCGGAAATCCGCAAGCTGGCTTACTGGGATCGCCTGACCGGCCTGCCGAATCGGGCGCGCTTTCGCGAGGCGGTGCAGCGCGAGATCGACAGCCAGGGAGCGGTCAGCGAGATGGGCAAGGGCAGCCTGGCCGTGGTCATGCTGGACATCGACCGCTTCAAGCATGTCAACGACGTGCTGGGGTATGCGTTTGGCGACCAGCTGCTGTCGGCCGTTGCAAAGCGCCTGAGCGAGCAGGACCTGCGCACTGGCGACATGGTGGCGCGGCTGGGCGGCGACGAGTTCGCCGTGCTGCTGGCCAACAGCGACGCGGCCAGCGCACTGGCGGTTGCGCAGCGCATCGCCAAGTCGTTCGAACTGCCGCTGGCGTTCGATGACCAGGCGGTGGACCTCAGCGCCAGCATCGGGGTGGCCTGCTGGCCGGTGCATGCGTCCGACGCGGACACGCTGCTGTCGCGCGCCGAGGTGGCGATGTACGCGGCCAAGAGCAAGACCACGGTGACGCAGGTCTACGACCCGGCGCTCGATTCCTCCAGCGCGCAAACGCTGTCGCTGTTGTCCGAACTGCGCCATGCGGTGGACCATGGTGAACTGCGCCTGTTTCTGCAGCCCAAGCTGGCGCTGGCCAGCGCGCGTGTGGTGGCCGCCGAGGCCCTGGTGCGCTGGCAGCATCCACGCCGCGGCCTGGTGCCGCCGCTGGAGTTCATCCCGTTCGCCGAGCAGACCGGCTTCGTGCGCCAGCTGACGATGTGGATGTTCGAGGAGGCCGCGCGCCTGTGGGCCGCTCTGCAGGCCGACGCGGGCCCGTTGCGCATCGCGATCAACCTGTCGACGCGCGACCTGCTGGACCTCGATTTCCCGGCGCGCCTGGATGCGATCCTGCTGCGGCACCAGGTGCCGGCCGACGGTTTCTGCCTGGAGATCACCGAGAGCGCGATCATGGACGACCCGCAACGCGCGCAGGCCACGCTCAACCGGCTGTCCGAGCGCGGCTTCAAGCTGTCGATCGACGATTTCGGCACCGGTTATTCCTCGCTCGCCTACCTCAAGCGCCTGCCGGTGGACGAACTGAAGATCGACAAGTCCTTTGTGATGAACATGGAGAAGGACGAGGACGACGCCAAGATCGTTCGCTCCACCATCGACCTGGCGCACAACCTGGGCCTGAGCGTGGTGGCCGAAGGCGTGGAGAACCAGCTCATCTGGGACAAGCTGCAGGGCTTGTCCTGCGACGAGGCGCAGGGCTACTTCATGAGCAAGCCCGTGCCGGCCGGCGAGTTCATCGCCTGGCGCGCGCGCTGGCTGGCGGCGCGGCTGGTGCCGGGGTGAGTGTGGTGCGATACAGGGTTTGCATACCGGTATATGACACGAACTTCGGAGCTGCAGCCTTAGCTCGTGTGCCTGTGCAGTCCGCCCTACTGGCCGGTTCACGCATAGTGTGTCCACATGCGCAAGACGCGAACGGTCTTCTCTTTGGTGAAGACCTCGTACACGAGCCGGTGTTGAATATTGATGCGGCGCGAATAGGCGCCAGCAAGGTCTCCGACCAACTTCTCGAAAGGCGGCGGGTTTTGAAATGGATCGGCGGCAAGAACGACAAGCAATTCTTGCGCTTTGGGCTTCAGCCCGCTTGCGGCAAGCTTCTTTGCATCTTTGAGAGCCTGCTTGGCGAACACCAATGCCCAACTTACCACTTCAGTGTCTTCGCACTTTTTGCCAGTGGTTCCGCCCTACCTGCCTTGATCGACTCGCGCATGCCCGGCACCGCAAGCAGGTACAAGGTCTCTTGAATGGAACTCCAATCTTCAGCAGACAACAAGACAGCGCTCGTGCGTTTTCCAGAGATCATGATCGGTTCGTGAGACGCGGCCGTCTCGTCGATGATCCGGTACAGGTTCGCGCGGGCTTCGCTGGCGGTAAGTGCGTGCATGTTTGCTATCTTTCACTGGGACAACAAAATGGTACGCAATATCGTACGCATTGTCAATGGCTGAAGGCACACGATCGAGGACACAGCCATGGGACATGAGGTTTCAGCGCTCGCACCACTGGGGATTTGCCCATCTCGACGGCACGCACTGCAATCGGCTCACGCTGCTGCGCGCGGCACCATCGGTACGGCCATTTGCGCCGCCAGGTAGTTTGCGCAAAAGATCGATGGGTCGCCACGGCCATCGCCACGCCTTGTGCATACCAGACCGTGGCGCAATAATTGCGTCGACGCTGGCGGCTGTTCGGTTCACCACTCAAGGAGTCCCATCCCATGCAAACAACCTGCACCCGTCGCGCCTGGCTGGGCGGCACGCTTGCCGCCGGCGCGGCCTGGGCCGGCATCGCGTCCGCACAGGCGCCGGCCTGGCCCAGCCGGCCGGTCAAGATCCTGATCTCGTTCCCGCCGGGGGGCTCCAGCGACGTCGTGGGGCGGGCGCTGGCGCCGTTTCTCACCGAGCAGCTCGGCCAGCCCTTCGTGGTCGAGAACAAGCCCGGCGCGGGCGGCATGATCGCCGCCGAGGCGCTGAAGAAGGAGGCGCCCGACGGCTCCTATTTCATGATCTCGAACAACGCGCCGTTCACCATCGCGCCGACCATGTTCAAGAACGTCGCGTACGACGCGGTGCGCGATTTCACCCACATCACCTACCTGGGTTCGACCTATGGGGGTTGCGTGGCGCACCCGAAAGTCGGGGTCAGGAACCTGGTCGAGCTGGTGGCCAAGGCCAAGGCCAGCCCCGGCAAGCTCACCTTTGGCTCCAGCGGCAACGGCTCGATCGGGCATATCGCCGGCGAGACCTTCAAGCGCCTCGCGGGTGTGGACATCCTGCATGTGCCGTACAAGGGGGCGGCCCAGTTGCGCCAGGACCTGCTGGCCGGGGTGGTGGACATGTCCTTCGAAGGTGTGCTGGGCGCCATGGCCTTCATCCGGGCCGGCACCATGGTGGCCCTGGGCACCTCCAGCCCGGAGCGCCTGCCGCCCCTGCCCGACCTGGCCACCTTTCGCGAACAGGGGTACGACATGACGGTCGAGAACTGGCACGGCATGACGGCCCCACCGGGCCTGAGCGCACCGATTGCCAACCGCATGCACCAGGTGCTGACGGCACTGTTGCAACGCAAGGAGGTGCTCGACAAGCTGGTGGCGTATGGCGTGTTCTACAAACCCATGACCACTGCGGCCTTCAACAACTACATCGCCAACCAGATCGACGTCTGGCGCCCGCAGATCGTGGCGGCCGGGGCCGCCGGACAGTGAGCTTGCCGCGATGCGCGTGCGCCTGATCCTCAACTCAGGCTTCAGCGGCCCGCACGCCTGGTTCTTTCTGGCGCAGCAGCGCGGCTACTTCGAGGCGCAGGGGCTGGACGTGGAGTTCCTGCCCGGCGAGGGTGGTGCTGCCGTAGTGCCGCTGATCGGCAGCGCTGGCATCGACGCCGGTTATGGCGACATCAATGCGCTGGCCGAACGCGCAGCTTTCCATGCGCCGTCGACCGCACCGCTGTCGGTGTTTTCCGTGTTCAACGCCGCACCGTTCACCATCGCCGTGCGCGCTGACGGTCCCATCGTGCACGCGGCCGACCTCGCGGGTTCGACGCTGGCGGGCCATGCGCACGATGCGGCGCTCAAGCTGTTCCCGGCGTTTGCAGATGCTGCGGGCTTCGATCCTGGAGCGGCCCGGCTGGTGCCCTCTGCACTCGGACTCGGGCAGCAGGTGCGCGATCTGTTGCTGACCGGGCAGGTCGACGGAGTCTTTGGGTATGTCAACACCATCATCGCGGCGCTGGCCCCCCTGGAGGTGTCGCCGCAACAGGTCCGGTTCATCCGTTTTGCCGACACCTTGCCCGACCTGTACGCGCACTGCCTGATGGTCGATCGCGCGCTGCTGGCGCGCGCGCCGCAGGCGGTACGCGCCCTGGTGAACGGGTTGAACCGCGGTCTGGCAGACACGCTGCAGGATCTCGACGCCGGCATTGCAGCCGTGGCGCGGGCCGCGCCTTCCATCGACCGCGCGGTACAGCGGCGACGGCTGGTGGGCACCCTGGCCGAAGAAATGGCGCATCCGGAGGCGGCCGTACTCGGGTTCGGCGACATGGAGGATGCACGGTTGGCGCGTGGTGTGGCGGCGCTGGCGCGCAGCGGGGCCTGGCCACGCGTGCCGCCGCCCGATGAGCTGTTCTCGCGAGCCTTCCTGCCCCCGCTGGCGCAACGCCTGCATGCGCCGGCACCAGCGAAGGACAGCGCATGACGCCGATCCGTCTGCTGTTGAACTCCGGCTTTTCCGGCGCCAATGCGTTCCTGGCCATCGCCCTGCAGCAGGGTCTGTTCCGCGACGCACAACTCGATCTGCGGTGCACGCCCGGCCGCGGTGCCTACACCGCTGCGCAGCGCCTCGTGCCCGAAGGGTTCGACGCCGCCTACGGCGACCTGAACGCATTGATCGAACTCGCTGCCACCGAACCGGCGCAGGAACTGCCGGTGGCCGTGTTGCTGGTGCATCCGCGCGCACCGTCGACGATCACGGTGGCCCGCGACGGCCCGGTGCGTGGCGCTGCAGACCTGGCAGGCCGCAGCGTCGTCGGGCATGCCAGTGACGTGGCCCTGCGCACATTCCCGGTGTATGCCCGCACCGCAGGCCTGGCGCCCGGCGCCGTGGCACTGCGGACGTCGGACGCGGTGATGGCGAAGTTGCTGGCCGACATGTTGCAGGGTGCGTCGGACGGTGTCTTCGGCTACATGACAACGCACACCGCGGCGCTGGCTGGCATCGGACGTGACGCCGCCACCTGCGTGCGCTTCCTGCCCTACCGGGACGTCTGCCCCGACCTCATGGGCAGCGCATTGATGGTCGCACCACCGCTGGCCCGCGACCAGCCACAGGTGGTTGCGGCGCTGGTGCGCGTGGTGTTGGCCGGCATCGAACTGGCCCGGACGTACCCCGCGGCCGCGCTGGACGCCGTCATCGCGTGCAACCCGGCGGCGGACCGGGCCATCGAGGGGGAGCGCTGGCGGGGGACGCTGCACGGTGACATGGCAGACGCGCCGGGCGCACAGGGCCTGGGCGGTGGCGTGGACGAGGCCCGGCTGTCCCGTGCCATCGCGTCGATGGCCCTGGCCTTCGGCTGGGCGCAGGCACCGGCGGCGGCGCGGGTATTCACGCCCGCGTTTCTGCCCCGGGAGCGCGCCGCGTAGACTCACCCCCAAACTATTATTGGGGACAGACATGGAGTTGCGCTTGCTCGCCGGCTGCTGGGCGTTGGCTTGGTGTTGCCTGGCCGTGCCCGCACAGGCACAGATCGTGATCGGCCAGACCGCCAGTTTCACCGGCCCGGTCGCGGCCGGGGTGAAGGAAACCGCCGATGGCGCGAAGTGGTACCTGGACGCGGTCAATGCCAGGGGCGGCATCCGCGGCCAACTGGTTCAGCTGGTGTCGCTGGACGACAAGTTCGACCCCAAGCTGGCGGCCGAGAACGCGGCGCAGCTGGCGCAGCGCCCGGAGGTGCTGGCGCTGTTCCTGTCGCGTTCCACGCCTGCCACCGAGGCGATGTTGCCGGTGCTCGACAAGTACTCCCTTGCGCTGGTGGCGCCCTCCACCGGGGCCAACGTGTTCCATGTGCCGGTCAACCGCTGGGTGTTCAATGTGCGCGCCACCTACCAGCGTGAAGCCGAGAAGGCAGTGGTGCACCTGGCCACCACCGGGCTCAAGCGCATCGTGGTGGTGTACGCCGACGACTCGTTCGGCAAGGACGGCCTGATCGGCGCCGACAAGGGCTTCGCCAAGGCCGGTTTTCAGGCCGAACTGCTGATCAAGGCCGACCGCAGCAAACCCGACTACCCCGACATCGTGCAACGCATCGTGAAGGCCCAGGCGCAGGCCGTGTTGTGGATCGGTTCCGGCAATGCCGTGGCCGACGGCGTCAAGGTGCTGCGCAAGTCCGGGTCCGTGGCGCAGGTGGTGACGCTGTCCAACAATGCGTCCAACGGTTTCATCACAGCCCTGGGCGAGGCCGCCAACGGGGTCATCGTCACGCAGGTGTTTCCCAGCGAACGCTCGTTGACGCACCCGTTCATCAAGGAAGCCACGGCACTGGCCGTCGCCCACGGGCAAAAGGCCCTGTCGCCGTCGCATGTCGAGGGTATTGCCGCTGCCAAGGTGCTGGTGGAGGGCTTGCGCCGGGCCGGCCCCAAACCAACCCGGGTCAGCCTGACCGCGGCGCTCGAGGGCCTGCAGGGGTTCGACCTGGGCGGCGGCCTGGTGGTGAGTTACGGCCCGGCCGACCACACCGGGCTGGATTTTGCCGACCTGTCGATCATCGACGCCAAGGGCCGGTTCAGGCGTTGAGCGGTGGCGCGGCGGGTTGCGGCCTGCGCCGGTGCTGCCGGGCGTGACCGCCGGGCGCGTGTCGTTGCAGGATCCGGCAGCCTTAATGCGCCGGTAATGTGCGCCGTGCAGACTGTGGGTACCACCCCGAGGTACCTGCCATGCCCGACATCGATACCAGCCTGTTCCTGTGGATCAACGCCACCAGCGCGTCGCCTTCCTGGCTGGTGCCATTGGCACGCTTTTGCTCCGTCGAGCTGCCGCAATGGCTGGTGGCCGGCACCGTGGGGGCTTTCGTCGCGGGAGATGCGCGCATCCAGCGCGCTGTGTTGCGCATCCTGTGGGCCATGGCCATCGCCTGGGTGGTCGCGCGCCTGGGTCAGCAGTTCTTCCCGATGCCCCGCCCCTTCGTGGTTGGCCTGGGCACGTCCTGGATGGCCCACGGCAGCTCGCCCGGCTTTCCCAGCACGCATGCCAGCGTGGCGTTTGCGTTTGCGGTGGCGATGGCTGCTGCGTCCCGTCACCGGCTGGTCGCCGCGGTGGGCCTGGTGCTGGCCGGCATGGTCGCCTGGAGCCGGGTCTGCCTGGGCCTGCATTTTCCGGTCGACGTTGTCATGGGCACAGCGGTCGGTGCGCTCAGCGGCTGGTTGAGCGGCATCGGGCCGGGACTGGTGATGCGCACCCGGGTGGCCCATGAGTGAGGTTCTGTCGGAGCTGGTGCCGCGTGTGGCGGGGGCGCCGTTGCGCGATCCGGCCCTGTCGCCGCAGTCGTTGGCGCTGGGCAAACCGGCGCGCGAAGGCACGGCCTGCCACCTGACGACGAGCCGCCCGGAACGGCCGGCCATCAGTTGCGTGGTGCCAGCCTACAACGAAGCCGCCAACCTGGGGCCCCTGCTGCAGGGCCTGACGCGCCAGCTTGCCCTGGCCACGGACTGGTGGGAAGTGATCGTGGTTGATGACGGCAGCACTGATGCCACGCCCCAGGCCATGCTCCCCTGGCTGGTGCGGCCTGGGGTGCGTTACCTGCGCCTGTCGCGCAACTTCGGCAAGGAAGCCGCGCTGACGGCAGGCATCGACCGCGCCAAGGGCGATGTGGTGCTGCTGATGGACGCCGACCTGCAGCATCCGGTAGCGCTGATCCCGCAGATGCTGACGGCCTGGGCGCAGGGGGCGGACATGGTTTGCGCCACCCGCGCGTCGCGCGCCGACGAGAGCCTGGTCAAGCGCGTCGGCACGAGGCTGTTCTATACGCTGCTCAACCGCGGCGCTGCGGTGCAGATCCCGGTCGACGCGGGCGACTTCCGGCTGATGGACCGGTGCGTCGTGGACGCGATCCGCTCGCTGCCCGAGCGCAACCGGTTCATGAAGGGGCTGTATGCCTGGGTCGGTTTTCATACCGTGTCGATCCCCTACCTGCCGCAGGCCCGCCACGCGGGGCGCAGCAGCTTTTCGATCGGCCGGCTGGTGCGCCTCGCGTTCACCGGCGTCACCTCCTTCACCAACGCACCACTGCGCTGGTGGAGCGGCGTCGGCGCGGCGATCGCGGTGGCGGCGCTTGCGTACGGAGTCTGGATCGTGGTCGAGCATGCGATCTACGGCGTCGACGTTCCCGGCTGGGCCACGGTGGTGGCCGGCATGATGTTTCTCAGTGGTGTGCAGCTGCTGTCGATCGGCATGCTGGGTGAATACGTCGGCCGCATCTTCGACGAGGTGAAGCAGCGCCCGGTCTACCTGGTGGGGGCCGAGGCCGGCCGGGCCTGTGTTCCCCCGCCATCCGCGCCGCCATGACATCCGCCGAAGGGCCCGTACGCGAGCTCACGTTGTGCGCCGACGACTTCGGCCTGCACCGCGGCGTGTCCGCGGGCATCGCACAACTGGTGCATGCCGGACGGCTGTCGGCTGTCTCGTGCATCACCAACAGCGCCGACTGGCTGGCCGCGGTGCCGCAGATGGGAAAACGCCCGGTCGGCGTCGCGCTGGGCCTGCACATCAACCTGACCGAGGGCCGCCCGCTGAGCCCCGCGCTGGCGCGGGTCTGGCCGCGCCTGCCGTCTCTGCCCAGGCTGATCCTGCTGGCCCATGCCGGGCTGCTGCCGCGCTCGGCGCTACGCGCCGAGATGCGGGCGCAGCTCGAGCTGTTTCGCGTCGGCACCGGCGTCATGCCGCGGCACGTGGACGGGCACCAGCATGTGCACCACCTGCCGGTCATCCGCATGCTGGTGATGGAGCTGGTCGGGGCGGTCGTCCCCGCGCCCGCGGTGCGCAGCGCCGCGCGGCTGCCCGGCGCGGATTTCGCCTTGAAGCGCTGGTTGATCCGGCACACCGGCGCGGCCGCGCTGGAGCGGCAACTGGTGCGGCGCAACCTCGCCCACAACCGCGTGCTGCTGGGTGTGTACGACTTCAGCGACGGCGACTACGGCGGCCGCATGCGGCACTGGTTGTCGCTGCTGCCGGCCAGCGGTGGCTGGCTGTTCTGCCATCCAGGCCTTGACAGCGCGCAACACGACGTCCACGTGGATGCGATCGGCGGCGCACGGCAACGCGAACTGGCCTACCTGGCCAGCGACCGGTTCCTGCAGGATCTCGATGCCGCCCGGGTCCGCCTGGTGCCGGGTCGCGACCTTCAGGCAAACGTCCAGCGCCGGTTGACGCCGAAGGTCAGCAGCAGGGACAGCGCGGTGGCCAGCAACTGACCGGCGAGGTAGTGCCAGCCCAGCCAGACAGCCACGGCCACCACCGCCATGCTGACCAGTGCACCGATCACCGCGGTAACCTGAAACCGCCACCAGGCCGCTTGGCCACGGGCCGCACCGGCGAATGTGTACCGGCTGTTTCCGAGAAAGGCCACCTGCGCCCCGACGACTGCGCCCACGCCGGCGCCGACCCAGGCCGGCCAGCCGGCCCAGGCGACTGCGGCCACCAGCAGGCCGTAGTGGGTGGCGGTTGCCGCGGCGCCCACGGCACAGTAACGGATGAACCGCTGCATGGGCTGGCCGCGTCAGGGACAGGCCGGCAGCGGGGCACGCCACAGCGCCGTGCCCTCGCGCTCGAACACCTGGGTCGCGCCGGCCACTGCATGCAGCTGCGCGGCCTTGGCGCTGGCCACCACGAACCATGCCGCACCCTTCCCGCAGGCCAGGCGCGGCAGATCGGACAGCGGTTTGAGCAGCGCGCTGCCCAGCGCGGGATCGAAGCGCGCAGCGTCGGCGAGTTCCTTGCGCCAGTTGTCCTGGGTCGCCAGCCGCGGGTCGGCCCAGTCGCTCGCGATGATCGGCAACGCGGCCAGCCGCGCATAGTAGGAGACGTCGTAGAACGGTTGGTCGACCATCACCACGCGGTCACCGGGCCCCAGCTTCATGCGCAGGAGCTCGGCCAGGTCGCGGTTGCCGTGGGGTGAACGCCAGGCCAGGGTGCCGGCCGCGACGAGGCACAGCAGCGCCGCCGCAGCGGCCACCCGCTGCGTGGTGCGCAGGGCTGCGCCGTCCAGCGCCAGCGCCACCAGCACCGACCACGGAACCAGCGCCGGCAACACATAACCGACCAGCTTGGAACTCGGCAGGGAAAAGAACCCCACGATCACCAGCACCCACCACAGCCACAGGCTGGCGAGCGCGTCCGGGCGCGCGCGCGCCATGCGCAGCGCCTTGGGCAGCCACAGGCTCCAGGGCAGGGTCAGCAGCGGCAGCACCAGCACGAAGAACCAGAACGGCTGGACGTTGTTGAAGCTCGACTGGGCGAAGCGGCGCACATGCTGCTCCATGAAGAAGTAGTCGAAGAAGCCGGGATACTGCGATTGCATGGCGATGAACCACGGCGCCGCCACCGCCAGGCCGGCGAGCACGGCCAGCGGGTGGAACAGGCGCGGCACCTGGCGCCACCGGCCCTGGGCGAGCATCCACGGGCCCACCACCAGCGCCGGCAACACGAAGCCGATCAGGCCCTTGGCCAGCATCGCGACAGCGCAAGCCACCCATGCCAGCACCAGCCAGCGCAAGGGCACATCTGGCGGGTGTTCGAGCGCGCGCGCAAATGCCAGTACCGCCGTTGTGATCAGCCCGGCCACCAGCAGGTCGTGGTTCACATACTGCGCGCCGATGAAGAAAAACGGGCTGGTCGCCAGCACCACCAGGGCCGTGGTGGCCACGCGCGCGCCATACCAGTGCCGCGCACCCAGGAACAGGCTCGCACCCATGAGCCAGCCGCCGGCCAGTGGGCCGGCCCTGGCAGACCATTGCTGCACACCGAACAGCTGCATCGCGGCCATGTCCACCCAGTACAGCAGCGGCGGCTTGTGGAAGAACGGCAGGCCGTTGAGCGTGGGCACCCACACGCCGCCAGCCAGCATCTCGCGCGCGACGTTGGCGTAGCGTCCTTCGTCGGGCATCAGCAGCGGGCGCCACCCGAGCGTGGCCAGCAGCCAGAGCGCCAGCAGCAGCAACATCCAGCCGGCAGGCCAGTCCGGCCACGTAGCACCGGCCTGCGCCTGCGGCCGGCGCGTGAACCGGTTCAGCGCCACGGTACGGCCCACGGTGCGTTGCCTGCCGAAGCGCCCGGTCTTGCCGGCCCGTCGGCGAGCCGCAGCAGTACCGCTGCGACCCAGGGCAGGCACAGGCCGATCGCGGCGTCACGCGTGGCGGAATTCACCAGCGCCGCGCACAGCGTCGCCAGGGCGGCGACGAACGCCAGTGCGCCGGCCGTGTCCTGGCGCTGCCAGCCGATCCGGCATGCGGTCCACCACACGGCCAGCCACGCCAGCGCACCGGGCAGCCCGGCCTGCGCACCCATCCACAGGAAGTCGTTGTGCGGCATGTTGAGGTTGGCAAGTGCTGCCGGTGCACGCAGCCGCCACTGCGCGTTCCAGCCGCCGATGCCCCAGCCCATGAGCGGCTTGTCGAGCAGCATGTCGACGGTGTGCCGCACCATCTGCACCCGCAGGTTCCAGCTGCCCTGTGTCACCGCGCCGGCGCTGGCCTGCTGCAGTTCGGCCAGGCCCTGTACCAGGCGCGTCTGCATGGCAGGCAGCAGTGCCAGCAGCAGCACCGACACCAGCGCCATGCCGGCCAGGGCGAGCAGCAGGCTGCGCCACTGGTTGCGCCAGCGGTGCAGCGCAGCCGCGGGCATCGACAACAGCGCGATCAGCAACGCGCTGCGGCTGGGCAGCGCGAACACGATCGCAACCAGCGGCACCAGTGCCACGGCCAGCGCCGCCAGCCGCCTGCGGCCCGTGCTGGCCAGGGCCACGACGATAGCCGAGCCGGCCAGCACCGCCAGCAGCAGGGCGTTCGAGATCGACTTGTTGCCGGAGTACTGCAGCAGGTTGCGCCACGGGGAGTCGATTGGAAACCCGAGCGCCGGTCCGATGGCGATGACGACGAGGCTCAGGCCCGCGGCGACAAGGAAGCCGCGCAGCGCCCAGGCGGCCTCTTGCTGCGTCAACACCAGCGCCATCGCGAATGTCAGCACGATCCGCGCGCCGTGCCACAGGTTGGACGGGGTCTCGGGATAGATCACCGGCTGCCATGCCAGCACGACCAGCGTCCATGCGGAAAAGACCAGCAGCGGCACAGACAGGCGGTGCGCGCGTAGCCGCCGCCATCGGTGGGACCCTTGCCCGCTGAAGATCAGCGCCAGTGCCAGGGCGAAAAAAGCCAGGTAGGTGAGCCCCACCGGCATGAACAGCACCAGTCCCCAGAAACCGGCGCTGTACCGCACCCAAGGCGCGGGGCCGCCCGCGATCCGGGGTTGCGGCGCCAGTGCCACCGGCACGACCTCAGGCGGCGCCGGCATCCGCGGTCCAGCGCAGCGAGAAGCGCGTCGTCATCGGCGGCTCGCCGGCGTCGCGCACCAGTTCGGCATGGTGCGTCGTGGCGATACGCTGCACCAGCTTCAAGCCGATGCCCAGGCCGGTCGCAGCCGCGTTCGGCGCCGCGTCGCGCGCACGTGAGTGTGCGCCGCGTTGCCCGTTGTCGCTGACCGCCAGGCTGCGGCCCGCTGGAGCCTGCGCTACCGCGATCTCCACCACCGTGCCGCGCCCGGTGTGCACCAGGGCGTTGGTGATCAGGTTGCCCAATGCCAGCTCCAGCAGCAGCGGATTGGCCTGGACGACGACCGGCTCCGGGCCGCACGCCAGTTCGAGGACGTGTCCGCTGTCGTAGCTGGCCTGGGCGAAACCGGCCATGACCCGTGCCGCCAGTTCGCCCAGGTCCACGTCCTGCGGTGCGTCGTCCTCGCGGCTTTGCGCGCGTGCCAGATCCAGCAACTCGCCCAGGATGCGTCCGGCCCGCAGTGCTTCGTGTTGCAGTGCGGCCAGCGCCGTGGCGCGGTCGGCCGGGTCGGGCTGGTTCGCCGCGTTCTGCGACTGCAGGGCGATGACCGACAGCGGCGTGCGCAACTCATGCGCCACATCGGAGGCGAATTCGCGTTCGCGGCTGACCTGCGCCTACAGTTTGTCGATCAGTCCGTTGATGGCCCGCACCATGCTGTCGAATTCGGCGAACCGGGGCGCATGGTCCAGCCGCTCGCCGTTTGTCAGGTTCAGGCCTGCGACGCTGGCCGACAGCGTGTTGAGCGGCTGCAGGCCACGCCGCATTGCCCACCAGAGCAGGATGGCGATCAGCGGCAGCACGATCAGTGCCGGGCGGGCGATCGTGATCGCCACGTGGCGGCCGATCCAGGCCCGTTGCTCCAGGTCGATCATGGCCGCTGCGCGGCGGGAACTTCCAGGGCGCTGGGCTGCGAACATGCGCCAGTGGTGGGCCTTCTTGTTGCTGGGGGAGGTCGTGGCAAAGGTCGAGTAGCCATCGGGCTGGGTGATCGGCCAGCGCTGGTCCAGCGGCCGGCTGTCGGCCACGATCAGGCCGTTGTCCCACACGATGACGGCCATGCTGCGGGTGAAGTTGAGGTGGCGTCCCAGTGGAATGAAGGAACCGAACTCGCGTTCGACCGGTATCTGGATCGTGGACGGGTCGCCGGGCTGGCTGCCGAAGGCGGATACCTGCAGCAGCACATTGACCGCCGATGCGAGGTGTGCGTCTGTGATCTCCTCGGCCTCGTGCCGCCCGGCGTAGTAGGACGCGCCCATCAGCGTCACCCAGGCGATGCCCAGCGCCACCAGGGTCCAGCGCCACAGGTAGCGCCACAGCGCCGGACGGCTCATGCAGCCGCATCCCGCGGGACAAAGTACCCGACGCCGCGCATGGTCTTGATGAGCTGGTCGCCCAGCTTGCGGCGCAGGTGGTGCACATGCACCTCGATCGCGTTGCTGTCCAGCGTTTCGCCAAAACCGTACAGGGCGGCCTCCAGGCGCGGTTTGGAGAGCACCTGCGGGCGCGCCTCGACGAGGGTCTGCAGCAGGGCGAACTCGCGGATGCCCAGCGGGATGTTCTCGCCGTCGCGCCGTACCGTGCGCGCGGCAGGGTCGATCACCAGATCGCCATACACCAGCAGCGGGCTGGAGCGCCCGGCGCAGCGGCGCAGCGTGGCGCGCATGCGTGCCAGCAGCTCGTTGGCGTCGAAGGGCTTGACGAGGTAGTCGTCCGCACCGTGGTCGAGGCCGGCGATGCGGGCGTCGACACCGTCGCGTGCCGTCATGATCAGCACCGGTGTGTCGGCGTCGGGCAGGGCGCCGGCCGCGCGGCCCTTGGCGTTGCGCACGTGTTCGAGCAGTCGCACGCCGTCGCCGTCGGGCAGGCCGAGGTCCAGCAGGATGGCGTCGAACGGCTCCGCCGACAGGGCGGCGCGCGCGTCGCGCAAACTGTCGCACACGTCCGCCGCGTATCCGACGCCCTTGAGCGCCAGCAGCAGGGCGCTGGAAATGCCCGGGTCGTCTTCGACAATCAGTACGCGCATGGCGGGGGTGTGAGTGGATCGGGCACGCGTTTGGGGCGGCGCGGGGCGCCGGATACCGGTTTATGCGCCCTCCACCTTATCGGCGCCTTAACGGCACGGGCCGCCCACCCTGCCTATCCCGCCAGGCCCGCCAGCGTCTGCCCGGCGTCTGGCCGTTGCCGGCAGTCCGCGATGTACTGCCGGATGATGTCGGCAAAACACGCGTCCCCCGCCAGCCCGAGGCGCGCTGCCCGGTCCGCCGTGGCGCCGGCGGGCCAGTTGGCGACGATGCCCGCGATGCGCGCGTCGCGCTCGAAACGTACCAGCGCCCGGACCTTCGCTCCGGCCACTTCCTCCAGCGCATCGAGCATGTCGCATACGCGCACATTGAGCGCCGGCAGGTTCAGCGCCAGCCGCCCGCCGAAGGCCTCGCGGCTGGCCTCGAACACGGCGACCAGGCCTTCGACCGCACGTGCCGGCGAGGACATCGGGTGCGACACCTGGTCGTCGACCGGGCAGACCGACGGCACACCCGCCAGCGGCTCGCGGATGATGCCCGAGAAGAACGACGACGCGGCGCCATTCGGCTTGCCCGGCCGCACCGTGACGGTCATCAGGCGCGCGGCGCGCCCGTCAATGAAGCCCTTGCGGGTGTAGTCGGCCACCAGGTGTTCGCACACCAGCTTCTGCACGCCGTAGGAGGTTTGCGGGGCGGGCAGGGTGTCGTCGGCCACGCGGGCCGGCAGCGCCACGCTGGCGTCGGGCCCGAACACCGCCACCGAACTGGAGAACACCAGCCGTGTCGGCACGCCCGAGGCCTGCCCCGAGGCGCGCAGTGCATCGAGCAGGGCGCGTGTGCTGTCGAGGTTGGAGCGCATGCCCAGGTCGAAATCCAGCTCGCATTCGCCCGACACCGCCGAGGCCAGGTGGAACACGCCGTCGAACGGCTCGTGGCGCAGGGCGTCGCATTGGGCCAGCAGCGCGCCGGTTCGGCCCTGCACGCGGGCATCGGCCAGCAGGTCGGCCGGGGCCGCGATCTGGTCGGCCAGCACCAGGGTGCGGATCGGATGGCCGTTCAGCTGGCCGCGGGCCAGCAGGGTGCGTGCCAGTCGTGCGCCGACGAATCCGCCGCCGCCGGTGATCAGTATCTTCATGGTGTGGGCTCCTGGTGGGTGAAATTACAGCGCGGGGTCGAGTATGCCGGGCATGGCGATGAAACCCGGCCGATGGCGCAGGTTCCAGATCCAGCGCTGGAGCGCGGGGAAAGCGACCAGGTCGATACCGGCCTCACCCGCCAGAGCGGCATACGGAAAACAGGCGATGTCGGCAATCGTGGGGTGGGCGGCCGCCAGCCACTCCTGTCCGGCGTACTGGTTCTCGGACAATTGGTCGTCGAGCAGGCGCAGCACCGCGCGGCCGCCAGCCTGGCACGCCGGCAGGTCGCCCGGGTACCCGAACGCGAGCTGCAGCCGGGCTGCCGACACGGTGCGGGTGATCTCGTCGGCCGTGGCCAGCCACAGCGTGATACGGCCACGCACCTGCGCGTCGGCCGGGTACCAGCCGCCGTGCGGGTCGTGCCGGCTGGCCAGGTAGACCAGGATGGCCTGTGCGTCGGGCAGGCGGAAGTCGCCCTCCTGCAGCACCGGCAATTGGCCGCGGGGGTTCACGGTGTCGATGAAGCCGGGCAGCCGGTGCGCGCGACCAGGGTGAAAGTCGACCGGGATGCGCGTGTACGCCAGCCCCAGCCAGTGCAGCAGCAGGCGCACCTTGTAGCAGTTGCCGGAGAGTTCGTAGTCGTACAGCCGCAACGCATGTACCTGCGCGGCGCCGGACGCGAGCGTGTCGGCCCCGGTCATGCGCTGCCCTGCAGGTGGACGCCGAATTGCATGCCACGGGCCTGGAGCCAGCGCCGGTAGCTGACGCAGGCGAGGTCGCAGCGCATGTGCGCCTCCAGGTGGCCTACCAGGGGCAGGCGCCGCGGGCGCTGGCTCTCCAGGATCGGCTTGTCCTGCCCGAAGATCATGTGCTGGAAGGCGATCAGTTCGGCGTCACCGAGCTGGTCTTCGAACAGCACCAGCAGGCAATGCGCCACCACGCGCTCCTCGTCCAGCGGCTGGATGAACAGCCCGATCACGTCGGACGCGCCCGGGTGGTTGGGGGACGATTTGTAGAGCGCCGCGCTGAACGGCTGCATCACCCGGTAGCGGTACTGGGCGTCGATGCCGCCACCGGCCGACGCCGACGCCTGGGGCTGGTAGAAGTGGCAGTCCAGCGCCCAGAGTTCGTGCGTCTGCGGGTCCTCCTCGACGCGGTAGGGCGCCACCGTGGTGTGTGGCACCCGGCCCAGCGTGCCGGTGTGCACATACGGAAAATGGCCCATGTCCAGGAAGTTCTCCACCACGCGCAGGCCGGAGGTGGCCACGCCGATGCCGCCACAGTCCACGATGCGCCGGCCCGGCTGGTCGAACTCGGGCAATGCAAACAGCGGGCGCAGGGGTGCCGCGTCAGTGCAGACCCACAGGTAGCCGTAGCGCTCCTGCACCGGGAGTACCCGGCCCTGCGATCGGCATTGGGGCCGGCCAGCGCTGTCGCGCCACAACTCCAGCGGCGCGCCCAGCAGCCGGGTGTTCACCGGTGCCTGGGCGGAACTGTGCAACAGGCGGCCGGCCGGGCCTACCGTCAGCCAGTCCTGGCGCACATTCGGGTCGTTGCTGGCAAATGGCATGGTGCTGCGGTCCGGGTTCAGCCGCCAGCCGATTCGGCGTCGCTGCGCAGGCGGCGCAGCGCGCTGAACAGGGCTGCACGGGCTGCCTCGCCGGGGGGTTCACCCGCCCAGGCATGCACCACGACCAGATCGGCCTGTGCCTGCTGCAGGAACAGGCGCACGGTCTGCTGCGCCAG
>JANMZX010000036.1:0-6537 GCA_031383745.1 Rhodoferax sp. | reverse complement strand
GGTCGCGCGGCCAAGGCTGACGCCGGCCAGGTGGACGATCTCGAAGCGCCCGTGTGGGAAGGTCCGCACCTCATCGGGCGTGTCGAAATGCTTGAGAGTGGTGGCCAGCATGGACGGACTCCCTTGACAGTGGTGGATCATGCCCGGGTTGATCGAGCCGGTTAAGCAGGTTCGCGATAGACGTCGGTACTCAGGTAGCGTAGCCCCGAGTCGCAAATGATGGTGACCACGTTTGCGCGCGGACCAAGGCTGCGCGCGACCCGGATCGCTGCCACCACGTTGGCTCCCGAGGAGGTGCCACCGAAGATACCTTCCTCGCGCGCCAGTCGCCGGGTCATTACCTTGGCCTCCTGCGTCGTGACGGGCTGGATCTCGTTGACCTGATCTGGACGCCACAGCGGCGGGATAAAGCCGATGCCGATGCCCTCGATCTTGTGCGAACCCGAGGGCCCGCCCGACAACACTGCGGACTCTGCCGGCTCGACAGCTACCACCCGAATTTTCGGATCGTGCTGCCACAGCGCATGCGTCACGCCATGGATCGAGTGCGCCGTGCTAACGGAGTGCACGAAAGCGGTCACCTCACCCCCGGTCTGGCGCCAAATTTCTTCGCCGAGGGGCAGGTATCCCTGCGTCGCATCGTGGTTGTTGAGCTGATCGCAGTACCAGTGCCCAGGTCGACGGCTGATATCGGCGGCCGTGTCGATCATGGCCCTGATCAGCGTCTCGGTGATCTGCTGGTTGTCGCTGGGCACGTCTGTAATGTGGGCGCCGAAGGCCTGCATGGTGCGGCGCTTCTCCTCGCTGAAGGCGTCCGAAAAGACGATTTCCAGGCCATAGCCCTTGGCGGCGCATACCAGCGCCAGCGAAATTCCCGTCGTGCCGGCGGTGTATTCGACCACCGTGCCGCCTGGCCGCAGGCGACCATCGGCTTCGGCATTGCGAATCGCCGCCGCGGCCATCCGGTCCTTCATACTGCCGGTCGGATTGGCCCATTCCAATTTGGCAAACACACGCCCGCAGCCAGCCGGCACCACCTTGCGCAATTCAACCAGCGGCGTATTGCCGATGCTGCCAAGGACATTCTCAGTGACGAGTGGCATAGGTAGTCTCCATCGCGTGAAACGGGATCGATTGCGACCAGAATTAGCATACACCACATACTCAGTTTTGTAGCCGATTGTCGCCGCCTCGTCCCGGAATGCAGCTTCTTCGCTTGATCGGGGCCCGGCGTAAGGCGTTTCGTTCGAGAGCCGACCGGTGCCTGGACATGCTTGTTGCGTTTGCCTCCTTTGCGTCGACCAATGCGGCGCAACGAACCTCTAACGCGGGACGGACGCGGGCGCCGCAATTGTCGAAGTGATCGCCACATTGCCGACCGCCAAACCAACCATGCAACGACTGCATTGGAGCAGGCAAATCGAAGAATCGTGTGACTTGGTTCAGTTCTATTGCGGTATCAGGCCCACAGGCCTTTGCAGGTCTGGTATCGCCGAGAGCCGTGATGAAAATCGCCCGGTCACACGTTGATATCCCCCTCTGCTGCAGCAGCTCCCCCGTCAAACCGCCCTTTTCGACACACGTATAACCCGTTGTTTTCAAAGGCATTCTGCGTGTGCCAGATCGACACGGTTCTCCACTATTCTTTGAGAGCAGAGAGCAGAACGGAATCGAAACGGGGTGGAATTCGCCAGATTTGCGGCATGCCATGGACGGCGTGGCACACGCAAAACCGCCCGCAACCCCGCGTGGCGCGGGGAAAGTCCAGAAACGACAAAGCCAACTGAGAACAGTTGGCTTTGAAAAGTGGTGGCCTGGGGCGGAATCGAACCACCGACACAAGGATTTTCAATCCTCTGCTCTACCGACTGAGCTACCGGGCCAGAGCGGCAGAGTATACCAGCGGCAATGGCCGTTTATGAAAGCCCCATCAGGCCCGAGTTGCCGTTGCGTTTGCTGCGCGTCAGGTCGACGCCGAGTTGCTTGAGCTTGCGGTAGAGGTGGGTGCGTTCGAGGCCGGTCTTTTCGGCCACGCGGGTCATGGAGCCGTTCTCCTTTACCAGGTGGTATTCGAAGTACGCCTTCTCGAACTCGTCACGCGCTTCCCGCAGCGGCTTGTCCAGGCCGAAGCTTTGCCGTGCGAGGGGGCCGATGTCCAGTTGCAGCACGCCCTCCGGGCTGGCTTCCACTGCAGCGGATTCGACCGGCACGGCGACCGCCAGGGCCGGCGTCTGCAGCTTGCGCACCACCGTGCGGGCCAAGCCCTGCTCGACGGCCTTGAGCAGCTTTTGCATGGTGATCGGCTTTTCCAGGAAGGCCAGTGCGCCGATCTTGGTGGCTTCGACCGCGGTGTCGATGGTGGCGTGGCCACTCATCATGATCACCGGCATGGTCAGCGCCCCGGTGGTGGACCATTCCTTGAGCAGGGTCACGCCGTCGGTGTCGGGCATCCAGATGTCGAGCAGCACCAGGTCGGGGCGGTCGCGCAGGCGGGCGGCGCGTGCCTGTGCGGCGTTCTCGGCCACTTCGACAGTGTGCCCCTCGTCGTTCAGGATCTCCTGCAGCAGATCGCGGATGCCAAGCTCATCGTCGACCACCAGAATGTTTGCCATGATTTTTGTGCTGCCTCTTCCCTGTGACGGCCAGCGCGCCCTAGGCGGTGCCGTCTTGTGGTGTGGTAATTACCACAGAGAATGATAACGACACTTGCGCGCCGAGTATTTTCCCGTCTTCCATCCGGTTGGTGATGTCGATGCGCGATCCGTGTTCGTCGGCGATCTTCTTGACGACAGCCAGCCCCAGCCCCGTGCCCTTGACCTTGGTGGTGACGTACGGCTCGAAGGCGCGCCGCAGGATGTGCTCGGGGAATCCGGTGCCGTGGTCGAGCACGGCCAGGCGCACCCGGCGGCTGGATTCGAACCATTGTGTTCGGATCAGCACGCTGTTGGCCGACGCGCTCCCTTCTGCAGCGGCCGGGGGGGTGGCATCCTGCGCGTTCTGCAGCAGGTTGTGCACCACCTGGCGCAGCTGCTGTGCGTCGCCCATGATGGGCGGGCAGTTCGGGTCGAGCTCCATGTGCACCGGTACCTGGTTGCCGTCGCCTTCATACAGCTGCAGCACATCGGCCACCAGGGCGTTGAGGTCGAGCGGCTTGAGTTCGGCTGCGGGCAGCCGGGCATAGTCCCGGAACTCGTTGACCAGACGTTTCATGGCGTCCACCTGGTCCACGATGGTCTTGACCGATTTGGTCAGGATGGCCTGCTCCGGCGCGGCCACCTTGCCCGAGAGCTTCATCTCCAGCCGCTCGGCGGACAGCTGGATCGGGGTCAGCGGGTTCTTGATTTCATGCGCCAGGCGACGCGCAACCTCGCCCCAGGCCTGCGAGCGCTGGGCAGAGACGATCTCGGAGATGTCGTCGAACACCAGCAGCCGGTCGGTGCCCGGCAATTTCGCGCCGCGCGCCACCAGCGTGATCGCGGTATCGGCCTGGTGGCCAGCCAGCGCACCGGCGCCGCTGCCCCCGAGCTCGAACGACTGCTGCCAGTGGTCCAGGCCATCCTCGCTGCGCTCGCCGGGAAAGGAGTCGAAATGGCCCTGCACCTGGCGGCCGAACTCGCCCAGGCCCTCGAGATCCGCCAGCCGCCGGCCTTCGAAAGCCGCCAGTGGCAGCCGCAGAATGCGGGTGGCACCGGGGTTGGACGACCGGATCACGCCGGCGGTGTCGAGCACGATCACGCCGGCGGTCAGGTTGTCCAGGATGGTCTGCAGGTTGGCGCGGGCCGCATCCACCTGGTCCATGCTGGCTCCGACGGCCTTGCGCGCGTCCGACAGCTGCTGCGTCATGTCGGCAAAGGCGCGCGTCAGCCCGCCGAGTTCGTCCTTGCCCTGCAGCGCCACCTTGGGCGTGAGGTCGCCCGCGGCGACCTGGCTCATGCCGTCGGCCAGCAGCAGCAGGGGACGCAGGATCTGGTTGCCCAGCACGACCGCCAGCAGCACGGCGCCGAAGACCGCCAGGAACAGGCTCAGCGTCAGCGTGCCGATGTACATGCGCTTGAGGCCTTCGCGGGCCAGCGACCGCTCCTGGTACTCGCGGTTGGCAAGTGTCACCGCCAGCGCGTTGGTCACCAGCGCGCCGGGAAGGGCCTGCGACAGCATCAGGAAGCGCGGCTCCCCCTGCAGCTGGAACCCGGGGTTGGGCACCACCGCCAGGGCCTTGATGCGCGCATCGTTGACCGTGGCCGGCGTGGCGTCATCGAGCCCTTCCACCCAGCTCACCACCCGGGCATTGCGCGCGCTGCGGAATTGCTGGGTCGACGGCCGTTCGGTGCCGAGCTGGAAGCGCGACTGGCTGACGGCGGTGATGACCTGGCCGGCGCCGGAGAACAGCACCACATCACTGGCGCCGAACTGGTCGCGCAGGCGCTCCAGCGGCAGGGTGCTGGCCGCATCCGGCACGGCCGAGAGCTGTGGCGCCGCGGTGCGCGCCTTGTTGGCCAGGTCGCTGGTCAGGGTTTCCAGGGTGACCCGCCCCAGGTTCAGGCCGGCGTCGAGCGCGCCCTCCACCTTCACGTCGAACCAGCTCTCGATCGAGCGCGACACGAACTGGTAGGACACCACATAGATCAGCATGCCCGGCGCAAAGCCGGCGAGCGCAAAGATAGCCGCCAGCTTGACCAGCAGGCGGCTGCCGAACCGCTTCTTGCGCAGACGCACCAGCAGGCGCACCGTGATCCAGCCGATCACCAGCAGCAGCAGCGCGGCCACCACCACGTTGAGCGTGAACAGCCGCGCGTAATTGCGTTCGTACAACTCGCGGTTGTTGGTGGCCTGGGTCAGCAGGAACAGCAGCACCAGGCCGATCGCCGTCATCGCCGCCAGCCCGACCCCGACCGTCCAGCGCAAGCCGCGCGACTGTTGGCGCAGTGCGCTGGCAGCCGGCGCCACGACAGAAGGGGAAGCAGCGCCAGCGTCGGCCTGCGCGTCGCGCCGGGCCCGGGCCTCGTCGGGCGACGGTGCGGGGCTCACCGGGAGGCCTCGGGGCCGATCTGCTGCAGGGCCCTGGCGGAGATGCTCCAGTCGGAATGGCCAAAGGCGCCGATCTGAAACGGCCGCGGCAGTTGCGCCAGGTCGAGACCGAACCGGAATTCGACCTTGTGTGTGGCATCGGGGTCCATCACGCTGGCATCGGCCACCTTCCAGCCGGAAAAGCGCTGCAGCGCTGACATCGCGTCGGACAGGGAATCGAAATTCTGGTTCAGCGCCATGCCCAGGCTGTTGGCGGTGATCTGGCCGGACGACACATGCAGGCGCCAGCGCCGGGTAAGTGGCTGGTAGGCCAGACGCAGATGGCGCTGGACGGTGGACACCACCTTGTCCGACCAGTACCACCGGTGGCGCACCACCTCCGCCTCGGCCAGGAAATACATCGGAACGCCCTTGACCAGCGCCTCCTCGACCGCCGCTGGCAACTCCATGCGCAGGTTGGCGTACAGCAGCAGGCCGTCGGCGCCACGCTCCAGACGCATCTGGGTGATATCGATCGGGTTGCCCTCGGCCCGTGCGACCGGCCCCAACGCGACCAGCAGCGACACGCCCACCATCACCGCCAGCAGCTTAGCTTGGGCGCTTTTCCAGCAGTGCGTAAAAAAAACCGTCATGGTCACCACCATGATTGTCCGGGACACCCCCGCTTTTTGCCTGAAATGAGGGCAGCAAATGCCCTGGCGACGGCAGCAAGTGGGCGTCTGTGTTGTGTGCAACAAACGTTTCGATCTGGTCCTGGCCTTCCGCGCGAAACACGGAGCAGGTGCAATACAGCAGATGACCGCCGGGCCGGAGCAGGGGCCACAGGCTGACCAGCAGCCGCGCCTGGACGCGCGCCAACTGGTCGACATCGGTGGCGCGGCGCAGCCATGGCACGTCCGGATGGCGGCGCACAATCCCCGAAGCAGTGCAGGGCGCGTCGAGCAGGATGGCGTCGAAAAGCCGGCCATCCCACCACGCCGCCGCTTGCGCCGCGTCACCCGCGACGACCTGGGCCGACAAGTGCAGCCGGGCCAGCGTCTCGCCGACGCGCTCGCAGCGCTGAGGGTCCACGTCGAGCGCAAGCACATCGGCATCACACTGTTCGAGCAGGTGGGCCGTCTTGCCGCCCGGCGCGGCGCAGGCGTCGAGGATGCGCGGCCGGGCGCCGCCGGGCGCCAGGGCACCGAGCAACAGCGGCGCCGCGCGCTGGGCGGCGGCATCCTGCACCGACACCATGCCCTCGGCAAAACCCGGCAAGGCAGTCACCGGGGCCGGGCGATCGAGCTCCACGGCGTGCGGCCCCACAGCCCGGGCGGGCAGACCCGCGGCCAGCAGCTGTGCCAGGTAGGCGTCGGTGCTGCCGCGCCGGGCGTTCACCCGCAAGGTCATGGGCGCGTGCCGGTTGTCGGCCTGCAGGATGGCCTGCCAATGCCGGGGATGGTCATGCTTCAGGCGCTTGATCCACCAGGCTGGATGGTTCCACGCGGCCACCGGGTCGGCGTCGGACCGCGC
>JANMZX010000028.1:0-33922 GCA_031383745.1 Rhodoferax sp. | reverse complement strand
ACGTGGCGGCCGGCAACAGCTTGCCGCGCAGCCCGTTTGGCAACGCGGCCCGGGGCGCGGTGCAGACGCCGGCGTCGCAGATCGCGCCGCTCGATGCCGGTGCGGAGCCCGACCTCGCATTGCCGGTGCTGCCCGGACTCGAGGAGGTCGACATCGATCTGTCTGACCTGAGTTTTGACGCGCCGGCACCGGATGCGCCGCTGCCGCCACACAACAGTGGTTTGCCGGCGGCAGGGTCTGGTGGCGATGCGGGCAACCTGATCGACTTCGAACTGCCAGTGGTACCGGGCGCCGCACCCAGGTCCGGGCCCGCCTGAGGAGCCGCACGAAGCCAGTCGCGGTCAGCGCCTGACCTGCAGTGCGCCTGGATTGACGATGTTGCTGGGGGTGCCGCGGATGAAGTTGACCACGTTGTCGAACGCGGCTCCGAAGATCGCCTCGTAGTTGGCCTGTTCGACATACCCGATATGCGGCGTACAGATGCAGTTCTCCAGACGCAGCAAGGCGTGCCCTTGCAGGATCGGTTCGGTTTCGAACACGTCCACAGCGGCCATCCCGGGCCGGCCGCGGTTGAGCGCAGCGATCAATGCGTCGGGCTCGATCAGTTCAGCGCGCGAGGTATTCACCAGCAGAGACTCCGGTTTCATGTTCGACAGGTCTTCCAGCGTCACGATGGCGCGGGTGTTGTCGTTCAGGCGCAGATGCAGACTCAGTACGTCACTGGCCGAGAAGACCTCGGCGCGCGAGTTCGCTGCATGGTAGCCATCCTGCAGCGCTTTCTGACGCGAACTGTCGCTGCCCCATACCAGCACGTCCATGCCAAATGCGCGCCCGTAGCCGGCGATCAGTTGCCCGATCCTTCCGTAGCCCCAGATGCCGAG
Organism: Rhodoferax sp.; assembly: GCA_031383745.1. Taxonomy (GTDB): domain Bacteria; phylum Pseudomonadota; class Gammaproteobacteria; order Burkholderiales; family Burkholderiaceae_C; genus CAISIP01. Next base: position 33,041 of record JANMZX010000028.1, on the reverse strand, counting down.
TGTCTTGCCATGGAGCTGGTTGCCGAGCCCGAAATTCGCCGGCATCGATGCTGCCTTGAGCCCGGATTGCTGCCAGGCGCCGTGCTTGAGGTTGCCGATATATTGCGGCAGGCGCCGCATGGCCGCCATCACCAGCGCCCAGGTCAGCTCCGCCGCAGCGCGCGGTGAGCCGGTTCCCTCGGCCACAGCGATACCGCGCTCGGTGCAGGCCTGCACGTCGACATTGCTGCCCAGGCGGCCCGTCTGCACCACGAGCTTGAGCCGGGGCAATTTTTCGACCAGCGGTCGGGTCAATTGCGTGCGTTCACGGATCAGCACGATGATGTCGGCGTCTTTGAGTCGAATCGAGAGTTGGCCAATGCCCTTGACGGTGTTGGTGTAGACCTTGGCCGGAAAGGCCTCCAACTTGCTGGCACATGCCAGTTTGCGCACGGCATCCTGGTAGTCGTCGAGAATCACGATGTTCATGGCAGCATTGTGCCTTGGGCCAATCGACGCAATCACGCGCGCTGCCCGATGGACGCCACCGTGCGGGCATGCATCGGCTGGGGTTCAGGGTAGCATTGCCCTCTTTCCATTGACCATTTGCGGAGACCCCATGTCCATTTCCATGTCATCGGCCAGCGTGCCCGTCTGCACGACGATGCTGTCGAACCTTCTTCACATGCTGCACCAGGCGCAGGCTTTTGTGGACGAGAAAAAGTGCGACCCGAGCGCCTTGACGCAATACCGGTTGGCGCCCGACATGCTGCCATTCACGCGTCAGATCCTGATTGCCTGCGATGCGGCGAAAAATGGCGTGGCGAGGATTGCCGGCATCGACGCGCCGAAGTTCGACGACACCGAGACGACCCTGCCGGAACTGCAGGCAAGGATCGAGAAGACCCTGGCATTCCTCAACTCGGTGGCGCCAGCCCAGCTCGACGGCACGGAGAACAGGGAGATCACCTTTCCGGTGGGCCGCGATGCCACCCGGACCATGCAGGCCGAGGCCTATTTGAAGCACTGGATGTTGCCCAACCTGTTTTTCCATGTGAGCATGGCCTATGCCATCCTGCGTCACAACGGCGTCAACCTGGGCAAGCGCGACTACCTGGTGGGTGCGGCGGGCTGAACGAGGCCTGCGCGGCGCAGTTCGCGCCGCGGCGCACGCAGCGCTCAATGCCCAGGGCGTAAAGCGGCTTCGCGAGCGACCATACGGTCCAGCTCAGCGCAGACATCGGCCATGCGGCCCGATATCACCATGCGCCCCACCTGTGCCGTGCTTTGGCCATCCTCCACGAGACGCAACACCCGTACCGCTGGCCGCATGCGCCGCCCGTGCGACGGTGCTGCAGCCGCGGATGCCAGATCGCGGGCGGAGCGCTGTGCGTCTGGCGGTACCACTGGCGCGGGAGACGTCAGGCGAACCGGGAGACGCCGCCTGCCCGGCATCGCGAAATCCGGCAGCCGGCGCAGCAGTGCGTGGGCGGCGGCCAACAGCGTCACGCTGGCGTACAGGGTGCTTGGCATGGGAGACCTTTCAGTAAGCGGTTTGGCGGAGTTACATCAACATTGTGTTGCGGATCAGGCCCACAGCCAGGCCTTCGATTTCAAATGGTTCCCCTGGCTCGACCACGATGGTCTGGTAGTCGGGGTTTTCGGGGTGCAGTTCGATCAGGTGCTTGTTTCGCCGAAACCGCTTGACCGTGACCTCGTCTCCCAGTCTGGCGACCACGATCTGGCCGTTTTTTGCGTCCTTGGTCGACTGCACGGCGAGCAGGTCACCGTCCATGATTCCGGCGTCGCGCATGGACATCCCGCGCACCTTGAGCAGGTAGTCCGGCTTGCGCTGAAACAGGCTGCTCTCGACGTAGTAGGTCTGGTCGATGTGCTCCTGTGCCAGGATCGGTGAACCCGCGGCTACCCTGCCGACAAGCGGCAGCGCCAATTGCGCAAGGCTCTGTAGCGGCAGCGAATACTGCTTGATGCGCGACTCGTTGATGGAGCGCAGCGCGTCGCTGCGCAAGCGGATGCCGCGCGATGTGCCGCTGACCAGTTCGATCACGCCTTTGCGCGCCAGCGCCTGAAGATGCTCCTCGGCGGCGTTGGCGGAGCGGAAGCCGAGTTCGGAGGCGATCTCGGCACGGGTCGGGGGCGCACCGGTGCGCGCGATGGCACTCTGGATCAAGTCCAGAATCTGTTGCTGGCGCGCGGTAAGCTTCACTTGGAACTGCGGCAGATCGATCATGCTCACTCCTTGGGTTGGTGCACCGGACCCTGTTCGGACATCCAGTAACTGTATTTTTAACCAGTTTTTCAAAATATGCAAGCGATAGCACACAAATCAGGCAACAAGGTGGTTCTGCTCGGGACTGGGGGCACGATTTCCGGGCGTTCAACGCTAGGGACGGATAACCTGGGCTACGCGGTCGGTGAGGTCGGCGTCGAAGACCTGGTTGCGACGGTGCCGGGCGGTTTGCCTGACGGCGTCGCACTGGTCACCGAACAGGTCGCTCAGGTCGACAGCAAGGACATGGATGCCGCCGTCTGGGAGCAACTGGCTGTGCGCTGCCGGCACCATTTGGGCCAAATGGACGTGCAGGCTGTGCTGATTACCCACGGCACCGACACGATGGAAGAAACCGCCTATTTCCTGCACCGCGTGTTGGCTGGTTCGGTCGCACTGGGCAAGCCTGTCGTGCTGACCGGCGCCATGCGTCCTGCGTCGTCGTTGTCGCCCGACGGTCCAGGCAACCTGCGCGATGCGCTGGCCGTGGCGGCGCTACCCGGCGCACACGGTGTGCTTGTCGTGATGGGGGGGAGGGTCTTCGGCGGTGCGGACGTTCAGAAAGTCCACGGCTATCGCCTGGACGCGTTCGAGTCCCGGGACACCGGGCCGATCGCCTACGTGGAGGAGGGGCAGGTTCGCGCTGTTCAGGCCTGGCCATCGGGTGACGATGGATCGCCCGCGGCGACGGCGGCCCTGCCACCTGGGGGCATTTGGCCGAGAGTGGAGATCGTCCTGAGTCACGCCTGCGCCAGCGGGTTCGCGGTCGACGCCTTGCTGGCGCATGCAGACGCCACCGGACAACGCCTGCACGGCATCATCGTCGCCGGAACCGGCAATGGCACGGTGCACCAGTCACTTGAGGCCGCCCTGCTGCGCGCGCAGGCGCGAGGCGTCGTCGTGCAGCGCTCCACGCGTTGCAGTGAGGGCCGGGTGTTGCCCACCCGCAATGACGTGATTCCCGATGCGGCCGGCCTGTCGCCGGTCAAGGCGCGTATCGCGCTCGCGCTGGACCTGATGTCCGCCCCCGCGCCCGGTTGACCGCCGCCCAGGCGAATCAGCTGGCGAGTGCCGCGAACGCACGTTCCCGGATGTCGTCGACGGAACCGGTGCCACTGATGGCCCGGTACAGGGGTGCAGATGCTGGTTCGGCCCTGGCCCAGTTGCTGTAATAGTCGACCAGCGGCCGTGTCTGGGCGCTGTACACGTCCAGCCGCTTGCGCACCGTCTCTTCCTTGTCGTCGTCGCGCTGGATCAGGGGCTCGCCTGTGACGTCGTCGATGCCGTCACGTTTCGGCGGATTGAAGCGCACATGGTAGGTCCGCCCGGACGCAGCATGCGAGCGCCTGCCGCTCATGCGTTCGATGATGGCGTCGAACGGCACGTCGATTTCCAGCACGTAGTCCAGCTTGACACCGGCGGCCTTCATCGCGTCCGCCTGCGGAATCGTCCGGGGAAATCCATCGAAGAGGAAGCCATTGGCGCAATCCGCCTGGGCGATACGCTCCTTGACCAGGCCGATGATGATGTCGTCGCTGACCAGGGCGCCTGCATCCATCACCTTCTTGGCCGCCAGCCCCATGGGTGAGCCGGCCTTGACCGCTGCACGCAACATGTCGCCGGTGGAGATCTGGGGGATGCCGTATTTCTGGCAGATGAACGTGGCCTGTGTGCCCTTGCCGGCACCGGGAGCGCCCAACAAAATCAGTCTCATGGAGTTCCTTGGGAATAGGTGGAATCAACGCGCCTCGTCCGGGCGTGCGACGCGTGCGGCCGGTGTCTTTTCAGGGCTCCGAGAATAGCATGGGCCGGGCGGCCAAAAGCCGCATGCCGCTTCAGTTGGTGAACAGCCGGCGCACGCGCTCCAGGTCCTGCGGCGTGTCGATGCCGGGGCCGGGGGGCTGGTCCGTGATGTGCACCACGATGCGGTACCCGTGCCACATGACGCGAAGCTGCTCCAGTGCCTCGGCCACTTCCAGCGGCGCCTGGGTCAACTGCGGGAACAGCCGCAGGAAGCCGGCGCGGTAACCATAGATGCCGATGTGGCGCAGCGGCGCGGCCCGGCGCAACAGCGCCTGCTGCGGGTCGTCGGCGGTGCGCCACCAGGCCCCGGTGCTGAAATCCCGCGCTACCGGGATTGGCGCGCGGCTGAAATAGAGCGCCTGGCCCCGTGCGTCGAGCACTACCTTGACCACATTCGGGTTCCGGTAGTCCTCGATGGTATCGATCGGGTGCGCCGCAGTGCTGATGCTGGCGCCGCTGTCGGACTTCAGCAAGTCGGCCACCGCATGCACCAGGGCCGGGTCGATCAGCGGTTCGTCTCCCTGCACATTGACGACGATATGGTCATCGGCCAGGCCGAGCAACTCGCACGCTTCGGCCAGCCGGTCACTTCCGGAGGCGTGGTCGGTCCGGGTCAGCACCGCCTCGACGCCATGGGCAGTACACACATCGATGATCGAGCGGCTGTCGCAGGCCACAATCACGCGCACGCCAGTACCTGCCTGCAGACCCTGGCTGACCCGCTGCGCGACCCGCACGACCATGGGTTTGCCGGCAATGTCGGCCAGGGGCTTGTCGGGCAGCCGGGTCGACGCCAGGCGTGCCGGAATCAGGACGGTGAAACTCATGTGCGTACTGGGGGCCGGGGAGGTAGTAGCGCGGGGGTGCTTCAGATGCCCAGTTCCTCGTCGCTGAGCGTGCGTGCTTCGTGTTCGATCAGGACCGGCATGCCGTCGTGCATCGGGTAGGCCAGCCTGGCACTGCGGGACCAGAGTTCCTGGCGTTCCCGGTGGTGTTCGAGCGGGCCCTTGGTAACGGGGCACACCAGCAGTTCAAGCAGTCTTGTATCCATGGGCCGATGATAACTTTGCCGCCCTGCGCGCCTGCAGGATGCGGTCGAAATCGGCCCAGAAGTCGTCGCCCAGGTCAAGTTGCAACGGCACTGCCCAGGCATCGGGCCGGTGTAGCCATAGCTTGACGGCATCCTTTTCGGTGCACACCAGCATCGGGGTGGCGGTATCACGCCACGCCGGGTCGTCGAACGGTGCATGGTCCGCCAGGGCGATCGTGCGGGTGAGCGGCAGGCCGGCATCGCGCAGCATGGAGAAGAAGACCCCGGGGCGCGCGATCCCGGCCACTGCCCACAGGCCGGTCGCCGCCTTGTCGCGCAAGGCAGAGAGGGGTATCTCGGTGCCATCGGCCTGTCGTGCGACCCCGGCAAACGAGCGACGCATGGCCCATCCACCAGAGACGCCGGCGAGGTGGTCCGCGACCAGCATGTCGACTGGCCGCGGCCACGGTTCCCGCAAGGGCCCGGCCGGCATCAGGAAGCCATTGCCAATGCCGCTCCGACCGAATACGCAGATCTCCATGTCGCGTTGCAGAGCGAGGTGCTGCAATCCGTCGTCGCATACCAGCAGGTCCACGCCGGGGTGCTGGCGCAGCAGTGCGCGGGCTGCATCGACGCGGCTCGGCGCCACGAAAACCGCCACATCTGCCAGCCGCCTGATCAACAGTGGCTCGTCGCCGACATCTTCTGCGGTACTGGCCGGAAGCACTTCCTGACAGCCGGTGCCACGCCGGCCATATCCGCGCGACACGACTCCCACACGCATTCCTCGGCCCTGGAGGTGGCGCACGATGGCCAGCACCAGTGGCGTCTTGCCGCCTCCCCCGGCAACCACGTTGCCGACCACGATCACGGGTATGGGCACCCGCACTGACGCGCAAATACCGGTTCGGTACAGGTGGCGGCGCGCTGCCACCAAGGCCGCGTAGAGCAGCGACAGCGGCCAGAGCACCCACGCCATTGCGCTTCGCCGCTCCCAGATGTCCTCCAAGGTGCGCCGCAACGCTGCGCCCATGGCCTTATCGCTGTACGGCTTTCGCCGACGACGGCTGGGTCGCAAACGTGATCCGGGTCAGCCCGGCGCGTCGTGCAGCCTCCATGACGGTGATGACGGACTGGTGCTTGGCACTGGCATCCGCATTGATGATCACGACGCTATCCTTGCCGGCCTTGGCGGCTGTCTGGATCGCACTCGCAAGCGCCTCGGCGCTGCGTCCCCCGATGGCTGCGGCATTGACGCCATAGGCACCGTCGCTGCTGACGCTGACGATGATCTCCTTGGGGTAGTCGCGCTGCGCGTCGACGTCGGCAACCGGCAACTTGAGCTGCAACTCGGTGAACTTGCTGTAGGTGGTGGACAACATCAGGAAGATCAGCACCACCAGCAGGACGTCGATGAACGGGATCAGGTTGATCTCTGGCTCATCGCGTGACGTCGTACGGAAATTCATGGGCCCTTGCGCAGGGAGTTGAGGTGGCGGATCAGCCGCTCCGAGGCCAGTTCGAGCGTCAGCAGGTGGCCGTCGACCATCGCACGGAAATAGCGCCAGAAAATCAGGGCCGGAATGGCGATGATCAGGCCGAAAGCCGTGTTGTACAGCGCCACGGAAATACCGTGCGCGAGCTGCGCCGGATTGCCGCCGGTGGCGCCGCCCGTCGGGCTTTGCGAGCCGAAGATCTCGATCATGCCCACCACCGTTCCGAACAGGCCCATCAGTGGCGCCGCCGAAGCGATGGTGGCCAGCGCGCTGAGGTACTTTTCCAGCCGATGGGCCACCAGCCGGCCGGAGCCCTCCATGGTCGCGCGAAGGTCCGCCTCGCTGCAGCGTGGGTTGGCGTTAAGAGCCCTGAATCCGCTCGCCAGCACTTCACCCAATGCCGAGTTGCGCTCCAGTTGGGCCAGCATGTCGGTGGACGGCACACCGTTTCGGGAAACCGTGAGGACCTCGTCGAGCAGACGTGCGGGCGCGACCTTCGAAGGTTTGAGGCTGATAAACCGCTCGATGATCAGCGCGAGCGCCAGGACGGAGCAGGCGACGAGGGGCCAGATTGGCCAACCGGCGGCTTGTATGATGGAAAGCAAATGGGTCTCCGCGCAAGGGGGAAAAGGCGTGCCGATTATGGCGTACGCCCGTGGTGCCTTACCCTGGCAGTTGCTGGCGCAAGTCGCCCGGTGCACGCCTTGAGCGACCCACAGAAAATGTGGACAAGTGTGTGCACAAGCCGGGTACAACTCCGCAGCACCCTTTGCCGAAGCGGGTTTGCGTCGGATTGATGACAAATAGGGCAGTGGGAATATCAATGAAATCAATGGCTTGCTACGAAGAATCGTGCTTTGGGGCGGCCTGCCGTGGCGACGCCCGTGGTTGACATGCGGACCTGGCAGGTCGGGGCTTTGTGCCGGGCTGTGGCCGACGCGCTGGAGGCGCGGTTCAACCCGGTGACAGTTCAGGGGGAGATTTCCGGCTTCACGCGGGCCGCCAGCGGGCACTGCTATTTTTCGCTGAAGGATGCCAGCGCCCAGATCCGCTGTGTCATGTTCAAGCGGGCCAGTGGCTTGCTGGATTTTTTGCCACGCGACGGGCAACTGGTCGAGTTGCGTGGCCGTGTCACCCTGTATGAGGCGCGCGGTGACCTTCAGTTGATGGTGGAGTCGATGCGCCAGGCCGGTGCGGGCGCACTGTTCGCGCAGTTTCTGCAGCTCAAGGCACGGCTCGAGTCGGAGGGGTTGTTCGATCCGGCGCGCAAAAGAGCGTTGCCGCTGTTGCCCCGGGGCATTGGCGTCGTGACGTCGCTTGGCGCCGCCGCACTGCGTGATGTGCTCACGACGCTGGGCCGGCGTGCGCCGCACATCCCGGTCGTGGTAGTCGCTGCGCCGGTACAGGGTGCGGGTGCCGCAGCGGAACTGGCCATGGCGCTGTCCCGCCTGTATGCCCTCGCGGCACCTGGGGATACCCAGTTGGTGCCGGTGGGCGCACCTGTAATCGACGTGATTCTGCTGGCGCGCGGCGGCGGATCGATGGAGGACCTGTGGGCCTTCAACGATGAGTCGCTGGCGCGAACGATTGCCCGCAGCCCGGTGCCTGTGGTGTGCGGCGTCGGGCACGAGACGGACTTCACGATCGCCGATTTCGTCGCGGACGTGCGGGCCTCCACACCAACGGCTGCAGCCGAATTGGTGGCTACCTCGCAGGAGGCGTGGCTCGGTGCTCTGGCCAGCGCGCAGGAGCGGCTTCGAAATTTGGTCTGGCGTCGGCTGGATCTGCACAGCCAGTCGGTGGATGCACTTGCCGCGCGGTTGGGCCGGCCGTCAGGCCTGGCCCGCACGCAGCATTTCCTGCTTCAGTCCCTGGCCCAGCGCATGCGATTGACGGCGCGGCGTGTGGTCGGCCAGCAAGACGCGCAGTTGACGCGCCTGGATGGACTAATTCCGGTACAAGCCGCGCGCGGTTTCGAGCGTCGTCGTGCCCGCCTGGGGCGTTCGCAGGCCCAACTCGCGCTGCTGGATCCGGCGCTGGTGCTGGCACGGGGCTACGCGTGGCTGGTCGATGGCTCCGGAACGACAATCACGGATCCGGCCCAAACCCATACCGGTCAGCGGCTGCATGCAAGCCTTGCCCGCGGCAGGCTCGATCTGGAGGTGCAGGCGCGGAATTGAACATTCTTCCTACAATCGGGGCCCGCGCTTTAACTTTTCGAGGAAAAAATGGAACACACCCTGCCGGCCCTGCCGTATGCCATCGATGCATTGGCTCCCAACTATTCCCGTGAGACTCTGGAGTTTCACCATGGAAAACACCACAACGCCTATGTTGTCAATCTCAACAACCTGCAAAAAGGCACCGAGTTCGAGTCGATGGCCCTCGAGGACATCATCAAGAAGTCGTCCGGCGGGATCTACAACAACTCGGCACAGATCTGGAACCACACCTTCTTCTGGAACTGCATGAAGCCCGCTGGTGGCAGCGAGCCCTCCGGCGCGCTCGCGGCAGCCATCCAGGCAAAGTGGGGCAGTTATGCCGCGTTCAGGGAAGCATTTGTCAAATCGGCCGTGGGCAACTTCGGTTCGGGCTGGACATGGCTGGTCAAGAAGCCCGATGGCACTGTCGACATCGTGAACATGGGCGCCGCCGGTACGCCCCTGACAACCGCCGACAAAGCCCTGTTGACAGTGGATGTGTGGGAACACGCTTACTACATCGACTACCGCAACATGCGGCCAAAATTCGTTGAAACCTTTCTCGACAAGCTGGTCAACTGGAGCTTTGCCGAAGCGAATTTCGCCTGACGTCTGCCCTGGTTCCAACATGCAAAAAGCCGGCAAATTGCCGGCTTTTTTGTGTCGACCGCAGGCGCACGGTTGGCCTACCGGGCCGCCTCGAACGGCTTGCCGGCGAGCTTGTAGCCGGCCTTGATGGATTTCCTGGCGAACCAGCCCTGGTTCATCTCCAGCACGAACCGGACCGGCTTGGCAGAGCAGTGCGAGTCGGTTGTCTGTGGCTGCATGTCAACAAGGTTCACGATCGTGCCGTCGTCCGCCACGAAAGCCGCCGTGAGCGGCAAGATGGTGTTCTTCATCCAGAAGCACTGCTGAGAAGGCTGCTCGAACACGAACAGCATGCCTTCATGGTGTGGCATCTCGGCACGGTACATCAGACCGATCTGCCGCTGATCGGGGGTCAGCGCCAACTGCACATCCAACTGGTGCATGCCAGCCTGGAGTTTCGCGCGCGGCAGGTTCATTTGCGGCTGACCCTGGGCGTAGGCCGTGCCGGCCAGCAACCAGATCAGGCAAACGAGGCCTGCAAGACGTGATTTCATGGGTTTATTGTGGCTCAGAAACACAAATGCCCGCAGAGCGGGCATTTGCGATCAGCCGATCGGGAATTACTTCTTCGGCTCTTCTTTCTTGGCGGCAGGCTTGGCATCAGCCTTGGCCTTCTTGGCCGCGGCCTTTTCTTCCTTCATCTTGGCAGCAGCGGCCTTCTTTTCGGCGGCTTTGGCCTTGGCGGCTTCTGCCTTTTCCTTCTTCATCTTGGCGGCTTCTGCCTTTGCATCTGGCTTGGCTTCAGCTTTTGCCGGGGCAGTAGCGGCGGGGGCGGCAGCGGGAGCAGGCGCAGCGGCCGCGGCAGGCGTTGCAGCCTTGGCAGGAGCAGCTGCAGTTTGTGCCATTGCGCCAACAGCAAACAGACCGGCGATCAGGGCAGCGAGAACTTTGTTCATTTTGAGTTTCCTTGGGACAACGAGGGTGGGATGGTTTTCTTCCCTGTTCGGGAAGCCCTTCCGTAACGGGGCGCCAACCCTGCCGGTTGACAGTTTCGTGCAAATTTTTGAAGCTAAAATTCTCAGCTCTCCCTGATCGCAGTCGGTTTCGCGGCTGCCAGGTCATCCGGCATGCGGCACCCGCGCCAAGTTTTTGCGAGATACCCATCCATGTACCAACACATCAAGATTCCGAGTGAGGGGCATAAGATCACCGTCAATGCCAACATGTCGCTCAATGTGCCGGATCAGCCGGTCATACCGTATATCGAGGGCGACGGCACCGGCCTCGACATCACTCCGGTGATGCTCAAGGTTGTCGATGCAGCGGTGGCGAAGGCCTATGGCGGCAAGCGCAAGATCCACTGGATGGAGGTCTATGCCGGCGAAAAATCGACGCAGATCTATGGCCCCGACGTCTGGCTGCCTGAAGAAACACTGCATGCCGTTCGCGACTACGTGGTGTCGATAAAGGGCCCGCTGACGACACCGGTCGGCGGAGGCATCCGATCCCTGAACGTCGCACTGCGCCAGGAACTCGACCTGTATGTGTGTCTGCGGCCAATCCAGTATTTCAAGGGTGTTCCATCGCCCGTGAAGGAGCCGCACAAGACCAATATGGTGATCTTCCGCGAGAACTCCGAGGATATCTACGCTGGTATCGAATTCGAGGCGGAGTCGGACAAAGCCAAGAAGATCATCAAGTTCCTGCAGGAAGAAATGGGTGTCAAGAAGATCCGTTTCCCCAACACGTCGGGCATAGGCATCAAGCCGGTTTCGCGCGAGGGTACCGAACGCCTGGTGCGCAAGGCGCTTCAGTACACCATCGACAACGACAAGCCGAGCCTCACGATCGTCCACAAGGGCAATATCATGAAGTTCACCGAAGGTGGGTTTCGCGACTGGGCGTATGCCTTGGCCCAGCGCGAGTTCGGCGCAGAACTGATCGATGGTGGACCCTGGTGCAAGTTCAGGAATCCGAAGACCGGCAAGGACATTGTGGTCAAGGACAGCATCGCAGACGCATTCCTGCAGCAGATCCTGCTGCGCCCGGCGGAGTACAGCGTGATCGCCACCTTGAACCTCAACGGGGACTACGTGTCAGACGCGCTCGCGGCTCAGGTGGGTGGCATCGGGATCGCGCCCGGCGCCAATCTGAGCGACACGGTGGCGATGTTCGAGGCAACCCATGGCACGGCACCCAAGTACGCCGGCAAGGACTATGTGAACCCAGGGTCGGAGATCCTCTCCGCCGAGATGATGCTCCGGCATATGGGTTGGATCGAAGCTGCCGACCTCATCATCAGTTCAATGGAGAAGTCCATTGCCAGCAAGAAAGTGACCTATGACTTCGCGCGCCTGATGGACGGCGCGACGCAGGTCAGTTGTTCGGGCTTCGGACAGGTGATGATCGATCACATGTAGGCAAGGTCTGCTGTTGCCGCCAGTGCGATGCCGGCACGAGGCCAAGGGCCGCTCCGATCATCAGGTCGGGGTGGCTTTTTTTCCTTTGCGCTTGAATGTGGAATAGTTGACACCAATTCACCAAGGTACGGCAATGCTTTGAGGCCGTCGATAGAATCGTTTCATGGCTACCAAACCTCCAAGTATTCCCGTTGCACCCCCGGTTCGCCTGCCCGATGGTGATGGCGGTGACTCGGTCGTGCTGGAGCGACGCACCCAGAAGGTCAAGCCGCCGCAGATGTACCAGGTGGTGATGCTCAACGACGACTACACACCGATGGAGTTCGTGGTGGTCGTGATCCAGGAGTTCTTCAGCAAGGATCTGGAGGCTGCGACACAGATCATGCTGAAGATCCACCTGGAAGGGCGCGGCGTGTGCGGGGTCTATTCGAAAGACGTCGCCGCCACCAAGGTCGACCAGGTACTCGACGCAGCGCACAAGGCCGGTCATCCGTTGCAGTGCGTGAGCGAGCCGATCGAGCTGTAAACATGGTCATGGATCGGGATATCGGTTGCAAATCGGATTACAGTTGAACATCACCGCAAGGCACAAGGAAATCACATGATTGCCCAAGAACTGGAAGTTAGCCTGCATATGGCGTTTGTCGAGGCGCGTCAGCAGCGGCACGAGTTCATCACGGTGGAGCACCTGTTGCTGGCCTTGCTGGACAACCCGAGCGCAGCCGAGGTGTTGCGCGCCTGCTCGGCCAATATTGACGATCTGCGCAAGTCGCTGTCGACCTTCATCAAGGACAACACGCCACAGGTGGCCGGGACCGATGACGTTGACACCCAGCCGACGCTCGGGTTCCAGCGTGTCATCCAGCGCGCGATCATGCATGTTCAGTCGACAGGCAGCGGCAAGAAGGAGGTGACAGGTGCGAATGTGCTTGTCGCCATCTTCGGCGAGAAGGATTCACACGCCGTCTACTACCTGCACCAGCAGGGTGTGACGCGGCTCGACGTGGTGAATTTCATTGCCCACGGCATCAAGAAGACCGACCCGCCGGAACCCGCCAAGGCCAATGAAAGCCAGGCGGAGGCCGAAGAGGGCAGTGAAAAGAGCGAAAAGCAGTCGCCGCTGGAGCAATACACACAGAACCTGAACCAGCTTGCCAAGGACGGCAAGATCGATCCGCTGATCGGGCGCGAGTACGAGGTCGAGCGTGTCATCCAGATCCTGTGTCGTCGCCGCAAGAACAACCCGCTGCTGGTGGGTGAGGCGGGCGTCGGAAAGACGGCCATCGCCGAGGGGCTGGCCTGGCGCATCACCCAGAAAGAGGTTCCAGAAATTCTGGCTGAAGCGGTCGTCTATTCACTGGACATGGGAGCGCTGCTTGCGGGAACGAAATACCGCGGGGATTTCGAGCAGCGTCTCAAGGGTGTGCTCAAGTCCTTGAAGGACAAGCCCCATGGCATCCTGTTCATCGACGAGATTCACACGCTGATCGGCGCAGGCGCCGCCTCGGGCGGCACGCTGGATGCATCGAACCTGCTCAAGCCCGGGTTGAGTTCCGGCGCGCTCAAGTGCATCGGGGCGACGACATTCACCGAGTACCGCGGCATCTTCGAGAAAGATGCCGCCCTGTCGCGCCGTTTCCAGAAGGTGGATGTGGTGGAGCCGACCATCGAGCAGACCGTCGAGATCCTCAAGGGCCTGAAGTCACGCTTCGAAGAGCACCACAACGTCAAGTACGCGGTGGCCGCGTTGCAGGCCGCCGCGGAATTGAGCGCCAAGTACATCAATGATCGCCATCTTCCGGACAAGGCCATCGACGTCATCGACGAGGCCGGGGCTGCCCAGCGCATCCTGCCGGCCTCGAAACGCAAGAAGACCATCACCAAGGGCGAAGTCGAGGAAATCGTGGCCAAGATCGCCCGTATCCCGCCGGCAAATGTGTCCAATGACGATCGCGGCAAACTGAAGACCCTCGAACGCGACCTGAAGAACGTCGTGTTCGGTCAGGACAAGGCGCTCGATGTGCTTGCGTCCGCAGTCAAGATGGCGCGTTCCGGGCTGGGCAAGGGCGATAAGCCAATCGGCGCGTTCCTGTTCAGCGGCCCCACCGGCGTCGGCAAGACCGAGGCGGCCAAGCAACTGGCCTACATCATGGGCATCGACCTGATCCGCTTCGACATGAGCGAATACATGGAGCGCCATGCTGTCAGTCGCCTGATTGGTGCGCCGCCCGGATATGTCGGGTTCGACCAGGGTGGCCTGCTGACCGAGGCCGTGACCAAGAAGCCGCATTGTGTGCTGCTGCTCGACGAGATCGAAAAAGCGCATCCGGACATCTTCAACGTGTTGTTGCAGGTCATGGACCACGGCACGCTGACCGACAACAACGGACGCAAGGCAGACTTCCGCAATGTCATCATCGTCATGACGACCAACGCCGGGGCCGAGGCCATGAACAAGTCGGTGATCGGTTTCACCAACAAGCATGAAGTGGGCGACGAAATGGCCGACATCAAGCGGCTCTTCACGCCCGAATTCCGCAACCGGCTCGATGCGATCGTCAGCTTCAAGTCGCTGGATGAAAACGTGATCCTTCGGGTTGTGGACAAGTTCCTGCTGCAGCTCGAAACCCAACTGGCCGAAAAGAAGGTGGATGTGACCTTCACAGACAAGCTGCGCAAGCACCTGGCGAAGAAGGGCTTCGACCCGCTGATGGGTGCGCGCCCCATGCAGCGCCTGATCCAGGACACGATTCGACGCGCGCTGGCGGACGAATTGTTGTTCGGCCGGCTCACGGAAGGGGGTCGATTGACAGTCGATCTGGACGATGTCGATCCTGAAAAGACCGAGGTCCTGCTCGACATCACGCCTTTGCCGAAGAAAGAGGGCAAGCCCAAGCCGGAAGAAGCCGCGGTCGGCTAGGCCCCGAACCGGGATCGGATGGTTTCCATCCTGGCCCGGTTCACGCCGAAGTCCTTGCGGCCCAGGCGACTGGCTGAACGGAAGTGGATGACACCTGCCGGGCTGTCCAGCCAGAACTCGACGTCGTCCTTGAATTTCAGCACACGGGTGCTGCATTCGGCGCGCAGATAGTCTGCTCGTTGCTCCACGATCACCGTGCCGTCAATAGCCCGCACGATCGCGGCGAGCCGTTGCATGGCGGCAGCCCCATCGCCTGAAAACCTCAACGGATCCATCGCAGCGTAGGCCCGCTGGGGATGCGAAGGGTAAAGGGATGCCTGGCTGCTCACGCTGTTTGGGGTGTCCGACGGCGCTCGGAGGCGCCCCTCGACAACACCCAGCCGGTCCGGGGGCGAACCGGCCAACAACCCAAGTTGCCCGGACGCAATGAGCGCGACGGGAACCAATACCGCCGCTATGGCGAGCAGACTGATGATTTTCAACGGTTGCGATTCGAAGTGCCCGTCAGTACAAGCACCGGCGGATCACCTGAATCCTACCTTGTCCAACAACTGCTGAACCTTGACCTGGTTCATCCCGACGACCGCCACAGGCAGGTTTTCGCTCTTGAATCCACCCCCTGTCATCGCTTGCAGGGCCGGATTCCCGATCGCCACGCCTTTCGCGGCTGGCCACTCGTTGTTGCCGTTGGCGAAATGGTCTTGTGCCTGCGGGCTGGCAAGGTACTCCAGGAACTTCACTGCGTTGGCAGGATGTTTGGCATTGCGAGCTACTGCGCCCCCCGCCACATTGACGTGTGTGCCCCACGACGACTGGTTGGGGAACACGACACCGACACGGTCCATGATGGCCTTGTCGTCGGCGGCTTCCGAACGCATGATCCGCGCCAGGTAATAGGTGTTGGTGACGGCAATCGCGCATTCGCCGGACGCCACGCCCTTGATCTGGTCGGTATCGCCGCCTTTGGGGGCGCGGGCCAGGTTGGTCACCATGCCGCGCAGCCAGTCTTCGGTCTTTTCGGGCCCGAGATGCTCCATCACCGAGCCGAAAAGAGACAGGTTGTAGGGGTGCGAGCCGGAGCGGATGCACAACTTGCCCTTGTTGACCGGGTTCGCCAGGGACTCGTAGCTGGCCACGTCTTCCTTCTTGACCTTGACCTTGTCGTACACGATCACCCGGGCACGTGTCGAGAACCCGAACCACGACGACTTGCCCTCGGCGTCTGCCTTTCCCCGCAGCTGCACCGGGATCGCCCGGTCCAGCGCCGTCGACTGGACGGGCTGGAACAGGCCGTCGATTTCGCCCCTCCACAGGCGCGCCGCATCCACCAGCAAAATGACATCGGCGGGCGATGCAGTACCTTCTGCTTTCAGGCGGGCGAGGATACCGGCGTCGTCGGAATCGACGCGGTTGATCTTGATACCTGTGGCTTTCGTGAAATTTCCATACAAGGCCTCATCCGTGGGATAGTGGCGGGCCGAGTAGATGTTGAGCGTGGCGTCCTGCGCGAGTGCGCAGGCGCTGGCAAATACACACAGGCTGACGGTGGCGAGTGGCTTGAATTTCATGGTGTTTGGTTCCGTGGGATGAAGCTGTAAGCCGCAATGATAAAGCAAACGCGAATCATTCGCAATATGTTTTGGAAAATGGAGATTCCTTTGTCTTGTCGACTTGAACCACCGTGGCACACCCTCGCGCGACGGCTCTCGCCGGTCGTGCTTGCTGGTGTCTTCGGGCTGGTCGGATGCGCCGTCGGGCCTCCCGCCGTGCCGCCGCCGGTCACTGAGTCGGCGCCAGTTGTGGCACCTGTCGCTCCGCGAAAGCCACCCCGTGTCGCACTGGTGCTGGGGGGGGGTGCCGCCAGGGGATTCGCCCATGTCGGTGTGATCCAGGTGCTCGAGGAGGCGGGCATCAAGCCGGACCTCGTGGTGGGGACCTCCGCCGGGAGCCTGGTGGCTGCGATCTACGCCAGCGGGAAGACCGGAACCCAGTTGCAGCAGATTGCGATCGACATGGAAGAAGCCATGCTGACCGACTGGAGCCTGCCGTTGTTCGGCCGCGGCGTGTTGCGCGGCGAGGCCTTGGCGCGGTATGTGAACGGGCAGGTCGGCAACCGTACGATCGACAGCCTGCCTTTGCCATTGGGCATTGTCGCGACCGACCTGCACAGTGGCGACGGGATCCTTTTCCGGCGTGGGGACACCGGTTTGGCTGTGCGCGCGTCGAGCGCCGTGCCCTCGTTGTTCCAGCCGGTCAAAATCGGGGCGAGGGAGTTTGTGGATGGCGGCCTGGTGGCGCCCGTGCCGGTTCGTTATGCCCGGGAGATGGGGGCCGAGCTGGTGATTGCCGTGGATATCTCGAACCAGCCACAAAGCAACAGCGCCGACGGCACGTTCCAGGTGCTGCTGCAGACTTTTTCCATCATGGGAAAGTCCATCAGCGCCTACGAATTGCGCGATGCCGATGTGGTGGTGAGGCCCGCGCTGGGTGCTGTGGGGGGCGCGGATTTCGGTTCACGGCGCCGCTCGATCGAAGCCGGGCGGGCCGCGATGCTGCTCGCCTTGCCAGCCTACCGGTCAAGGCTGGCAAGCCGGTATCCTTGACGCCGGTCGTTCGGTGGATCCTCCTGCGACAGGCCACCGGGAGGCTTCGCCACCTATAATTTCCCTGACCAGCGGGGTGGGAAGAACAACAAAGAAAGCGAACTGGATTCGTATGGAGAGTACCTTGAACCGGGACCGCAAAGACACCCGCATCCTGATCTACAGCCATGACACCTTCGGCCTGGGCCACTTGCGCCGCTGCCGGACGATTGCGCATTCCCTGGTCGACCGGTTCAAGCACCTGTCGGTGTTGATCCTGTCCGGGTCGCCGATCATTGGAAGCTTCGACTTCCGCTCCCGGGTGGATTTCGTGCGTGTGCCGGGCGTCGTCAAGTTGCGCAACGGCGAGTACACCCCGCTCAACCTGCATATCGACGTCGAGCAGACCCTGCGCATGCGCGCGTCGATCATCCGTCATACCGCCGAGATGTTCGATCCCGACATCTTCATCGTGGACAAGGAGCCGCTGGGCCTGCGCGGTGAGGTGCTAGAAACGCTGGAGGTGCTCAAGAAGCGTGGTACACGCCTGGTGCTGGGTTTGCGCGATGTCATGGACGAACCCAAATTGCTGGCGCCGGAATGGCGCCGCAAGAAGGTATTGCCTGCCTTGCGTGAGCTGTACGACGAGATCTGGATCTACGGGTTGCCGCAGATCTGCGAGCCGCTGGACGGGATCGCCCTGTCTGCCGGCGTGCGCAAGAAGATCACCTACACCGGTTATCTGGCGCGCGAGGTGTCCACTGGCGGAGCCCCCCCGCGCATGCCGGAAATCACCAAGAAGCCGTACATCCTGGTGACCACGGGTGGCGGGGGCGACGGCGAGGGCCTGATCGACTGGGTCCTGCGCGCTTACGAGCATGATGCCCTGCTGCCGTACCCGGCCCTGCTGGTGCTGGGGCCGTTCATGCAACCGGAGCGCCAGACGGAGTTCATGAACCGCGCCGCGCGGCTCAAGCGCGTCGACGCGATCACCTTTCACAGCAACCTCGAAGCCCTCGTGGCCGGGGCGGCCGGTGTTGTCGCCATGGGTGGCTACAACACCTTCTGCGAAGTCCTGTCTCTCGACAAGCGCGCCCTGATCATTCCACGCACGACGCCGCGCCTCGAGCAGTTCATCCGTGCCTCCAGCGCAGCACGCCTGGGTCTGATCAGCATGCTCAGCGAAGACGGTGTGAACGACCCGTCCGTGATGGCAGCGGCGCTGCGCGCCTTGCCGCGTCAGAATCTCCCGTCCCAGGTCGTCGTGCCCGGCTTGCTCGAAGGCCTGCCGAATGTAGCCAAGCTGGTCGCCCCCTGGCTGAAAGTGGCCGAGGAAGAACAGACCAAGGTGGTGGCCCGTATTGGCTGATGCGAAAGCCCTGGCGCCGCAGGGCCGCGTGGCGTTTGTCCTGAAGGGCTACCCGCGGCTTTCCGAGACCTTCATCGCCCAGGAGATCGCGGCCCTGGAGCGACTGGGTCTGCAGATCCTGATCGTGTCGCTGCGCCACCCGACGGACAAGCAGACGCACCCGATCCATGCGGAGATTCAAGCCCCGCTGCTGTACTTGCCAGAGTATCTTCGCGACGATCCACTGCGTGTTCTGCGCGCCTGGTGGCAGGTGCGGCGCCGGCCTGGCTACCGGGCCGCGCGGGCGGTATGGTGGCGCGACCTGTGGCGCGACCGCACAGCCAATCGCCTGCGCCGTTTTGGCCAGGCACTGGTGCTGGCCCACGAATTGCCTTCCGACGTCACGCGCCTGCATGCCCACTTCCTGCACACGCCGGCGTCGGTGGTGCGGTATGCAGCCACCCTGTGTGGCCTGCCGTGGTCGGGTTCGGCGCATGCGAAGGACATCTGGACCACTCCGCCATGGGAACTGCGCGAGAAGCTCGCGTCATGCGACTGGCTCGTCACCTGCACCGGTACCAATTGCGACTACCTGTCGGGCCTGGCTCCGGCAGGCCGGGTGGAACTCGTCTACCACGGGCTGGACCTGAGCCGCTTCCCTCCGTTAACGGCGCCGCGTCCGGATCGCGATGGACGGGCGCCCAACGACCCGGTGCGGATCCTGTCGGTGGGACGCCTGGTGGAAAAGAAGGGTACCGACGTCCTGCTGGCTGCGTTGGCGTTGCTGCCAGCCGGCTTGAACTGGTCACTGGTGCATGTCGGCGGCGGCCCCCTGCGCGAGGCATTGGCGCGGCAGGCGAAGGCCTTGCAGATCGACGCGCGCATCTCCTGGCGAGGTGCCATGGCGCAGGACCGCTTGATCGAGGAATACCGTGCCGCCGACCTGTTTGTGCTGGCCAGTCTGATCGCCCAGGACGGCGACCGTGATGGCTTGCCCAACGTGCTCATGGAAGCGCAAAGCCAGGGCCTGGCCTGCGTCGCAACCGATGTATCCGCGATCCATGAACTGATCGAAGATGGTGTGACGGGTGTTCTGGTCGAGCAGCAGTCGCCCCCGGCGCTGGCGCAAGCACTTGGCCGTTTGCTGGAAGACCCGACGCTCAGGCGCGTGTATGGCCAGGCCGGGCAGGCGCGCGTGGCGAGCCGCTTTGGCATGCAAGCCAACATCGTGCGCCTGGCGGCCAAGTTCGGTCTGCCGGTGCCGTCTGCCTGAGCCGCACCGCGCCTCAGCTCAGGCCCATGGCCTGTTCCAGGCCAGCCACACACAGCATGCGCTGCAGCAGCCCGCATTCGAGGTAGTGGTCCTGCCTGCGCGCCGCGTCGAGCAGGCGCTTGACGTCCACGCGCCTGGGCAGCAGGCGCGAGCTGGCCACCAGCTCCAGCACCTGGCCGCGGTTGCTTTGCAGGAATCGGTGGTAGACCCAGCGAAATCCCTGCTTGTCCCGGCGCCACTGCGTAGGCAGGGGCACGAAGCGCGAGAACGCGCTGCGCAACTCGTGCTTGTTCCAGGGGCCGACGAACTTGCTGCGGAAGTCGGTCTGCATGAAGCTGGCCAGCCGGAAGTCCAGCAGCGGGCTGCGGTTCTCGATGCCATACGTCATCGCATTGCGGTCGTTCTGCCACAGCCATTCGTGCAGGCGGCCGCGACCGGCATCGGCCACCAGCGCCTGGGCCAGTGTCCCGTCGAATTGCAGCAGGGGATCTACGCGTTTGGCCGAAAGAACGTCCGGCTGCACGAAGCTGTCGATGTCTGGTGGATCTTCTGCTGCGCGTACCAGTCCGGCGGTCGGCAGTGCTGCGGTGTTGCGCGTGCCGGGGTGGAGCACGTGTTGCGCCATCGCCAGCAATTGCGGATTGTCGGCATTGGCGGCCATCGATGCGGCAATCCATTCCTGGTCACCCTCAGCCAGGGCCTGCTGCAGGGCGAACCGGTAGTAGCGGTCCCAGTAGCCGGCAAACAACTCGTCGCCCCCGGTGCCGTCGAGCACCACGGGCACATCGTGCTCGGCGATCTGGGCATACAACTGTGGCATGGCCAGGGCATTGCCGATGAACGGAAACGGCTTCTCCTGATGCCGGCAAACCCGAAGGAACGCGTCCATGCCGCTGCTTCCATAGTCCAGCGGCATCGTGATCGCCTGGATGCCGAGCTGGTCGATGCACTGGCGCGCGTAGGTGGCGTCGGCGCTCTTCCCGGCGTCACCGGTAAAACAGGTGACCTGGTCTGCGAGCCCCTGTGATGCCAGAATCGACAGCACGAGGGAACTGTCCACGCCGCCCGACAACAACAGGCCGACCTTGCGATCCGAGACCAGTCGCGACAGCACGGCGTCCTGCAGCTGAGCCGCCAGATCACCGGCCACCGGCGGGTGTGCGTCGCAATACGCGTCCAGCGTGTGGTAGCGGCTCTCGCGGGCCTGCCAGGACGCCAGGTCCACGTCCAGCACGCCGCCCGCCACCACCTGGCGTATGCCCTCGATGTGGGTGGCGCCGTCAGGGTGCGGGTACAGCCAGCCATCGCGCAGATAACTGTCCAGATCCGCCATGCACATGACGGGCGCCCGTCCCAGATACTCGAGGATCGGGCGGATCTCGGACGCGAAGCACAAGCGCTCGGCGTCCAGGTAGTAGAAGAGCGGCTTCTTGCCATACCGGTCGCGTGCCGCGGTGATGCGGGCGGCCCGCTCATCGAGCAGGCAGAACGCCCACATGCCATTGGCCGAATTGAGCGCCTGCGCCCCGCCGTCGGCGAGCAGCGCCATCAGGACTTCGGTGTCGCCGTCCGTGTCGAAGCTGTGGCCCGTGTGTCCAAGCTGCTGGCGCAAGGCACGGAAGTTGTAGATCTCGCCGTTGTAGGCCAGGGTACGTGCGCCGCGTCGAAACGGCTGCGCCGAACGGGTGCTGGGATCGAGGATCGAAAGCCGGGTGTGCCCGATGAAGCCTGACGGGCCGGACGTGCCATGGTTGTCGTCGATGTGAAAAAGATATTCGCCGATACCGTCCGGCCCGCGGTGGCGCAGGGCGGACACAGCCCGGTGCGCACGCACGCCATCGACGGGTTGGTGGCGCTCAACCGCTACAAACAGTCCACACATAGGGAGTTTCCAAGAGGCCAGGCCCGCAGGTTGCAGGGTCTTGCCAGGGGTTGCCGGAGCCACTGCTGCGGCGCGCCGATTGTAGTGGTGGTGCCTGCGCGGATCGTGTGTGAAAGCCACATGCGCCCGGTTGTGGCGGTCTAGAATCCAGCCGATGCGCATCGCCTTCTACGCGCCACTCAAGTCACCGTCCCATCCCACTCCATCCGGCGACCGGCAGGTAGCCCGCCTGCTGATGGAGGCCCTGTCGCTTGCGGGCCACGAGGTTGAACTGGTTTCCGGATTTCGCAGCTTCGAAGGAGTCGGCGATCCCGCGGCCCAAGCGGCGTTGCGGGAGCAGGGCGGAGTGGTCGCTGCTGCGTTGCTGGAGCGCTGGCTTCAGGGGCCTGCCGCCGCCAGGCCCGAGTTGTGGTTCACCTACCACCTGTACTACAAGGCCCCCGACTGGCTGGGCCCGGTGGTATGCCGGCGCCTGGGTCTGCCCTACGTGGTTGCCGAGGCGTCGTACGCAGCCAAGCGGGCCGCCGGTGCGTGGGCAATCGGGCATGTCGCGGTGCAGGAAGCGCTGCTGTGCGCCCACCTGGCGCTGTGCCCGACTGCCGACGACATGCCGGCGCTGCAATCGGTGGTGCGGGTGGGCACGCCGGTGCGGCGACTGCCGCCGTTCCTCGATCCAGCCCCCTACCAGGCGGCTGCGCAGGACCGCGAAGTGCACCGGTCCCGTCTCGTGCGCGCGTATGGCCTGGATCCTGGCGTGCCCTGGATCGTGGTGGCGGCAATGATGCGTGCGGGTGACAAGTGCGCGTCGTATGAGGTGCTGGCCCGGGTGCTGGCCGGCCTGGGCGATCTCCCCTGGCAGGCAGTGGTCGCAGGCGATGGCCCCGCTGCGGCCAGCATACGGAGCCAACTGGAAGCTGCCGCCCCCGGCCGCTGCCGCTTTGCGGGCCAGTGCGATGCGGATCAACTCGCCGGGGTCTACGCCGCCAGTGACTTGTGCGTGTGGCCCGCCGTCAACGAGGCCTATGGCATGGCGATGCTGGAAGCGCAGGCCGCAGGCGTGCCGGTTGTGTCGAGCGCGGTACGCGGTGTGCCGGATGTGGTCCAGGACGGCTTGACCGGGCTGCTGGCGCCCCAGGGCGACCCCGCCGGCCTGACCATGCGCGTGCGCACCCTCCTGGTGGACCCTGCGCGCCGCAGGCAGATGGGCCAGAACGCAGCCCGGTTCGTCGCGCGCGAGCGCAGCACCGCGCATGCCGCCGCATCACTGTACGACGCGCTGGGCGCGCTGGTCCTCGCCGGCCCTGCGCCGCGGGCCGGGCAAGGGGCCCCTGCATGACCGTGCTTGCGTTGCTGCGCCACGCCGAGACCGAGTGGAGCGCGCAGAAGCGACTGCAGGGCCGCACCGACATCCCGCTGAGTGGCGCCGGGCGCGCAGCGCTGGCTGGCCGTGGTGTTCCCGGCCTGTGCGCGGACATGCGGGTGGTGAGCAGCCCATTGCAGCGCTGCGTGGAGACCGCGCAGTGCCTGCGCCTTGCACGCGCCCACATCGAGCCTCGCATCACGGAAATGTCCTGGGGTGCGTGGGAAGGCCGCACCCTGCCCCTGTTGCGCCAACAACTTGGCGAGACGATGCGCGCCAACGAGGAGCAGGGCATGGACTTCCTGCCGCCCGGTGGAGAGAGCCCGCGGCAGGTCCTGCAGCGGGTACAGCCCTGGCTGGCTGAGGTGGCACGTGCAGGCCAGCCGACCCTTGCCGTGAGCCACCGCGGCGTGATCCGCGTGATTTTTGCAGCCGCGACCGGCTGGGACATGCTGGGGCGGCCGCCGGCCAGGCTCGATTGGTCGTGTGTGCACCTGTTCGAACTGGATGCCAGCGGGCATGCCGCGGTGCTGCGCCTGAACCTGCCACTGGTGGTGGTGCCGCCTGACCTGCACAACCTGGGTGTGGGCTGACGATGGGGCCCGGGCGCGTCTTCTTCTATGTGCAGCACCTGTTGGGCATTGGTCACCTGAAACGGGCTGCATCGCTGGTGCGCGCAATGACACGCGCGGGCCTCGAGGTGACCCTGGTGACCGGGGGTGTTCCGGTTGCCGGCGTGGTGTTCGATGCAGCGCGGTGCGTGCAGTTGCCACCGGCCAGCGCCGCCGATCTGTCCTTCAGGACGCTTCTGGACGCCAGCGGCGCGCCAGTGGACGATGCGTGGAAGCAGCGTCGCCAGGACCTGCTGCTCGCCGCCTGGCGCGATGCCGATCCGCATGCCGTCGTGATCGAGCTGTTTCCGTTTGGCCGCCGACAGATGCGCTTCGAACTGCTGCCGCTGCTCGATGCAGCACGGGCGGCAGCGCGCCAGCCGTTGATCGTGTCCTCGGTGCGCGATGTGCTGGGTGGTGGCCAGGCGGATCCTTCGCGGCAGGACCAGAT
This sequence comes from Rhodoferax sp., assembly GCA_031383745.1. Classification (GTDB taxonomy): domain Bacteria; phylum Pseudomonadota; class Gammaproteobacteria; order Burkholderiales; family Burkholderiaceae_C; genus CAISIP01. The sequence goes on along the minus strand of JANMZX010000028.1, from coordinate 8,807 downwards.
GCTCAACACGTTCGAGCGCTATTTCGACCATGTCCTGGTGCACGGCGATGCGGCGCTGATTCCTTTCGAACGTACCTTTCGGCACGCCAGCCGACTGGGCGCGCGTTTGCACTACACCGGTTATGTGGTCGGGCCGGGGTCGGAACTGCCGGCGGTCGCCACGCCGGCACAACGGGCGCAGGGCGAGGTCCTGGTGTCGGTCGGCGGTGGCGCCGTCGGACGCCAATTGCTCGAGACCGCCATCGCGGCGAGGCCGCTGACGTGTTTGCGTGGGCACCCGTGGCGCCTGCTCGCCGGCGTCAACGCCAGCGATGCGGACATGGCCCATCTGGGCCGCCTGGCCGGGGCCACACCGGGTGTGCAGGTCGAGCGTCACCGCGTCGACTTCCCGCAACTGATGGCGCGCTGCCGGCTGTCGGTGAGCCAGGGCGGCTACAACACGGTGATGGACATCCTGCAGGCCCGCACTGCGGCGGTGGTGGTTCCGTTTTCCGGCGGCGCTGAAGTGGAGCAGTCGCTGCGTGCGCGCCTGCTGGCCGACAAAGGCTGGATCGAACTGGTCGACGAAGCCGCGTTGACCCCGGTGGTGCTGGCCCAGGCCGTGGATCGGGCCGACGCGCGCCCGCCGCTGACAGGCGTGTCGGTGCAGCTCGACGGTGCCCACAACAGCGCGGCGCTGCTCGTGCGGTGGATCGCGGAGCGATACGCATGACGACCGTGTGGCGGGAGTTTGCCGAGGAACTGCAGCGCTGGGGTGACCTGGGCCGAACCGTCGATTTCTGGTGGCGCGACGATGACGCCGCCTGCCGCACGGCAGCGCTGGAGCGGCTGGTCGGGCTGGCCTGCCGATCCGGCGTTCCGTTGGCGCTGGCGGTGATTCCGCGCGATGCGCAGGCCGACCTGCTGGGCGGCGACGCCGGCCGCGTGACCGTGTTGCAGCACGGCGTGGCACATCGCAACAGCGGCGCACCAGGCGAAAAGAAGTCCGAGTTCCCGGCTGGTGAATCCGTCGATGCGGCCCTCGCGCGTCTGCAGTGGGGCCGGCACCAGTTGCACGGCTTGTATGGTGCGCGGTGCCTGCCGGTGCTGGTGCCGCCCTGGAACCGGATTTCGCACCCGGGCCTGGTGGTGCGACTTGCCGACGCCGGTTACCGCGGGCTGAGCCGGTTTGGCCCGCGCGCCCGCGCGGATCAACCGCTCCGCCTGGCCCAGGTCAATACGCATGTGGATGTCATCGACTGGAAGGGGCAGCGCGGGTTTGTCGGCCACGACGTCGCCCTGCGCCAGGCCGTCGGGCATCTGCAGGCGCGGCGCTCGGGTGTGGCAGATCCATCCGAGGCCACAGGATGGTTGACGCACCATGCGGTGCACGACGAGGCGACCTGGGAGTTTCTGCAACAGTTGCTCGAGCGCACCGCGTCGACGAGGCATGTGGTGTGGCGCGGCGCGACCGAGTTGTTTGCGCCGCCATGATCGCGGCCACGATACGACATCCGGCGGCTGTGCGACGCGGCGCCGATGCCGCGCGCTCTGATTCTTCTCTTCTATACTCGGGCCGGACAGGGGCTCGCATGAAGTCGTGCACAGCGCTCTGGCGAAACATGACAACGCAAGGCGGCCGTTCCGACCGACCTTCCGGGGAGAGGGCAGACAGTCTCAACACAAAGCGGGCATGGCAAACGTTTTAACCGTCAAGGATCTGAAGGTCTATCTCAACGTGGACGCCGGCACCGTCAAGGCTGTCGACGGCGTATCCTTCCGCATTCCGGCCGGGCGGACCATGGCGCTGGTGGGCGAATCGGGCTCGGGCAAATCGATCGTCGCCCAGTCGATCATGGGGATCTTGCCCAGGGTGGCACGCATCGAACAGGGCGAGATCCTGTTCCAGGATCCGCGCACGCCCGACACGGTGGTCGACATCGCCAGGCTCGACATGCAGGGCGCGCAGATGCAGGCGCTGCGCGGTGGGCGCATATCGATCATCTTCCAGGAGCCGATGACGGCCTTGTCGCCTTTGCACACCATCGGCAACCAGATCGGCGAGGCGCTTGCCCTGCACCGGGCCGCCATCGGCAAGGTCGAGCGCAGCGCGGCCGTGGTGGAGATGTTGCGCCTGGTCGGGTTCCCGGATCCTGTCAAGGCGGAGCATACCTACCCGTTCGAACTGTCCGGTGGCCTGCGCCAGCGCGCCATGATCGCGATGGCCCTCGTCTGCCGCCCGGCGCTTCTGATCGCTGACGAGCCCACCACTGCACTCGATGTGACGATACAGGCGCAGATCCTGCAACTGATCAAGCAGTTGCAGGGCGACCTGCAGATGGCGATGATGATGATCACGCACGACCTCGGCATCGTCGCGAACATGGCGGACGAGGTGGTGGTCATGTACCACGGCAAGGTGATGGAGGCCGGGACACTGGAAGACGTGTTCCGTGATCCGCGCCACCCCTACCTGAAAGCCCTGATGCGCGCAGTGCCGCGTTTCAACATGGAGCCTGGCGAACGGCTGACACCGATCCGCGAGATCCAGGTGTCTGCCGGTCACCTGATGCAGCAGCAGGGCAGCCGACCGGCCAACGCGGATCCGTCTGCGCCGATGCTGATCGTGCGCAACCTGACCAAGCGGTTCGGCACCCGCAAGACTTCGCTTTTCGGCGGCAAGCCGGCCGGCGAGCACCTGGCCGTCGACAACGTCAGTTTCGAAGTGGCGCCTGGCGAGTGCCTGGGTCTGGTGGGAGAGTCCGGCTGCGGCAAGACCACCACCGCCAAGATGATCCTGCGCTCCAGCGTGCCCGATGCGGGCGAGATCATCTTCAACGACCGGGGTCGCCCGCGGGACGTGCGCAAACTCGAGGGTGCGGAACTGTTCGAGTACCGCCGGCGCGTGCAGTTCGTGTTCCAGGATCCGTTCGGGTCGCTCAATCCGCGCATGACGGTTTATGACATCGTCAGCGAACCCCTGGTCATCCACGGCATCGGCAACGAGGACGAAAGGTTTTCGCGCGTCAAGGAACTGATCGGCCTGGTCGGGCTCGATGTTCGCCACCTTCGCCGCTACCCACACAGTTTTTCCGGGGGGCAGCGCCAGCGCATCGGCATCGCGCGGGCGCTGGCGCTCAGTCCCGATCTGCTCATCTGCGACGAACCGGTCTCGGCGCTCGACGTGTCGGTGCAGGCCCAGGTATTGAACCTGCTGCTGGACCTGCGCAAGGAGATGAACCTGACCTACCTGTTCATCTCGCACAACTTGGCGGTGGTGCACTACATCGCCGACCGGATCGCCGTCATGTGCGCCGGCAGGATCGTCGAGGTGGCCAGTTATGACGCCTTGTTCGACAACCCCGTGCATCCCTATACGCGGGCCCTGCTCGCGGCGGTGCCGAATCCGGATCTGGACCGCAAACTCGACTTCAATGCCCTGATGGAGGGCAAGGCGTCCATCCCTGGCGCGTGGCCGGTGCCGTTTCGGCTCGATGGCACGCGACCCACGGGAATGATCGATATCGGCGGCAACCATTTTGTCCGGGCCCACGCGGACGTTGATGTATCGGAGTTGAAAGCATGACAAGTCGGACTAATTCGTTCGGGCCGTTCCGGGGTTCCCGCATCACTGCTTTCGCGTTCGCCCTGATGGCCAGCGCGTCCGCATCGTGGGGCGCATTGCCGGCCAAGCTGGTCGAGACACCAATGCTGCAGGACGATGTGAACGCCAAGAAGCTTCCACCGATCAGGCAGCGGCTGCCGGAGAACCCGGTGGTGGTCACGATGGACGGCAAGACGAGTGAACTCGGCCAGCATGGCGGGACGCTGAACATGCTGATCGGTCGCGCGCGCGATGTCCGGATGATGATGGTGTATGGCTATGCCCGTCTTGTCGGTTACGACGTCAACCTCAAAATCGTGCCCGACATGCTCGAGAGCATCGACGTGAAGGAAGACCGCATATTCACGATGAAGCTGCGCAAGGGCCATAGATGGTCGGACGGCCAACCGTTCACCAGCGACGACTTTCGCTACTTCTGGGAAGATGTCGCCAATGACAAGGACCTCACGCCCACCGGGCCGCCGGTGAACCTGCTGGTGGGGGGCGTGCCGCCGAAGGTGGAATACCCCGACAAGACAACCGTCCGCTATACGTGGGCCAAGCCTAATCCGGAGTTCCTGTCCCAGATGGCGGGCCCGTCGCCGCTGTTCATATTCCGGCCGGCGCACTACCTCAAGCAATTCCACAAGAAGTACACCCCCAAGGTCGTGGAACTTGAAAAGAACGACCCCGGCAAGCGGTCGTGGGCGGCCACCCACAACCGCGAAGACAACATGAACAACTACGACAACCCGAATCTGCCGACGCTGCAGCCGTGGATCAACACGACCAAGCCGCCGGCGGACCGTTTCGTCGGGGTGCGCAATCCGTTTTTCCACCGGGTCGATTCGGCCGGGCGGCAACTGCCGTATATCGATCGCCTGGTGTTGCCGATCGCCGACGGCAAGCTGATTCCGGCCAAGGCCGGGGCTGGCGAGTCCGACCTGCAGGCGCGCGAGATCCAGTTCAACAACTTTACCTTTCTCAAGAAGGGTGAGAAGGCCAACAACTACCGCACCTTGTTGTGGCGCACCGGCCAGGGTTCGCAATTCGCGCTCTACCCCAACCTCAACGCCAACGACCTGGTGTGGCGCCAGTTGTTCCGTGACGTCCGCTTCCGCCATGCGATGTCGATGGCGATCGACCGCGCGCAGATCAACCAGGTCCTGTATTTCGGTCTGGCGTCGCCCGGCAACAACACGGTGCTGTCGGAGAGCCCGCTGTACCGCAAGCAATACCAGTCCCAGTGGACACAGTTCGACCTCAAGGCAGCCAACAAGCTGCTGGATGATATTGGCCTCAAGCGCGGGTCCGACGGAGTTCGCAAGCTGTCCGACGGACGGGCGCTTGAAGTCATCGTCGAGACCGCCGGCGAGACGACCGAGCAGACCGACATCCTCGAGCTGATCCGGGCCAGCTGGAAAGAGGCCGGGATCAAGCTGTTCAGCAAACCGTCACAGCGCGATGTCTTGCGCAACCGGGTGTTTTCCGGCGAGGCGATGATGTCCGTCTGGTTCGGAATCGACAACGCACTGCCGACGGTCGACACCTCGCCGGACGAGCTCGCTCCGGTGAGCCAGATCCAGTTGCAGTGGCCGAAATTCGGCCAGTTCCACGAGACTGCCGGCAAGTCCGGAGAGGCGCCGGATATCCCCGAGGCGATCGAATTGATGAAGCTGCGCGACGCCTGGCGCAGCGAATCGCGCGAGGCACGGGAGAAGATCTGGCACCGGATCCTGGCGATACATGCCGAGCAGCAGTTTTCGATCGGTGTCGTGAACGGCGTGCAGCAGCCGGTGGTTGTGAGCAATGCCCTGAAGAACGTGCCGGAAAAGGGGCTCTACAACTGGGAGCCAGGCGCGTTCTTCGGCCTGTACCGCCCAGACACGTTCTGGTTCACCGACGCGCGCAGGAACTGACCGCGTGCTGGCCTATACGCTGCGGCGGATCCTGTTGATGATCCCCACGTTGCTGGTGATCAGTTTCGTTACGTTCGTCATCATCCAATTGCCTCCGGGCGACTTCCTGTCCAACCAGATCGCCGAACTGCGCAGCCAAGGCGATACCGCAGCGCTGGCGAAAGCGCAGTTCCTGCGCCAGCAATTCGGTCTGGACAAGTCGTTCCTGGAGCAATACGCGGCCTGGATCGGTGTCTGGCCCGGAGAACGGGGGTTCTCCGGCCTGCTGCAGGGCGACTGGGGATGGTCCTTCGAATACAACCTGCCGGTGCTCGACGTGGTCGGAGACCGTCTGATCCTGTCGTTCGTGCTCAACATCACGGTGATACTTTTCACCTGGGCGGTGGCGTTCCCGATCGGGTTCTACGCCGCAACACACCAGTACAGCTGGGGCGACCACGGTTTGTCCTTGCTCGGGTATGTGGGCCTGGCGACCCCGAACTTCCTGCTCGCGCTGGTCCTGATGTATTTCGCCAATGTGCAGTTTGGCCTGTCGATAGGCGGCATGATGGATCCGCAATATCTCAACCAGCCGATGAGCTGGGAAAAGTTCGCATCGGTCCTGTCGCATCTGTGGATTCCGGTCGTGGTGATCGGCACCTCCGGAACTGCCGGCATGATCCGCAGGCTGCGAGCGAACCTGCTCGACGAACTCCAGAAGCAGTATGTGGTCACGGCGCGCAGCAAGGGCATGCCGCCGATGCGCCTGCTGATCAAGTACCCGTTGCGCATGGCCCTGAACCCGTTCGTCGCCGATATCGGCAACCTGTTGCCCGCCGTCATATCAGGATCGGCGATCGTGTCGGTCGTGCTGTCACTGCAAACCGAAGGTCCGATGCTGCTCGATGCGCTGCAAAGCCAGGACCAGTACCTGGCTGGTTCGTTCCTGATGTTCCTGGCGCTGCTGACGGTGCTCGGCATGTTCATATCCGACCTGCTGCTGGCCGCGCTCGATCCGCGCATACGTCTCACCGGCGAGGTGGCGAAATGAGGCGCTGCGCGCAGCCACGCCCGGTAGCGGGAATCTCCGTAGCGGGCCCGGGGGCCCTCGAATGAGTACCCCGGCAGGGACCGACCGGCTGGAGCATTACGTCTCGCCGGACCCGTTCGAGCCACAGTCGGTTGAAACACTCAGTGCGGAACAGGAAGCCTTCTACCGTGCGTCGCAGTGGCGCATCATGTGGTGGAAGTTCCGGCGCCACCGCATCGCGGTGTTCTGCGCGCTGATTCTGGCGTTGCTGTATCTGTCGTCGCTGGTGTCCGAGGTGTTGGCTCCGTATGGGCTGAACACCCGCGATTCCAGCCACATCTATGCGCCGCCGCAGGCGGTGCACCTGTTCCATGAAGACCGCTTTGTCGGCCCGTTCGTGTACGGCTTCAACATGAAGCTCAACCTGGACACGATGAAACGCGAGTTCGTTCCTGACACCAGCAAGGTGCAGCCGCTGCAATTCTTCTGCCGCGGGGACGACTACGAATTCTGGGGCCTCGTCGACGGAAACTTCCACCTGGTGTGTCCGGCCGAGGGGGGAACACTCTACGTGCTGGGCACCGACAGGCTGGGCCGCGACATGTTGTCGCGCATCATCTACGGCACCCGCATCTCGCTCACGGTCGGGCTGCTGGGGATCTTCGTCAGTTTCCTGATCGGCATCACTCTGGGTGGCATTTCCGGCTACTACGGTGGCTGGGTCGACAACCTGATCCAGCGGCTGATCGAAATGGTCCGCTCGTTTCCGGAACTGCCCTTGTGGATGGCCCTGTCGGCGGCACTGCCTGTCACCTGGAGCCCGATCCTCATCTACTTCGGCATCACGATCATTCTGGGCTTGCTGGACTGGCCGGGTCTGGCGCGCTCGGTGCGTTCCAAGTTCCTCGCGTTGCGCGAAGAAGATTTCGCCGTGGCCGCGGTACTGATGGGCGCCACCCCGGCGCGCGTGATCAGCAGGCACCTGTTGCCGAGCTTCACGAGCCACCTGATCGCGTCGTTGACACTGTCGATTCCGAGCATGATCCTGGGCGAGACGGCCTTGTCGTTTCTCGGTCTCGGACTGAGGCCACCGATCACCAGTTGGGGCGTGTTGCTCAACGAGGCGCAGAACATCAACGTCGTGGCGCTCTACCCGTGGCTGATGCTGCCGGTCGTTCCGGTGTTTGTGGTGGTGCTCGCATTCAACTTCATGGGGGATGGACTGCGCGACGCGGCCGATCCCTACAACTAGAGCGTTGCCATGGAACGCGGCTTGTTCGGGTTCATCTTCAAATACAGCAAGCGCGAACAGCTGCTGATTGTCCCGCTGGTCGTGTTGTCGATGCTGTTCTACTACGCATCGCTGGACCTGCCCAAGACGATCATCAACCAGCCCATCCAGGGCAAGGGTTTTCCCAGCCCGGAGTCGACTGCCGCGTTCATGCGGCTCACCATCTCACTACCGGACTTCCTTGGCGGCGCGAGCTGGCGGGTATTCGATGGTTTTGCACTGGAACGCGCGCCCTACCTTGTGGCGCTGACCTTGACCTTTCTGGCGCTGATCATCATCAGCGGGTGGATCAAGTTCCAGATCAACACGATGAAGGGATGGATGGGTGAGCGCATGTTGCGCCGCCTGCGCTACGATCTGTTCGACCATATCCTGCGCTTTCCGCTGACCCATTTCAAGCGCGTCAAGTCGGCTGAAATGGCCACCATGATCAAGGACGAGGTGGAGCCACTCGGTGGCTTCGTGGGCGAGGCGCTCATCACCCCCCTGTATCTCGGTGGCCAGGCCCTGACCGCGTTGTTCTTCATCCTGTTCCAGCACATCTACCTGGGGTTGGTCGCATTCGGCATGGTGATCATCCAGGCCGTGATCATCCCCAGGATGCGTCGACGGCTGCTGGTGCTGTCCAAGGAGCGGCAGATCGCCGCGCGTCAACTGGCCGGCCGGATTGCCGAGTGTGTCGATGGTGTGGTCGAGATCCATGCCCATGACACGTCCAACTACGAACGCGCCGAGTTCTCGGCCCGCCTCGGCCGGCTGTTTCTCATCCGGTTCGAGCATTTCCAGCGCAAGTTCCTGATCAAGTTCCTGAACAACCTGTTGTCGCAGATCACACCGTTCCTGTTTTACCTGGTCGGTGGGTATCTGGCGATATCGGGGCGCCTGGACATCGGTGCGCTGGTGGCCGTGATTGCCGCCTACAAGGACCTGCCCGGCCCGGTCAAGGAACTGATCGACTGGGACCAGGAGCGCATGGACACGAGCATCAAGTACGCGCAGGTGATC
>JANMZX010000001.1:0-5755 GCA_031383745.1 Rhodoferax sp. | reverse complement strand
ATCCAGGGGACATAACTCAGGTGCACGAAGGCCGAGTTGTTGGGCCCCAGCTTGAGGCTCATCTGGCGCACCGCCTCGAGGAAGGGCAGCGACTCGATGTCGCCCACCGTGCCGCCGATCTCCACGATGGCCACGTCGACCGCATCCGGTTCGCCGAAGCGCGCTCCGCGCTTGACGAATTCCTGGATTTCGTTGGTCACATGCGGAATGACCTGAACCGTCTTGCCGAGGTAGTCGCCGCGGCGCTCCTTCTCCAGCACGCTCTTGTAGATCTGGCCGGTGGTGAAGTTGTTGCTGCGGCGCATCCGGGTTTCCACGAAGCGCTCGTAGTGACCCAGGTCGAGGTCGGTTTCTGCGCCGTCTTCGGTCACGAACACCTCGCCATGCTGGAACGGCGACATGGTTCCGGGGTCGACGTTCAGGTAGGGGTCGAGCTTGATCAGAGTGACTGTCAGGCCCCGCGACTCCAAAATCGCAGCGAGGGAGGCTGAGGCGATTCCCTTGCCAAGGGAGGACACGACACCGCCGGTGACGAAGACAAATTTGGTCATGTCAGGGGCGAACTTGTGAGGTTCGATGAGGTGGTAAAGCGAAATTATAGGCGTCTGATACATTGCGGCCATCCGGAAATTCTCCGTGCCAACCGCGTCAGCCGCGACGTACACCCACCATGGATTTAAGCGACAAACACCTCGTTCTGGGCCTGACCGGGGGTATTGCCTGTTACAAGGCGGCCGAATTGTGCCGTGCACTCGTCAAGCTCGGTGCGACGGTGCAGGTGGTGATGACGGCTGCGGCGGAGCAGTTCATCACACCGGTGACGATGCAGGCGCTGAGCAACCGCACGGTCTATGGCTCGCAATGGGACGCGCGGGAGCCGAACAACATGCCGCATATCAACCTCACACGTGAGGCGGATGCCATCCTGGTCGCACCCTGCAGCGCCGACTTCATGGCCAAGCTGGTCCACGGGGCAGCCGATGAGCTGCTGAGCCTGATGTGCCTGGCGCGGCCCCTTGCCAGCGTGCCGCTGTTGCTCGCACCGGCGATGAACCGGGAGATGTGGGCTCACCCGGCGACGCAACGCAACATGCGCCAGCTGCAGCTCGATGGGGCCCTCCTGCTCGGAGTCGGCAACGGCGACCAGGCCTGCGGGGAAACCGGCGACGGCAGGATGCTGGAGCCGTTGGAAATCGCCGAGGACATCGTCGCGTTCTTCCAGCCAAAGTGCCTGCAGGAGCAGCATGTGCTGGTCACGGCCGGCCCCACCTACGAGGCGATCGATCCGGTACGCGGCATCACCAACCTGAGCAGCGGCAAGATGGGGTATGCGGTGGCGCGCGCCGCGCGCGAGGCGGGCGCGCAGGTGACGCTGGTCAGCGGGCCCGTTGGCCTGGATGCGCCGCGCGGCGTCACCCGCATCAGCGTGCGCTCGGCGCGGGACATGCATGCCGCCACGCTGGCGCTGGCGCCGGCCGCCGATTTCTTCATCGCCACGGCGGCGGTGGCCGACTGGCGCGTGGCGAACGCGGCCGGCCAGAAGATCAAGAAGGATGGCTCGGGGCAGGTGCCGCAATTGCAGTTTGCCGAGAACCCGGACATCCTGGCCGAGGTGGCCCAGTCCGCGCGGGCGCGCTCCGGCGACCTGTTCTGCGTCGGTTTTGCCGCCGAAAGCCAGGATCTGCTGGCCAATGCCCAGGCCAAGCGCCTGCGTAAGGCGGTACCGCTGCTGGTGGGCAACATCGGCCCGGCCACCTTCGGGCAGGACGACAACGCGCTGCTGCTGGTCACCGCGGACGGTGTCGAGGAGTTCGCGCGGGACTCCAAGCTCGCGCTGGCGCGCCGTCTCGTCGCGCGCGTGGCGGCCCTGGCCGCCGCCCAACGTCCCCAAGCGGTCATGAACCCATGAAAGTCGACGTCCGGATCCTCGATTCCCGGCTGCAGGCGCTGATGCCGGCCTATGCCACACCCGGCAGTGCCGGCCTGGACCTGCGCGCCTGCCTCGACGCGCCGCTGGTGCTGGCGCCCAACGCCTGGCAACTCGTGTCCACCGGTATGGCGATCCACCTGGCCGACCCTGGTTTTGCAGCGCTGATATTGCCGCGCTCGGGGCTGGGGCACAAACACGGCATCGTGCTTGGCAATCTGGTGGGCCTGATTGACAGCGACTACCAGGGCCCGCTGATGGTGAGCGCCTGGAACCGCAGCCCGACGCCGTTCACCATCGAGCCGATGGAGCGCATTGCGCAATTGGTGGTGGTGCCGGTGGTGCAGGCGGAGTTCAACCTGGTCGACGCGTTTGTTGCCAGCCAGCGGGGCGAGGGCGGCTACGGTTCGACCGGCAAGCAGTAGGCCGGCCCCGGGCCCGCGGCCGGCCGCTCAGTGCAGCGTGGGCGCCAGCCCGTCATCCGGGCGGTGCACCTGCACCTTGAAGAACCCGGTGCCTGCCGTGCCGGCGCCGATTTCGTCTTCGGTCGCGTCGCGCACCGCCGCAACCTTCAGGCTCAGGCGCAGGGCGATGCCGGCTAGCGGGTGGTTGCCGTCGAGCACGACGTGGTCCGGGTAGATCTCGGTGACCGTGTAGAGCACGTCCTTGGGCATGGCCGGGTCGCAGCCCGCAGGCAGGGCATGGCCCTCGAAGGTCATGCCTTCCTCGACTTCCGCCGGGAACAGCGCACGGTCACCCAGGAACACCAACTCCTCGTTGAAGTCGCCGAACGCCTCCTCGGGCTCCAGGTGCAGGTCGACCCGCGCGCCGACCTCATGGCCTTGCAGGGCCTGTTCGATCTTCTCGAACAGGTCGTCGCCTCCGACCAGAAACTCAACCGGCGCATCCAGCACATCGAGTTCTTCGCCCAGAGTGTCTTTCAATGTCCAGGTAAGCGCGACGACGCATTGCGGGGATATTTCCATAGGAGAATTGTCGCAGCTTGCACTGCGCGGGCCGAACCCTGATCGGAAATCTCGATGGATGTGAACCAGCCCCTGGCCCTGCTCGGCGGCCTGAGCCCTGCAGTTTTCATGCGGCGCCACTGGCAGAAAAAGCCGCTGCTGATTCGCGCCGCGGTCGCGGATGCCGCGTCGCTGCTCGACCGCGCTGGCCTGTTCGCGCTGGCTGCACAGGAGCAGGTGGAGTCGCGCCTGGTGAGCGGTGCGTCCACCGGCGCAGGCCCCTGGAAACTGCGCCACGGACCGTTCGTCCGGCGCGCCTTGCCGGCGCTGAGCCGGCCCGGCTGGACGCTGCTGGTGCAGGGCGTGGATCTGCATCTCGATGCCGCGCACCGCCTGCTCAACGGGTTTCGTTTTGTGCCGGATGCACGGCTCGACGACGTGATGGTCAGTTATGCGTCCGATGGCGGCGGCGTGGGCCCCCATGTCGACAGCTACGACGTCTTCCTGCTGCAATTGCAGGGCCGCCGCTGCTGGCGCATAGGGCGCCAGAAGGACCTGTCGCTCTGTGACGGCATGCCGCTCAAGATCCTGCGCAATTTCGAGCCCGATCAGGAGTTCGTTCTCGATGCGGGCGACATGTTGTACCTTCCGCCGAAGTACGCCCACGAGGGTGTCGCCCTGGGTGAGTGCATGACGCTGTCGGTCGGGTTCAGCGCCCCTGCGCGCGGGGATCTGGCGGCGGAACTGCTCCAGCGCCTCGCGCAGGACGCGGACGAATTTGTCGGCGAGCGCCTGTACCGCGATCCAGCCCAGCCGGCGGTCGCCGACGCGGGCAGGATTCCGCAGCGCATGCTTGATTTCGCACGGGACGCCGTGCAAGAATTGGCCGATCAGCCGCGGGCGCTGGGCCGTGCTCTTGGCGAGCACCTGACCGAACCCAAGGCGCAGGTGTGGTTCGAACCGCAACCGCCCGATGCGGGAACCGACACTGGCATCCGGTTGGATCGGAAGACCCGCATGATGTACGACGAGGACCATGTCTACATCAACGGCGAAAGTTTTCGCGCGGGCGGTCGCGACGCGGCCCTGATGCGGCGCCTGGCCGACGACCGGCATTTGCCGGCGACGGCGCATGCCCGGGCCAGCGCAGCAGCACGCGAACTGTTGGGTGAATGGGGAAAGGCAGGTTGGTTGCATGGAACATGAACCGGTGATGCCCACCACGCTGCCCGAGGGCCGCTTCGAAGGCAGGGAGGCGTTCGCTCAGGTCGTGCGCGAGGCATTTGCGTGCGCGCAGCTGGAGGGCTGGCGAGAGATCGTCATCTGCGATGCATCGTTCGAGGACTGGCCACTGCACGAACGGGTGGTGGTCGACGCCTTGCAGGCCTGGTCCCGCTCCGGCCGGCGGCTGACCATGGTCGCGTCCCGGTTCGACGCGGTGGTGCGCAACCAGGCCCGGTTTGTGACCTGGCGCAAACGCTGGGACCACATCATCGAGTGCCGGTCCTGCCGCGATGTCGACCAGGCGGACTTTCCCAGCGTCATCTGGAGCCCGGTGTGGGCCATGCGCCGGCTCGATCTGGTCCGCAGCACCGGAGCCAGCAGCGCGGCCCCGGAGCGGCGGACCCAGCTACGCGAGCTATTGGACGAATTGTTGTTGCGCAGCGCGCCGGCATTTCCGTCGACCACGCTGGGTTTGTAAATTTTCTGCCGCAATACAAGGGTTTTCCCGTAATCCCTCCGAACTTTTTGTATACTCGAAGGCTAGGCGGAAATAGGAATGCGTTTTCCGTCTTGGTCGTTGCCCTAGCTGGTGGCGATATTTTCCCAAAATCTTTTCGTCCAACACTCTTAGGTAATCATCAAAATGAACAAGTCGCTCGTTTTGGCAGCTGTGATCGCTGCCGCCGCCCTGGCCGCATGTGGCAAGAAAGAAGAAGCTCCTGCTGCTGCTGCGCCCGCTCCCGCTGCTGCCCCGGCTGCCGCTGCTGCTCCTGCTGCGGCTGAAGCCGCTTCCGGCGCTGCTGCTGCTGCTACCGGCGCTGCTTCCGCTGCTGCCGGCGCCATGGATGCCGCCAAGGGCGCCGCTGATGCCGTCAAGGGCGCCGCTGACGCCGCCAAGGGCGCTGCTGACGCTGCTGCCGCTGCCGCCAAGAAGCCCTGATCGCGTTGCGCCTCCGGCGCAGTCGATAAAAAGCCACCGCAAGGTGGCTTTTTTGTTCCCGTCGGGTGTTACCACGCTGTGGGCCCAACCGTTGTAACGCGAGCTTTTGAACTTCCTGTTGAGCGCCCCCAGCCCTGCCGCTTCGCATCAGGCCCACCGAGGGGTTGCCAGAAACCTAAGGGCGGCCCCCGGCGCACTTCTATTTTTGCGCGCGCGTCAACGGCTGATGGGCGGCAATGCAGCGCAAGGCGTCCTTCACAGAAGGCCGTTGTGCGGACATCAAACTGCGATTGTTTGATTGCCGCGTTCTAGAGTCCTTGATACTGGGCAGCCATCGCCCGTCTGCCGACGCTCATGGCCGTCGGCTTCCCGCGTCAGCAAGGTGACAACCCATGGTCACCCTCTGATGGATCCGCGACGAATATCGCGCTTGGCGGCGATGCGCGAGCGATGCTCCCCGCAGCGTTCAGGCCGACCAAGCAAACGGTGCGAAATGCCCGTTGCGCGTGCCACTGGTGTCTTTCCAGTCCATGCCGAACATCTTGAATACGCTGCGCGTCGCTTTGGCCAAGAACAGGCGGCTGTTCACCGGATGCGCCGTGTTGTCCACCGCCAGCGCGATGTTGGCGTCCCCTGCACTGGCCACACCTTCAAGCGCTTGGTCTAGCAGATCGCCGGCCTTGACGCTACGCGACAAGC
>JANMZX010000668.1:0-11258 GCA_031383745.1 Rhodoferax sp. | reverse complement strand
GTCAAGGCGCTCGACGGCCCCAGCGGCACCGAGGTCGATTTCACCGACCTGCACGCCTGGTGCGAGGTCTACCTGCCCGGCGCGGGCTGGGTCGGGCTGGACGCCACCTCGGGCCTGCTCGCTGGCGAGGGGCACATCCCCCTGGCCTGCACGCCGCAGCCCTCCGGCGCCGCCCCGATCGAAGGCGGCGTGGACAAGGCCGAGGTCGAGTTCCACCACGAGATGAAGGTGACCCGCATCTACGAGTCGCCGCGCGTCACCAAGCCCTACACCGACGGGCAGTGGGCCGACATCATGGCGCTGGGGGCGAAGGTCGACGCCGACCTGGTGCGCGAGGACGTGCGCCTGACCATGGGTGGCGAGCCCACCTTCGTCGCGGTGAACGACCGCGACGCCGCCGAATGGAACACCGACGCGCTGGGCCCGACCAAGCGCGGCTTTGCGACCGAACTGGTGCACAAGCTGCGCACCGAATACGGGCAGGGCGGGTTCCTGCACTTCGGCCAGGGCAAGTGGTACCCCGGCGAGCAGTTGCCGCGCTGGGCGCTGAACATCTACTGGCGCACCGACAAGCAGCCAGTGTGGCGCAACCCGGCGCTGTTTGCCGATGAACGGGTGCCCACCCAGTACACCAGCGCCGATGCAAAGCGTTTCGTCGACGGCCTCACCGCGCGGCTGGGCCTGAGCGGCCAGTACATCCAGCCCGGTTACGAGGATGTCTGGTACTACCTGTGGCGCGAGCGGCGCCTGCCGGTGAACGTGGACCCGTTCGACTCCCGGCTCGACGACGAGATGGAGCGCTCGCGCCTGCGCCGGGTGTTCGAGCAAAAACTCGACGCGGTGGTCGGCTACGTGCTGCCGATCAAGGCCGGCGAAGGGCCGCGCCTCGGCGGCCCGGTGTGGACCACCGGCCCGTGGTTTGTGCGCGACGAGCGCATGTACCTGATGCCGGGCGACTCGCCCATGGGCCTGCGCCTGCCGCTGGACTCCCTGCCCTGGGTCAGCAAGGCCGATTTTCCGTACATGGTCGAGCAGGACCCGTCGACCCCGCGCCCCGACCTGCAGGGCCACGGTGTGTATGCCAGCCGGTACGAGACCGATGCCGGCGCACGCGACGCCCTGGCAGGCACCGACATGGCCGGCGCGCACAGCCCTGCCGCCTACCTGGCCGGCTCCGGCCCGATGCAGGAAGCGACGCGCCGCCTGCAGGTCCCGGCCGGTGCAGCCGACGCTGCCTCTGGTGCCGGGCGTGCCGGTGTGCCGGGCGCGACGGGGGATGCCGCCACCCATGCGCAGAGCCACCTGCAGGGGGAACCTGCCGGCTTCGTGCGCACGCCGGAGCGTCACGAGTCCGCCCACTGGGTCAGCCGCACTGCGTTGTGCGTGGAGGTGCGCGACCCGCGCCGTGCCAGCGGCCCCAAGGCCGAGGCGGTGGGAGTCAAGTCGGGCGTGTTGTACGTGTTCATGCCGCCGCTGGAAAAGCTGGAGGACTACCTCGACCTGCTGGCCGCGATCGAGGCCACCGCCCAGGACCAGGGTGTGCAGCTGGTGCTCGAGGGTTACCCGCCGCCGCGCGACCCGCGCCTGAAGCTGCTGCAGGTCACGCCGGACCCTGGCGTCATCGAGGTCAACATCCACCCGGTCAGCCACTGGGACGAGCTGGTGCACAACACCGAGTTCCTGTACCAGGCGGCGTTCGTGTCGCGGCTGTCGGCCGAGATGTTCATGACCGACGGGCGGCACACCGGCACCGGCGGCGGCAACCACTTCGTGATGGGCGGGGCCACCCCCACCGACAGCCCCTTCCTGCGCAACCCCGAGCTGCTGGCCAGCCTGCTGCTGTACTGGCACAACCACCCCAGCCTGAGTTACCTGTTCAGCGGCATGTTCGTGGGGCCCACCAGCCAGTCACCACGGGTGGACGAGGCGCGCAACGACCAGTTGTACGAGCTGGAGATTGCGCTGCAGGAGATCCACCACAACCGCGAGAAGTTCGGCCAGACCATGCCTCCCTGGCTGGTCGACCGCACGTTGCGCAACGTCCTGATCGACGTCACCGGCAACACCCACCGCAGCGAGTTCTCGATCGACAAGATGTACTCGCCCGATTCGGCCACAGGCCGGCTGGGCCTGCTGGAGCTGCGCGCGTTCGAGATGCCGCCGCACGCCCGCATGAGCATTGCGCAGCAACTGCTGTTGCGTGCCATGGTGGTGCGGTTCTGGAAAACACCCTACCTGGAGAACCCGACCCGCTGGGGCACGGCCCTGCACGACCGCTTCCTGCTGCCGACCTTCATCCGCATGGATTTCGAGGACGTGATCGCGGAGATGCGCGAGGCCGGCTTTGCCTTCGACCCGGCCTGGTTCGCGCCGCACCTGGAATTCCGCTTCCCGCTGCTGGGCACGGTGCAATCGGCCGGCATCGAGCTGACCCTGCGCAACGCGCTGGAGCCCTGGCATGTGATGGGCGAGGAAGGTGCGCCCGGCGGCACCGCGCGCTACGTCGACTCGTCGCTGGAGCGCGTCGAGGTGCGCGCCACCGGCCTCAACGAGAGCCGCTACGTGGTCACCTGCAACGGCCGTGCGCTGCCGCTGCAAAGCACCGGCACCAACGGCGAATTCGTGGCCGGCGTGCGCTACAAGGCCTGGAGCCCGCCGTCCGCGCTGCACCCGTCGATCGGCACGCATGTTCCGCTGGTGTTCGACATCGTCGACACCTGGATGAAGCGCTCCATCGGTGGCTGCCAGTACCATGTGGCGCACCCCGGGGGGCTGAGCTACGAGAGCTTCCCGGTCAACGCCTACGAAGCGGAGAGCCGCCGCCTGTCACGCTTCGTGCCCATGGGCCACACGCCGGGCAGCATGCACATTCCACCGGCCACGATCGATGTGCCGGGCAGCCGCGAGTTTCCGTTCACGCTGGATCTGCGCCGCGTGCCTTGAGGTAAGCTGGCGCGATGCTCCACGCCCCCCAACCCGACGCCATGCCGGGCCCGCAGGCTCCGCGCGCCGCCAGCGGCCATTTCGACGAACTGCGCGGCGGCAACACCGACGGCCTGGCGGCGCACTGGTCGGCCTTCTTCGGCCACGCCGGCGCCGGTGACCCGGCCGAGCTGAACCGGCGCAGCACCAGCCTGGAGCGGCAGGTGCGCGACAACGGCGTCACCTACAACGTCTATGCTGACGCGGGTGGCCCGCAGCGCCCCTGGTCGCTCGACCTGTTCCCGCTGATCATCACGCCCGAGAGCTGGAAACACATCGAAACCGGCGTGCTGCAGCGCGTGCAGCTGCTCGACCGCCTGATGGCCGACGTGTACGGCCCGCAACAACTGCTGGCCCGCGGCCTGCTGCCGCCGGCCCTGGTGCAGGGCCACCCCGGCTACCTGCGCGCGATGCACGGCGCGCCGCCGGTGGGCGGCACCCACCTGCATATCGCGGCGTTCGACCTGGCGCGGGGACCGGACGGCAACTGGTGGCTGGTGTCCCAGCGCACGCAGGCGCCGTCGGGCCTGGGCTACCTGCTGGAGAATCGCCTGGCGGTATCGCGGCAGTTTCCGCAGGCATTCGAGAACATGCATGTGCAGCGGCTGGCTGGCACCTACCGTGCGCTGATCGACAACCTCAAGTCGATCAGCCCGGGCGGCCGCGACGCGCATATGGCGCTGCTCACACCCGGGCCCTACAACGAGACCTACTTCGAGCATGCCTACCTGGCGCGTTACCTGGGGCTGACCCTGGTGGAAGGCGGCGACATGCTGGTGCGTGATCAGCGCCTGTACCTCAAGACACTCAAGGGCCTGGTGCCGATCCACGCGCTGCTCAAGCGCATGGACGACCAGTTCCTGGACCCGCTGGAGCTGCGCCCGGACTCCACGCTCGGCGTGCCCGGGCTGCTGCAGGCGGTACGCGCCGGCAACGTGCTGGTGGCCAATGCGCCCGGCTCGGACTTCCTCGAATCGCCGGCCCTGCTGGGTTTTCTGCCGGCACTCGCGCGCCACCTTCTGGGGGAGGATCTGGCACTGCCGGCGCTGCCCACCTGGTGGTGCGGCGAACGCAACGCGATGGAGGAGGTTCTGCCGCGCCTGTCCGAATGTGCGATCAAGCCGACCTACCCCGGTTCCGCGCAGCATGGCAGTTTCGAGGCCGTGCTGGGCGGCGAACTCAGCGCGCGCGAACTCGACGAGTGGGCCGGGCGCATTGCCCGCCAGGGCGATGAGCACACCATCCAGGCCTACCTGCCGCTGGCGCAGATGCCGAGCTGGCAGCGCGAGGGCGAGCGCGGTGGGCGCATCCTGCCGCGCTCGGTGATGTTGCGCGTGTTCGCGGTGGCCAACGGCCCGCAGTCCTGGCAGGTGCTGCCCGGCGGGCTGGCGCGGGTGGCCCATGCCAATGCCGAGATCGCCACCATGCAGCGCGGTGGCAGCAGCGCCGATGTCTGGGTGATGACCCGCGGCCAGGTCGACCGCACCACGCTGCTGGCGCCGGCGCTCACGCCCGTGGCCGTGGCGCAGCGCAAGCGGCTGGTCACCAGCCGCGCGGCCGAAAACCTCTACTGGCTGGGCCGCTACACCGAACGCACCGAAAACACGATCGCGCTGGCACGCCTGGCACTGGAATCCCTCAACGGCGAAGACCAGTCGTCGGTTCCGCTGTTGACGTGGCTGGGCAAGATGTCCGTGGCCAACAACCTGGTGCTGCCCGGGGTGCCGGCACCGACGCAGGCACGCCGGGTGTTCGAGCGTTCGCTGATCGCCGGCCTCGGCGGCGCAGCGCCGTCGACCAGCGTGGGCTACAACCTGCGGGCGGTGCGCATGGCGGGATCGACGGTGCGCGAGCGCCTGTCCCAGGAGCACTGGAGCATGATCGTGCGGGCCCAGGAAAACCTGACCGACGCCTGCGACGCGCAAACCCGCGGCGGAGAGTTCTCCACCATGCAGGCACTGGATATCCTGAAGGCCGCCGGCCGGCACATGGCGGCGATCACCGGCTCCCAGACCGACCGCATGACGCGCGACGACGGCTGGCGGCTGCTGAGCATCGGTCGGCATATCGAGCGCCTGGGGTTTCTGTCGCGCTCGCTGGCGCTCGGCCTGGAGACCGCGTCGGTGCACAGCGACGCCGGCTTCGAGGCCATGGTGGCGCTGTTCGACAGCACCATCACCTTCCACGCACAGTTCCAGCAAAGCCGCGAGATGGCGGCCATGATCGACCTGCTGGTGCTCGACCGTGACAACCCGCGCTCGCTGGCCTGGGTCGCCCACACCCTGCGCGGCCGTCTGGCCAAGCTGGCCGGCAGCGAGCCCAACGAGCTCAGCGCACTGTCGCTGCAGGTGCCCAACCCCAACAGCTGGAACCTCGACCAGCTGTGCATGTTCGACGCGCTGGGTGGTGGCGCCGGTGCCAGGCAGCCGATGACGGCGCTGGCCAACCTGCTGGCTCAATGCAACGACGCGGCCTTCGACGTGTCGGAAGTCATCAGCACCACCTATTTCACGCACTCGGGTGAATCGCGCCAGAGCGTCGGGGCCTGAGCCATGCTGTTGCAGGTCATGCACGAAACGCGGTACGACTACCTGCCACCGGTCGAGGTGGCCCAGCACATGGCCTACCTGCAGCCCTGCGACACCGCGTCGCAGCAGCTGTTGAGCCACAGTCTGCTGGTGGAGCCGCGCCCGGCGCAGCAGACCAGCGCGCTCGACGTGTATGGCAACCGGCGTACCTTCATGTCGCTGCAGACGCCGCACGCACAGCTGCGCGTGGTGGCCACCAGCACGGTACGCACCACGGGTCGGGCCATGCCGCCGAGCGTGCTTGCGTGGGAGTCCGTGCGCGAGCGCTTCCGCTACCGCGCGGACGCCGTCTACGATCCGGCCGCGGAATTCGTGTTCGCCTCGCAGCACGCGCCTCGCCACCCCGAGTTCGCCGCATACGCGCGACCGAGTTTCGCGCCGGGCACCGGGCTGTTCGACGCCGCCTGCGACCTGATGCACCGCATCCACCAGGATTTCACCTACGAGAGCCAGAGCACGCAGATCAACACCCCGGCGCTGGAGGCGATGGCGCAGCGCAAGGGGGTATGCCAGGACTTCGCCCACATCATGGTGGCCTGCCTGCGCTCGATCGGTCTGGCGGCGCGGTACATGAGCGGGTACCTGCTGACCGAACCAGCGCCAGGCACGCAGCGCCTGGTGGGCAGCGACGCGTCGCATGCCTGGGTGTCGGTGCTGTTGCCCGACCTGGCCGACACCGACCGCTGGTGCGACTTCGATCCCACCAACGACCGCTGGGGCTGGGGCCTGCCCGGCGAGGACTACGTGCTGCTGGCCACCGGCCGCGACTATGCCGACGTGTCGCCGATCCGCGGCGTCATCCACGGCGGCGCCAACCACCAGCTGACGGTTTCGGTGACGGTGACACGACTGGATGCGCCCGAGCCGGAGACGGCGATCCAGGCGCCGGGACAGGGACAGACCCAAAGTCAAAGCCAAAGCCAAAGCCAGAGCCAAAGTCAGGGCCTGTCCGGCTAGTCGCCCCGGACGTGCGGTCCTAGAATCCAACGATCACCGGAAGCACCGGTGCGAACCGACGCACCGGCCCCTCCCGCCCCGCACTTGCCCACCACCCGAAAGCGACCCCATGAACGTCTACGACACCCTGACCGAACTCGACATCACGCTGCCCCCGGTAGCCATCCCTGCCGCTGCCTACGTGCCTTTCGTGCAGACCGGCAACCTGGTGTTCCTCAGCGGCCATATCGCCAAGAAGGACGGCAAGGTCTGGGCCGGCCAGTTCGGCAGGAACATGGCCACCGATGAAGGCCGGGCCGCCGCGCGCGCGGTGGCGATCGACCTGCTGGGCACGCTGCATGTCGCCATCGGCGACCTGAACCGCGTCCGACGCATCGTCAAGCTGATGTCGCTGGTCAACTCGACCGGCGACTTCACCGAACAGCACCTGGTGACCAACGGCGCCAGTGAACTCATCGGCCAGGTCTTTGGCAGCGACATCGGCGCCCATGCCCGCAGCGCATTTGGCGTGGCGCAGATCCCGCTGGGGGCGTGTGTGGAGATCGAGATGATTGTGGAATTTGCCTGATCGCATCCATCGCGACACCACACGGAGGATGCGCCACGTGACCAAACCAGAGATCGGGACCACCGGCACCCGCTTGGTCTATGAAAACCGCTGGATGAGGGTCCGCGAGGACGCCATCGTCCGCGCGAATGGCGCCACGGGCATCTATGGCGTGGTGGAAAAGCCGGACTTCGCGGTGATCGCCGCCGTCCGGGACGAAAGCATCTTTCTCGTGGAGCAGCTCCGCTATCCCGTCGGGCAGCGGTTCTGGGAACTACCGCAAGGTTCCTGGGAATTGGGAGAACCCGATCCAGTGACGCTGGCAAGGCATGAGTTGCGCGAAGAAACGGGTCTCTTGGCAGGCTGCATGACCCAGGTGGCGGAACTCTTTCCTGCCTACGGGTATGCAGCACAACGCTTCCATCTTTTCCTTGCCACTGAATTGCAGCAGGGCGCAAGGCAACTTGACCCCGAGGAGCAGGGGCTCGTGTGCCAGGAGTTCAGCGTGCGAGTGCTCGAACGCATGATCCTGGACGGCACGATCAAGGATGCCACCACGGTGGCGGCTTTCGGCCTGTTACGGCTCAAAGGCCTTCTGTGAGCGCCGCGGCGGCTGCAATCCGGGGACTGGACAGCACAGCCTGAAGCATCGCCGTCGCCGATTCGCCGCTGTTCACACCGGCACGTTTTCACAAGGACACGCACCCGGAGCCCGTCATGTATGAATCGAAAAACCAGAAGCCATTGCCGTCCACAGCGTTCAGGTCGCGGGTTGTGGCACACCTCGCCATCGCCTTGTGCCTGGTGGCCGTGTCACTGGGCGTCGGCATGCTCGGCTACATGGAACTGGAAGCGTTGACACCCATCGACGCCTTCCTGAACGCCAGCATGCTGCTGGGCGGCATGGGCCCTGTGAACACACCGGTGACCTGGGGCGGCAAGTTGTTCGCCGGGTGTTACGCGTTGTATGCCGGGCTGGTCTTCATCGCCACTGCCGCGCTGATTTTCACGCCGGTGCTGCACCGGGTGATCCACAAGTTCCACTGGGACTCCAAGGTATGAGCAGCAACAGCGCCCGTGCGCCGAGGCACGGCGCACCTGCGCGTGCCAAACGGGTTTGACCGGGCGCGGTTTGTCTGCCAGCATCGCCGCATCACCACCCGCCTGAAGTCCCGCCATGGCCATAGAACACACCCCACCCGGGCAGCCAGTCGACGTCTCTCCCTACGGCGCCCGCCTGGCCACGCAAGCCACGTTTGCCGTTTTCAAGGCCCGGGATCTGGAGGTGATGCGTCTGGTGCTGGCGGCCGGCAAGTCGCTGCCGCCGCACAAGGTGCCGGGCGAGATCACCATCCACTGCATCGAAGGCCAACTGGAAATCACCACCCCGCAGCGCAAGACGGTGCTCGACCCGGGGCAACTGGTATTGCTGCCCGGCGACGAAGTCCATGCGGTGCTGGCGCTGCAGGCGTCATCGGCCCTGGTGACCGTGGCGCTGAAAAAACCGGCTCAGGGCGCCACCGGCTGACACCCCTGCCCAGCCACTGCGTGCAGCGCATGCGCATCGACCCGGTGCGGCGCAATCTCGTTCAACGGCACCAGCACGAACGCGCGTGCCGACATGCGCGGGTGCGGAACGGTAAGCGCATCGCTGAAGATGCGGGCCTCGCCGAACAGCAGGATGTCCAGGTCGAGTGTGCGCGGTGCATTGCGATACGGCCGCAGACGGCCGGCGCGCAGTTCCAGCGCCTGCAGTTCCCGCAGCAGGTCCGGCGCCGTCAGCCTGGTGCCGACCTCGACCACGGCATTGATGTAGTCCGGCCCGGACGACTCCACCGGAGCCGTGCGGTACAGGGAGGACCGCCGTGTCAGTCGGGTACCGGGCAGGCTGGCGATCGCCTCGATCGCCTCCCGCACCGTGGCCTGGGCATCACCGAGGTTGGCTCCCAGGGCGATATAGGAAGTGACCGCGTCGCGCACGGCACGGCCCCTCAGTGGCCGTCGCCCGATCCGCCGGACGGCACCGTGCCCGCATCTCCCGCCAGCCGCCCAGCTCCGCCGGGTCGCCTGCGGCGCCGGCGCTTCTTGGGCGCATCGCCACCACCGGCCGGGAACTCCGGCCCACCATCCTGGGCCGGATCATCCCCACCGGAGCCGTCGCGCGCCTCACGCGGGGGCGCTCCGTCTGCGCCACGCTCGGCCACGGGCGCCGGCCGGGGCGCCCGGTGCATGCGCGGCTTGTGCGCCTGCTCCGAACGCACTCCATCGACCATGTCCCGGCGCAGGTTGTCATCGGCCACGCTGAATTCCTGCCACCAGTCGGACAACACCTCCTCGACCTCGCCGGTTTCAGCCCGCAGGCGCATGAAGTCGAACGCCGCACGAAAACGCGGTTGCTCCACCAGGCCGAATGGCGTGCTGCCGGTGCGCTTTTCGAAACGCGGCTGCATCATCCAGATCTCGCGCATGTCGCCGGCGAGCTTGCCGCCACCCGACACATCCCCGATCCGAGACTGGAACACTTCATCGATCGCGTCCTGCAGCGCCGGGAACGGCGCCGGACGTGACTGACCTTCCAGCTGCCGGGCCCAGCCCTCGCGCACATCGGCCCACAACACACAGGCCAGCAGGAAGCTGGGCGCCACCGGTTTGCCTTCGCCGACACGGCGGTCGGTGTCGACCAGCGCCGCACGCACCAGCGGCTGCTCGGCACGCTGGACCACCACATCGAGCAGCGGGTAAATGCCTTGCGCCAGGCCGAGTTCCTTCAGCTGTTCGATGCTGGCCAGCGCGTGGCCGGTCTGCAGCAGCTTGAGCATTTCGTCGAACAGGCGGCTTTGCGGCACATCCGACAGCAGGCCTTTCATCGTCACCAGCGGCGCCGCGGTCTTGGGTTCGAGCTTGAACCCCAGGCCGCGCAGCTTGGCCGCAAAACGGATCGCCCGGATGATGCGCACCGGGTCTTCGCGGTAGCGGGTGGCGGGGTCGCCGATCATGCGCAGGGTGAGCTTCTTGGCATCCTTGATGCCGTTGTGGTAATCGACGACGACCTGCGTCTCAGGGTCGTAATACATCGCGTTGATGGTGAAGTCGCGCCGCACCGCGTCTTCCTCCTGCGGGCCCCAGACGTTGTCGCGCAATACCCGGCCGGTCGAGTCGACGGCGTGTTTCATGCCGGCCAGTTCGCTGCGGCTGGTGCGCTCGTTGCCAGCCACCTGCTCGGCGGCGGCGTTGTCCAGGTAGGCGCGGAAGGTGGACACCTCTATCACCTCGTGTTCGCGCCCGCGGCCGAACACCACGTGCACGATGCGAAAGCGCCGCCCGATGATGAAGGCGCGGCGGAACAGGCCCTTGACCTGCTCCGGCGTGGCGTTGGTGGCCACGTCGAAATCCTTCGGCCGCAGACCCACCAGCAGGTCGCGCACCGCACCGCCGACGATGTAGGCCTCGAAACCGGCCTGCTTGAGGGTGTGCACCACGTTGCCGGCGCGCTCGTCCACCAGTTTGGGGTCGATGCCGTGTTCGGCCACCGGCACCTCCACGCGTTTGCCGAAAGGAGACTTGGGGCTGCGGGCGGAGGATTTTCCGAGCAGTTTGTCGATGAAGTTCTTGATCATGAATGCAGGGTTTCTGCGCGGACTCGCGCCAGCGCAGCAGGTTGGTGGAAGCTAACTCCTGGGAAACAGGTCCAGTATGCGCCATCCGCGCGCATTCGCTACGGCGCGCAGGCGCTCGTCGGGGTTGGTTGCCACGGGGCGGTTGGCGCGCTCCAGCAGTGGCAGGTCGTTGGTCGAGTCGGAGTAGAAGGTGATGTGCACGTCGTCCCAGCCCAGCGACCTTGCGGCAAGCCACTGCGTGACACGCACCACCTTGCCTTCGCGCGCCGACGCCACGCCGCGGATCTCGCCGGTGATCCAGCCGGTGCCGCCGGGGTGGTCGTCGTGCTCCAGTTCCACCGCCATCAGTTCGGGCACGCCAAAGGCGTCAGCGATCGGGCGAGTGACGAAATCATTGGTCGCCGTGATGATGGCCACCAGATCGCCTGCGTCCTGGTGCGAACGCACCAGATCCAGCGCCGCAGGCCGCAGTGCCGGCGCCACCACCGACAGCATGAAGTCGGCGCGCGCCGCGAGCGATGCTTCGCGGCCCTGGCGGCGTACGGCGTCGGTGGCAAACCGCACGTA
>JANMZX010000639.1:0-4979 GCA_031383745.1 Rhodoferax sp. | reverse complement strand
GCGCCGCAATCAGCAGCCACAAGCTTGGCGCGACGCCGCACAGCACCGAGGCCAGGGTGAACAGGGCGATTCCGCCGAGCAGCAGTCGCCGGCGCCCGAGCATGTCGCCCAGGCGCCCGACGCTGACGATCAGGAGGGTGATGGACAGCAGGTAGGCCAGCACCACCCACTGGACCTGCTGGAAGCTGGCACCGAAAACCTGCGCCAGGGTCGGCAGCGCCACATTGGCGCTGCTGGTGCCGAGCGACGACAACAGCATCGACGCGGACAGGCCGGCGAGCGCCCAGCCGACGCCGGGGGTCCGTGCCAGCGTTTCGACAGCAGCTGCACCGGGCGCAGCGGCGATGCGGTTCGACATGTGGTTTCCTTTCGTGGCGGGTTCTGTACCGGGGTGGATGCAAGCGTAGTGGTGTGGCCGACATGGCGCAAGGCGCTTCATCTGCACTTTATTCATGCGTTTGACGCGCTATCGCGCCCGAATGGCGGTATCGTGCGCGCATGGCAAGGCCCGATCTCAATCTGCTCGTGACGCTCGATGTGCTGCTGGTGGAGGGCAGCGTGGCGGCGGCCGCCCGGCGCTTGCGGCTGAGCCCGTCCGCCATGAGCCGCGCGCTGGCGCGCCTGCGCGCAACCACCGGCGACCCGCTGCTGGTGCGGGCCGGCCGCGGCCTGGTCCCGACGCCGCGTGCGCTCGAGCTGCGCGAACGCGCCGGACAGCTGGTACAGGACGCCGAGGAGTTGCTGCGCCCGGCGCGCAAGCTCGCCCTCAGGAAGCTGGTACGCACCTTCACCATCCGCACCAGCGAAGGTTTCGTGGAGAACTTCGGCCCGGCCCTGATCGCCCGCGTCGCAGCCGATGCGCCCGGCGTGCGGCTGTGCTTCGTGCAAAAGGCGGACAAGGCCAGCACGTCCCTGCGCGAGGGCAGCGTGGACCTCGAGACCGGTGTCGTGGACGCCCAGACCGGGCCGGAAATGCGGGTGCAGGCCCTGTTCCGGGACAGTTTCGTAGGCGTCGTGCGCGCCGGTCACCCGCTGTGCGACGGCGAGATCACGGCCGCGCGTTATGCCGCCGCCAGCCATGTGGCCGTGTCGCGGCGCGGCCTCGCCCGGGGACCGATCGACGACGCCCTGCAGCCGCTCGGCCTGGAGCGCCAGGTGGTCACCATCGTTGGCGGGTTTTCCACCGCGCTGGCACTGGCGCGTGCGTGTGACCTGGTGGCCAGCGTGCCGCAAAGGCACACCGGCAACTTGCGCGCGGGCATGTGGAGCTTTGCGCTGCCCGTCCCCTTGCCCGAGATCACCGTATCGCTGCTGTGGCACCCCCGGCTGCATGCCGACCTGGCGCACCGCTGGTTGCGCGGCTGCGTGCGCGATGTCTGCGCCACGGCAGCATGCCCATAACCCACGACGAACGAAAGGCAACCCATGGGAAAAGGTCGGCTAGAAGCATTCAGCGACGGCGTGATCGCCATCATCATCACGATCATGGTGCTCGAACTCAAGGTGCCGCACGGCGCCGGCCTCGATGCGCTGGCGCCGCTGGCGCCCGTCCTGGGCAGTTATGCGCTGAGCTTCGTGTATGTGGGCATCTACTGGAACAACCACCACCATCTGCTGCAGGCCACGAAATCGATCGACGGCCGCAGCCTGTGGGCCAACCTGCACCTGCTGTTCTGGCTGTCGCTGATCCCCTTCTGCTCGGGTTGGATGGGCGAGAACCATTTCGAGACGCTTCCGGTCGCGCTGTACGGTGTGGTGCTGTTCATGGCCGGCGTCGCGTACTACATCCTGTGCCGGGTGCTGATCGCCCACCACGGCCAGGCGTCGGCGCTGGCGCAGGCGATCGGGCGCGATCGCAAGGGCCTCGCGTCGCTGGTGCTGTATGCCATCGCCATCGCGCTGGCCTTTGTGCACACGGCTGCAGCGTTTGCGGTGTATGTGCTCGTGGCGGCGATCTGGTTCATCCCGGACCGCCGGATCGAAGGCCCGACCAGGCACTGATGCCCAGCCCGGGCTGCCTTCGCCGTGACTCCCCTGTACGCCGGTTCAGGTGATTCGGCGCAGCGACTCAGGTGATCACCTGATGGCGAGGGCACGAATTCCGGTGTAACCTTGAATCCACGATCAGAGTGCTGTCGAATGAAGGACACGGAGGACCGTCCCGGGCAGCCAGCTTCAATTTGCAGGTAATGCGCATTCACCCCAAGGGCCACACGATGCAGGACCTCGCAACCGACGACATGAGCTCGCTTTTTGCGCTGTTGCTCGACAGCGTCCCGATCGGCGTGGCCGTGATCGACTGCGACCTGCGGCTGCGCTACATCAATGCGCGGCACGCGGAACTGAACAACCTGAGCGTGGCCGACCACATCGGCAAGGCCATCGTCGACTTCCTGCCGCACGCGGCCGACGTGGTGGCGCCCAAGATCCGGTTTGTGCTGGACACCGGGGTGCCCTTGCTGAACCAGGAGATACATTCCAGCCTGCCGTCCCCGCAGGGGCGTCAGTTGCACCGCTTGGCGTCCTACTACCCGTGGCGCGACAGCCAGGGCGACACGCGGGGCGTGCTGGCGATCATCCAGGACTCCCTGGTCGACGACTTCTCGCGCCAGCTGGTCGAAGCCAGCCAGCAGCGGCTGCTCAAGGTGCTCGACAACCTGTTCGCGTTTGTCGGTGTGATGGAACTCGATGGAACACTCGTGCACGCCAACCGGGCGCCGCTCGACGCCGCCGGCCTGTCGCTCGACGACGTGCGCCACCGCAAGGTCTGGGACTGCTTCTGGTTCTCGCACGATGTGCAACTGCAGCAGTGGATGCAGGACGTCACGCGCCGCTGCCGCGGTGGCGAGGTGGTGCGCCAGGACATCCAGGTGCGCATGCTGAACGACCAGCCAATGTGGATCGACTTCATGCTGGCGCCGCTGCGGGACCAGGATGGCCAGGTGACCCACCTGATTCCGTCGGCGATGGACATCTCGCAGCGCCACGCCAGCGAAGTCGCGCTGAAGCAATCGGAAGAGCGGTACCAGTCGGTCATCGAGTCGTCCGACGACGCCATCATCACCAAATCGCTGGACGGCATCATCACCGGCTGGAACCCTGCCGCAACGCGCCTGCTGGGCTATTCGGAGGTGGAGGCGATCGGGCGGCCGGTCGCCCTGCTGTTTCCGCCGGAACGGTGGCCGGAAGAAGCCGGGATCATGAAAGACATCCAGGCGGGAAAACGCGTCCCCCCGTTCGAGACGGTGCGCCTGCACAAGGACGGGCGGCGGCTCGACGTCTCCGTCACGCTGTCACCCTTGCGCGACCGCAGCGGCGCCATCGTCGGCGCCTGCAAGCTGGCGCGCGATGTGTCGGAACAAAAGCGCCAGCGCAGCCTGATCGAACACGCGCTGGAGGAAAAAACCGCGCTGTTGCACGAGGTGCACCACCGCGTCAAGAACAACCTGCAGATCGTCTCCAGCCTGATGAACCTGCAGTCGCGCCAGGTCTCTGCAGCTGCGGCGCAGGCGCTGTCCGAATGCCAGGGCCGCATCCGCGCCATGGCACTGGTACACCAGCTGCTGTATGAATCCAGCAGCGTGGCGGAAGTGGACCTGTCGGACTACATCGGCCGTCTGGTGGTGCTGACGAAGGGAACCTACGAGGGGTCGGGGTCGGGCATTGAACTGTCTTTTTCCGGCGCCGACGAAAGGGTCACGCTCGACATCCACCGGACCATCCCCTGTGGCCTGATCATCAACGAACTGATCAGCAACGCCATCAAGCACGCATTCAAGGCCACGGGACGCGGCCGCATCGACGTCCGGATGCGGCTCGACCCGGCGGGCCGGCTGCACGTGTCGGTGAGCGACAACGGCTGCGGCCTGCCGCCGGATTTCTCCTGGGACAGTGGCGCCGGCCTGGGCACCCAGCTGGTCCCGATGTTCGTCGACCAGTTGCACGGGGTATTGCATACGGAGTCGTCGCCGGCCGGCTCCAGTTTCACCGTGGAACTCAACCCAGTAAAAAAGGAGGAAACCGATGGCCAATGAACGCATTCTGGTGGTGGAAGACGAGCCCGTCGTGGCGCTGGATTTGCACGAGACCCGGCAGGAGTACGGGCCTGCAGCGTCAGACTGAACACATCCATTCAGTGAAATTGGCGAAATGGCAACGAATTTATCTAAACTAGCCGGCTCCCATGTACAAGCCGTAGGGCCACTACAGGGCCGGCTTTCACTTCTTTCATTCGTGCGGCAACGTACATACGCCAATGAACCAGACGCGTATGGTCAGCGCATGACCTACACTGAAAAGCAGAAGGGTCGCGTGCGTTGTGACTGCTCGACTCCGCGCCAGCGAGAGTTGACCTCAGACGAGAGGGACATACTTCGGACTGCTTCTAACGGTTTGATGAATTTTTAGGAGCAATGGACGTTGAGCTCTTTCACTGATCAGCTTTCCCACCAGTCGGGAATCCCCACCGAACCGATTGGCAGCATCCCGCGCCCGCCGGAATTGATAGCTGCCATCCAGGCGGCGGAAGAAGGCCGGCTTTCTCTTTCTGACCTTGATGCCCTGTGCAACGACGCCGTGCGGGCGACGTTGATCGAATTTGAGGCGACGGGTTCGCCCGTGATCACCGATGGCGAGCAACCCAAGTACCACAACTTTGCCAACTACTGCGTGCATGGTTTGCCCAACTTTGTGCCGGATGGATTTGCGCTGACATTCACACACCATGTCCGGCGCTGGCCCCGTTTGACGGCCGGGCCTTTCAAATACCTGCACCGGGCAGACACCTACCTGCGCCTTGCCCGCATGCATTCGGGCATGCCGCTGAAGCAGGCCGTGATTTCACCGTCGGCGCTGAGCCTGTTCTACCCGGAAAGCGAGCTGCCCGGCTACAGCCGACGCCAGTTCATCGACGACCTGCTGCACGAACACGAGTCCGAAATTAGAGCCTGCCTGGTCGAAGGCGCGCACAGCGTGCAGAT
>JANMZX010000610.1:0-2201 GCA_031383745.1 Rhodoferax sp. | reverse complement strand
GGCAAGTCCATGCCGTCGCCAAGGATCTGCTAACTGGCGACGCCATCCATATCGACGCTGAGTACCTCGCCGGCACCGATGGTGCGCGCAGCATGGTACGCGAAGGCATCGGCGCCAAGCTTGAAGGCACCTATGGCTTGTCTCGCAACTACAACATCGTCTTTCGTGCGCCCGGCCTGGCCGAGGCGCACAAGCATGGTTCTGCCATCATGTACTGGCAGGTCAATGGTGATGCGCCCAGCCTGATCGGCCCGATGGACCGCGGCGACAAGTGGTTCTTCATGCCCACCGGGGTGCGTGAAGGCTGGAAGCTCGACGCCGCCGAGGCACCGGCGATGATCCGCCAGGCGACCGGCATCGACCTGCCCTACGAGGTCCTGTCGACCGACGAATGGGTAGCGAGCCGATTCCTGGGCGACTTTTACCGCGACCGGCGTGTGTTCCTGGCCGGAGACGCCTGCCACCTGCATCCGCCCTTCGGCGGTTATGGCATGAACATGGGCGTGTCGGACGGCGTCGACCTGGGCTGGAAGCTGGCCGCGGTGTTGCAGGGCTGGGGCGGCGCCCAGTTGCTCGACAGTTATGAGCGCGAACGCCGGCCGGTGCACGACATGGTGCTCGACGAGGCAGTGACGAACCATTCGATGCTCGGAAACCAGTTGTGGAAGGACGGCATGGACAGCGACGACGCGGCCGGTGCCGCATTGCGGAGCGAAGTCGGTAGCCGAATCCAGGCGGCCAAGATGCGCGAATTCGCCACCTTGGGTGTGATGCTCGGGTACCGCTACGACGACTCGCCGGTGATCGTGTCCGATGGCAGCCACGCACCCGGCCAGGACTTCATCAACTACGTGCCGACCTCGCGCCCCGGCTCCCGCGCACCCCATGCCTGGATGCACGATGGCAGTTCGCTGTTCGACCACTTCGGTGACGGTTTCACGCTGCTGGTCTCCAAGGACGCACCCTCGGCAGCAGTGGACCAGGCACGGGTGCAGGCGCGCAAGGCCAACATCCCGCTCAAGGTGCTGCAGCCGCACGAGGCCGGCATTGCCGAGTTGTACCCGACCCGCTTCACCCTGATCCGCCCGGACCAGCATGTGGCCTGGCGTGGCAACGCCTGGCCCAGTTCGGCGGTGGGCATTCTCGAGCAGGTGACCGGCCGCGCCAATGCATTCGTGCCCACCGGAGTCCCTGCATGACTGCATCCCTTTGCGCGCCCTCGCGCCGCCATGGCGTAGTCGCGGTCCATTCCCTCGATCGGTTCGTGTTCTCGGTGCCTGACCTCGCGGTGGCGCACAGGTTCTACGCCGAGTTCGGCCTGGACGTGCGCCGCGACGGCCAGCGGCTCGACCTGTACACCGTCGGCCATTCGCACTGCTGGGCATCGATCTTCGAAGCCGGCGCGGCCAAGCGGCTGCAGTATGTGCGTTACGGCATCTTTGCCGAGGACTTGGCGGAATTCACGGCACGCGTCGAGCGCCTGGGCCTTGCGATCGCGCCCCATCCGCTGGGCGACGCGATGGGCCTCTGGCTGCGCGACCCAGATGGCATCGCAACGCAGTTGGTCGTGGCACCCAAAGTGTCGCCGTCTGCCAAATCCGAGCCGAGTGTTCCGATCGCGGTGACGCCGGGCCAGGGCGCTGCACCGAGCCGCAGCCAGGTGGCTCGCGTGCACCCGCGCAACCTGTCGCACATCCTGCGTTTTTCGCCCGATGTGCCGCGCATCACGGCCTTCTGCGCGGACGTGCTGGGCCTGCGCCTGTCGGATCGTTCGCTCGACATCATCGCCTTCGTCCATACGCCGCATGGCAGCGACCACCACCTGGTGGCCTTCGCCAAATCGCAGGCGCCGGGCCTGCACCACAGCAGCTGGGACGTGGGCAGCATCGACGATGTCGGCGCCGGCGCCGAACACATGCGCGAGGCTGGCTGGGGCAAGGGCTGGGGTGTGGGCCGGCACGTGCTGGGTTCCAACTACTTCAACTACGTGCAGGACCCCTGGGGCAGCTTCTGCGAATACTCCTTCGGCATCGACTACGTGCCGGCCGACCTCGACTGGCCGGCGGCCGACCACCCGCCGGCGGATTCTCTTTATGTGTGGGGGCCGCCGGTCCCCGACGATTTCATCACCAACCACGAACAACACGACGGAGCCACCCCATGAGATTCATCGCCTTCACCAACGACCTCGGCCATCCCGT
>JANMZX010000607.1:0-4049 GCA_031383745.1 Rhodoferax sp. | reverse complement strand
GCCGAAGGCGCTGGCCTCGTCGCGCGGCACGGCGATACAGGCCACGGTGCAGGCGCGGCCCTTGGCCACGTGGTCGGCGAGCATCAGGGCGTAGTTCATCTTGTAGATGTGGTCACCGGCCAGCACCACGATGTAGTCGGCGCCATAACTCTCCAGGATGTCGTGGTTCTGGTACACCGCATCGGCAGTACCCCGGTACCAGCTCTCGTCATCGTTGCGCTGCTGCGCCGGCAGCAGGTCGACGAATTCGTTCATCTCGGACTTGAGGAAGGCCCAGCCCCGCTGCAGGTGGCGCAACAGGCTGTGCGACTTGTACTGGGTGATGACACCAATACGGCGCACCCCCGAATTCAGGCAATTGGACAGCGCGAAATCCACGATGCGGAACTTGCCGCCGAAATACACCGCCGGCTTTGCGCGCCGGTCAGTCAGGTTCATCAGGCGGCTGCCCCGCCCGCCTGCCAGCACCAGCGCGACCGCGCGCTTGGGAAGGTCCAGG
Source organism: Rhodoferax sp. (assembly GCA_031383745.1). Classification (GTDB taxonomy): domain Bacteria; phylum Pseudomonadota; class Gammaproteobacteria; order Burkholderiales; family Burkholderiaceae_C; genus CAISIP01. The sequence goes on along the minus strand of JANMZX010000607.1, from coordinate 3,550 downwards.
CCCTGGGCCAGGTCGGTGGATGTCATCAGGTCTCCTTTTTTTGGGGCGCGTAGAAGGTCTTGGCACCATCTTAATGCCGAACCCGAAGCGCCGGTTACGGCGGCGTTACCACGTGCGAAAATCGCGCCGCTCAGGCACGATCCGGTGCAGTTCATGCTTGCCCCCGTGCATCCGAGCCCGAACCCGAAGGACCCTCCGTGACCCACACCCTGCCCCGCGCCATTGCCGACCTGTCCGAATCGATTGCCACGCAGTTGCTGCAGACGGTGGCGGTCGACCCGGCGCGGGCCACGCGCACGGAAATCATGCAGGCGCTGGCGCAGGTGGCCCGGGCGGAACTCTCGCGGCGCTGGGTGCGCACGCAAACGCGCGAGCGTGACGCCAAGGCGCGCCGGGTCTATTACCTGTCGATGGAGTTCCTGATCGGCCGCACCCTGTCCAACGCACTTGCGGCGCTGGGGCTGACCGAAGCCGCCGGACAGGGGCTGGAGCAGTTTGCCCGCAGCCTGGAGGATGTGGCTGAATGCGAGACCGACGCCGCCCTGGGCAACGGCGGCCTGGGCCGTCTGGCGGCGTGTTTCCTGGATGCCATGGCCTCGATCGGACTGCCGTCGTTCGGGTACGGCATCCGCTACGAATACGGCATGTTCGCGCAGGAGATCCAGGACGGCACCCAGATGGAATACCCCGATCCGTGGCTGAAGGACGGCACGCCCTGGGAGTTCCCGCGCGCCGACGTGGGTTACCCGGTGCGTTTCGGCGGATGGGTCGAGCATCTGGACGGCACCGCCAGCTGGCGCCACGCGGCCGAGGTGGTTGCCAAGGCCTATGACATGGTGGTGCCCGGGCATGCCCAGGACAGCGTCAGCACGCTGCGCCTGTGGAAGGCCGTGGCGCCGGCCCACATCGACCTCGGCGCCTTCAACACCGGCGACTACGCGCGCGCTGCCGGCGCCAAGAACGAATACGAGAACATCTCCTGGGTGCTGTACCCCAACGACAGCACACCAGCCGGCCGTGAACTGCGGCTCAAGCAGGAGTATTTCTTCGTCGCCGCCTCGATCCAGGACCTGATCGGCCGCCACCTGGAAGAGCACCCGGGCCTGGACAACCTGGCCGACAAGGTGGCGATCCACCTCAACGACACACACCCTGCGATCGGTGTGGCCGAGTTGATGCGGGTGCTGGTGGACGAGAAGCGCATGCCCTGGCCCCAGGCCTGGGCCATCTGCACCCGCACCTTCTCCTACACCAACCACACCCTGATGCCCGAGGCGTTGGAGACCTGGTCGGTCGGGCTGATGCAGCACGTGCTGCCGCGCCACCTGGAGATCATCTTTCGCATCAACAAGGAATTTCTCGAGGTGGCCGCCTTGCACCGGCCGGGCGACCATGGTTTCCTGGCGCGGCTGTCGCTGATCGACGAACACGGCGAGCGCCGCGTGCGCATGGCCAACCTGTCGATCGTCGGCAGCCACAAGGTCAACGGCGTGTCGGCGCTGCATTCCCAACTATTGGTGCAGACGATCTTCTCCGACTTCGCCAGCCTGTGGCCGGAGCGCTTCACCAACATGACCAACGGAGTGACGCCGAGGCGCTGGCTGGCGCAGGCCAATCCGGGCCTGGCTGCGCTGCTCGACGATACGCTGGGGCGTGGCTGGCGGCTCGACCTGGGGCAGTTGCAGCGCCTGCGCAGCCTGCGCGACGACCCGACCCTGGGCACGCGCTTCGCGGCGATCAAACACGCCAACAAGGTGCGGCTGGCGGCCACCATCCTGCGCGCAACCGGCATTGCCGTCGATCCGCACAGCCTGTTCGACGTGCAGGTCAAGCGCATCCACGAGTACAAGCGACAACTGCTCAACGTGCTGCATGTGGTGGCGCGTTACCAGGCGATCCTGGCCGACCCGACAGCGGACTGGGTGCCCCGCACCGTCATCCTCGCGGGCAAGGCGGCCTCGAGCTACCACACCGCCAAGTCGATCATCCGGCTGATCCACGACGTGGGTGCGGTGATCAACGCCGACCCGCGCATCGGCGACCGGCTCAAGCTGGTGTTCATCCCGAACTACGGCGTGTCGGTGGCCGAGACCATCATGCCGGGCGCCGACCTGTCGCAGCAGATCTCCACCGCGGGCACCGAGGCCTCCGGCACCGGCAACATGAAACTGGCGCTGAACGGGGCCCTCACCATCGGCACCGACGACGGCGCCAACATCGAGATCCGCGAGAACGTCGGCGACGAGAACATCTTCATCTTCGGCCTGAGCACCGCCGAGGTGCGCGCGTCGCGCCAGCAGGGCTACCAGCCGATGCGCCACTACGACACCGAACCCGGGCTGCGCGCGGTGCTCGACGCAATTGCCGGCGACGTTTTTTCGCCGCACGAACCCGGCCGCTACCGCGCGCTGGTCGACTCGCTGCTGTGGGGCGGCGACCACTACATGCTGCTGGCCGACTTCGCCTCCTACCAGGCCGCCCAGGCACGCGTTGACGCGCTGTACCGCACGCCGAAGCAGTGGGTGGCGCGCGCCATCACCAATGTGGCCGGCATGGGGCCGTTTTCCGCCGATCGCACCATCCGGGCCTACGCGTCCGACATCTGGCGCGTGGCGGCGCTGCCGGCGGCGGTGGCTTGACACCCGCCCGCCGCGAACACCTGGGCCGGTCATGCTGAACACCAACGACATCGCGCTGATCTGCCAGGGCGCCCATGGCGATCCGTTCTCCCTCCTCGGACCGCACCGCCACAGCACCGGGCGCACCTCGGTGCGCGCCTTCATTCCGGGCGCGGTACAGGTGCTGGTGGTGGCGACGCCCTCGCAACGCGTGCTGGCCACATTGGCCCTGCGCCACCCGGACGGCTTTTTCGAACGGGTGCTGACCTCGGCCCTGAAGTCGCGCTACCAGCTGCATGTGCGCTGGGGGGACGACAGCGTCAGCGTGATCGAGGACCCGTACCGGTTCGGATGCCAATCTGCGGCTTCGCTTTGCGCTCGTAGCCCTTGCAGTTTGCGCCGCGTTTGCCGCTGTATCCGGTCAACTTGTGCGCCTGGCTTTACAAGCGCAGAACGAAGTCTCGGTCAGCGTCAATGAAGCGGTTCCACAAAGTTTTGCGCGCCCCGATCTTGTCGATCGCAATGGCCGCTTGCTGGCGACCGACATTGCCTCGCCGTCGCTCTATGCTGATCCGTCAATCCTGCTGGATCGCGACGAAATCGTCGAAAAGCTGCAAACTGTATTTCCTGATCTGGATGAGAGCGGCTTGCGCGCAAGTCTGTCAGACAAGGCTCGCCGTTTTGTATGGATCCGGCGTGGATTGCCGCCCTGGGTCGCCCAAAAAGTTCATGATCTTGGACTGCCGGGATTAGCCTTTCGCGATGAGTTGAAGCGCACCTATCCGATGGGCGCCTCGGCTGGCCACGTTATCGGCAGCGTCAATATTGATAATAAGGGCGTGCCTGCTCGGGCGTCGCCGGCCAGGGCTTCTTGGCCAGTTCGGCCTCGCTCAGGATCCACACGTCGCGCAGCTCACCCGCCGGGTCGAGGG
>JANMZX010000604.1:0-2637 GCA_031383745.1 Rhodoferax sp. | reverse complement strand
CGGCAATTTCCCGCCCGCTGTAAAGCAATTGACAACGCCACACGGGGCGTGCCGGCTAAGCTGGCGGCCCGATCATCGAGAGCACACCCATGGCACAGCACGCATCCTCCCCGCCCGGTAACCAGCTTCAAACTGCCGGCGCTCGCAGCGCCCAGGTGCTGGTGGCGTGCCAGACACTGGAGCCCACGCTCTCGTTCCTGATGCAGTCGCTCGGGTTCCAGGTGGACGCGATCTTCCCGGCCGACAACCCGACCACCGCGATGCTGTCGGCGCATGGCGTGGCGCTGCGGCTGGTGCAGGGCGCAACCGGCGGTGCGACCGACCTCTACCTGCTGTGTGATGACCCCGCTGCCGCCAGCGCCACACTGCTCTGCGCCCCCAACGGCCTGCGCATCCACCTGGTTGCAGCCGACCCGCCGATGCGCCAGCCCGCAACCCGCCAGGCCCTGGTGCTGACGCGTGGCGCCGGCGCCGATGCCTGGGGCGTGGGACGCGCCGGTATGCGTTACCGGGATCTGTTGCCCGACCGGCTGGGCGGCGCGTTCATCGCGTCGCATATCCGCATCCTCGATGGCGGGCCGGTGGCCGACTACGTGCATTTCCACAAGATCCGCTTCCAGGCCATCTTTTGCCGCAAGGGCTGGGTGCGGGTGGCCTACGAGGGCCAGGGGGAGCCGCTGGTGATGCGCGAAGGCGACTGCGTGTTGCAGCCGCCGATGATCCGGCACCGGGTGATGGAGAGTTCGGCCGGCGCCGAAGTGGTCGAGATCTGCAGCCCGGCCGAACACATCACCATCGCCGACCGCACCCTGCCGCTGCCGAACGACGACCTGCAGCCGGGGCGGGATTTCAGCGGCCAGCGCTTTGTGTTCCATGTGGCGGCCAGCGGCACCTGGGCACCGTGGCGGGTGCCCGGCTTCGAGGCGCGCGACACCGGCATCGGTGAGGCCACGGCCGGCCTGGCAGGGGTGCGGGTGGTGCGGCCGTGCCCAGGTGCCTCCACCACATGGCAGAGCCACGACACCGAGTTCTGCTTCTACTTCGTGCTGTCGGGCGTCGTCACGGTGGAGATCGACGGCATCTCGCACCCACTGGCGGTCGACGACAGCATCACGATCCCGGGCGGAAACTCCTACGCCCTGGCCGGCTGCAGTGCCGACCTCGCGCTGCTGGAAGTCACGCTGCCCGCCGCGTTCGAAACAACCTGACCACCCGCCAAGCGCCAAGTTTGCGCCGGCACCGGCGCAACAGTCGGCCTCGCCCGCGCGCGGGCGGCCGTATCACATCGGGCGCAGGTTCCGGATCGCAGCCCGCAGCAACAGCCGCGAGTACAGGCGATGAAACCCGGTGGGTGAAGCCGGCGCCGTCCTGGTACAGGCGCAAAAAGCCGGCCGACGGGAGTTCACAGGCTTGGACCATCCGGACCGCTCGATCGGATCGGTGTTCAGAGGGCGTCGGCAAGCGCGACGATGCGCTCCAGCGCGTCCTGCATCAGCGCATCCGGCACCGTCAGCGAAATCCGGATGAGGTTCCCGGCCTGCGTGCCAAAGGAAGACCCTGGCATGACCGCGACCCGCTTGTGCGCCAGCAGTCGCCAGGCGAACTCCGAACCCGACAGCCCGGTCCGGGACACATCGACCAGCATGAACATGCCGGCCTGGGGCAGCAAGGGCTGCAGCAACCCGCAGCCCGCCAATACCGAGTGCGCAAGCCGGGCGCGCCGCAGGTAGGACCGCGCCATGCGGGCCGACGTGTCGAAGGTTTCGTTGATCGCCATTGCGGTCATGTCGGCGATGAAAGGCTGAACACCAAACAGCATGGTTTCAGACAGCGGCAGCAGCGCGTCGCAAAAACCCACCGGCCCGACGGCCCAGCCACTGCGGAAACCGGGTGCCGCATGGGACTTGGAAATCGACGACACCACGATGGTGCGATCAGCCAGTGCCGGGTTGTCGAACGGCGAGGCGAATGGCGCGTCAAACACGAGTTGCTCGTAGACCTCGTCACAGACGATCCACAGATCGTGCCGGATGCAGACCTCGCCAATCCGGTCGATGTCCTGCGCCGAGAGCACGGCGCCGGTCGGATTGTGCGGGGTGTTGAGCAACAGCACGCGGCACTGCGGCGTGAGCGCGCGTTCCAGATCCTCCGCCCGCATGCAAAACCCGTTCTCCTTGTGCAGTGGCACAGCCACCATCTGGGCGCCCGTGGCGGCGATCACGCCTTCGTAGGTGGCATAGGTCGGATCCCCGACCAGAACTGCGTCACCCGCCTCCACCAACGCCAGCATGCTCGCAAAAAGTGCCGTCTGGGTACCGGGAAAACACATCACCTGGCGGCTCGTCACACCAGCGCGGCGCTTCTGGTATTTGCCAACCAGGGCGCTGATGACGGAGGGCTCGCCACGGCCGTTGGAATACCCGACCCGGCCGGCCACCATTGCACGTATTGCCTCATCTAGCAGCCGCGGGTCCGGAAGGACATCGGGTTCGCCAATGGTCAGTTGGATGACGTTGTCGCCAGCGGCCACCATGGCGCGGGCCTTCAGATGCAGCGCCCACTTGCCGGAACCGAGGCCCGCCAGCCTGTCGGTGATTGATGCAAAGCGCATCGCGTGAGTCCTTTCAGCGTGCGGGA
>JANMZX010000588.1:0-1771 GCA_031383745.1 Rhodoferax sp. | reverse complement strand
CCCGGCACCTTCAAGGACCGGGTGCTGCTGGGCCGGCATGCCGACGCCGTGGTCGAGGGCATGACCATCGCGGCCCATGCGATCGGTGCTCGGCGCGGTTTCCTGTACCTGCGTGGCGAGTACCGCTTCCTGCTGGAGCCGCTGCAACAGGTGCTGCAGCGCCGGCGCGGCGCGCAGCTGCTGGGCGCGTCGATCCGGGGGGTCGCGGATTTCGATTTCGACATCGCCATCCATGTCGGCGCTGGCGCCTATGTGTGTGGCGAGGAATCCTCCCTGATCGAGTCTCTCGAGGGCAAACGCGGCACGCCACGCATCCGCCCGCCGTTTCCGGTCGAACAGGGCTACCTGGGCCATCCGACGATCGTCAACAACGTCGAGACCTTTTGCGCCGTCGGGCACATCGCGCTGCGGGGCGGCGCCTGGTGGGCGGGCATCGGCACGCGCCAGTCCACCGGCACCAAGATCCATTCGGTGTCGGGCGACTGCGAGCGCCCCGGCCTGTACGAATACCCGTTCGGTACCCGCATCGGGCGCATCCTGGAGGATTGCGGTGCGCATGACACCCAGGCGGTGCAGGTGGGAGGGCCGTCGGGTGTGTGTCTGTCGGCGTTCGAGTTCGGCCGGCGCATCGCATTCGAGGATGTGCCCACGGCCGGCGCCTTCATGGTGTTCGACCGCAGCCGCGACATGTTCGACGTGGCGCGCGGCTTCGCGCACTTCTTCGCGCACGAGAGCTGCGGTTTTTGCACCCCCTGCCGGGTGGGCACCGAACTGGTCGTCAAGCGCATGGACAAACTCGCCGCCGGCCAGGGCTCGCGCCACGATATCGATGTGTTGTTCGAACTCGACAAGCTGATGCACACCGCGACCCACTGCGGCCTGGGGGCGAGTGCCTGCAACCCGCTGCGCGACACCATCCTGAAATTCCGCCCGGCCTACGAGCGCCATCTGAAATCACTGCACTTCGTGCCGGGGTTCGACCTGGACGACGAGTTGTCGATCGCACGCCAGATGACCGGGCGCGACGATGCCGCCGCACACCTGGAGAACCGCGCATGACCGAAACCGGCGCCACGGGTGACACGTTCCAGCTCGACGGCGAGGACGTGCCCTTCATGCCAGGCGACACCGTCCTGCAGGCGGCCACACGCGTCGGGCGCTACATCCCGCACCTGTGCTGGCATCCGGATTTCGAGGCGCACGGGTCGTGCCGGGTATGCAGTGTCAAGGTCAATGGCCGCTCCAGCGCCGCCTGCACCGCGCGTGCCTCGCCGGGGCTCGACGTGCAGAGCAATACCGACGAGATGAACAGCCATCGCAAGACCCTGTTGCAGATGCTGTTCGTGGAGGGCAACCACTTTTGTCCGAGCTGCGAGAAGAGCGGCAACTGCCTGCTGCAGGCCACAGCCTACGAGATGGGAATGGAAGGGCCGCATTTCGAGGAGTTCTATCCCACCCGGCCGGTCGATGCCAGCCACCCCGACATCCTGCTGGACTTCAACCGCTGCATCCTGTGCGAACTGTGCGTGCGGGCCAGCCGCGATGTCGACGGCAAGGATGTGTTCGCGATCGGCGGGCATGGCATCGGCACCCACCTGCTGGTCAACAGCGAGAGCGGCCGGCTGGCCGATACCAGCATGGCGCTGCAGGACCGCGCTGCATCGATCTGCCCGGTCGGCGTGATCCTGCCCAAGCGCCGCGGCTTTGCGGTTCCGATCGGGCAGCGGCGCTTCGACAGCCTGCCGGTATCGGAGCAGGTGGAAGGCGGCAC
>JANMZX010000567.1:0-11643 GCA_031383745.1 Rhodoferax sp. | reverse complement strand
CGCCCGGCCCGGATCAACGCCGCCAGCTGCCCGGTGCCACTGAACTTCTGCATGCCCAGGATCGGCTCGCCGTCGGCCTCCCACCAGGGGCGCAAACGCTGCTCGAAGGCGTTGGACACCAGGTACAGCAGCGACTTGTTGTAGATGTGGGCGCAATGGTCGTCGCGCTCGGTCTTGTCGTCGAGCGTGTACAGGGCCGCGCGCTGGATCAGGCCGGACTCGATGGCCGGCGCGTAGTGTTTGTCAAACAGCGCATGGGTGCAGGCTGGGGCCCACAAGGTGCAGGTGGCAACCGGCACCACGGCCTCACCGCCACCGGGCGCGGTCAGGCAGGTCACCAACGGTGCGTGGAAGATGGCACCGGCGCTGTGGCCGGTGAGATGCACCTCCAGGTCGGGGAACTCGAGCATCAGCGCACGAATTTCACGCGCCACCAGCGCCGCCGCATGGCCGTCGAGGCTGGCCGCCAGCGCGTTCTCCTTCATCTCGTCCCAGGCCGCCTTGCCGGTGAACAGACGCGCCAAAGGCTCCAGGCCATCATCGAGCCGGTCGAGCATGAAGTCCTTGGTGCGATCGACGAAGCCTTCGGGACGGCGCCGGCGCACCACGTCCTGCAGCATGTTGGTCAGGGTGCTCCAGTAGTCGCTGTGCCAGACGAATGCCAGCGGATACGTCTGCTGGGCCATCAGCGCCGGCCGGTAGGCGGCCAGGCGGGTCAACGCGGCCTGTTCCGGCACCAGGCCACCGTGTGCATGCAGCACGAGGCGACGGTGCGTCCAGCCGCGCAGTGCCTGCCGGATGTCATTGGCAAACAGGTGCTGCAGGTCGGCTTCGGTCATTCCGAAGTCGCCATGGGCACGCAGGCAGCCGTCATTGCCGACGTTGATGACATGGGGCCGTAGCGCGGCGTAGTCGAGTTCGCCCGGGACGGTGGCGCGCGCGGTGGCCGCAGAACCAGCGCCCGCCGCCAGCGCCGCAGCCATCGGCACGCCCAGCCGCGCCACCCAGACATCGGTACCGTTCTGCAGCCAGTCGCCATAGGCGATGCGGCCGAATCCACGCCGCCCCCACCCGGTGCCCCAGGAATTCTGGATCCAGAACCCCTGCTTGTCGTACCCGACGATGGCGAATGCGTGTCCGCCCAGCACCTGCTGCTGCTGCGCGATGCTGCCGTCGGCTGCCACGGCGTTCCAGCCGGCATGCACGGTGGCGGTGGCGTACAGGATGCCCACTTCTGCCAATGCGGCGTGCATCGCGACAAGGTCGCGGTGGTTGACGCGCAGGTACGCGCCCAGGGGCCGGCGTGCGGCATCCTCTGTGCGCTCGGCGGTGAGGCCCGGCCCGGTCTGCACGCCAGGGCGGTAGGGCCAGACCTTCTCGCCACACACGCCGTGCTTGTACCAGCCCTTCATCGCGCCGCGCGCACTGGAGCCGTCGTAGGACTCGCCCTCCCACTCGTCGTACCGGCGCGCCATGTCGTACAACATGCGCGGGCTCACCGGCGTGCGGTCTGGCACCACGCGGCGGCGGATCAGCAGGTAGTGCGCCACGGTGGCCAGCCCGAACCCGGTACACGCGCCCTCCCGGCCCTGGTTGAGCACCGGCACGCGGAACTTCAGGTAGCCCGCCAGAGGCACCCGCGAGGGCACCTCGACCAGCGTCGGTTCGTACATCCGGTCCCGAAAGTCGACCGTGTCGGGACGGGCGTCGTAGGTGCGGGCCGGGCTGGCGGCCTGCGTTGCCGAACGGCGGGGGGCCTTGGCTGCGGCGGAGGACGCGGGCGCCTTGCGCACACGTGCGGCGCCGGTTGCAGGACGGGAACTCACCATGACATCTCCTTGCGAGGCGGGTTGGTCGGCAAACGCCGCCATGCTAAACCGGCGTGGCCGGGGCTGCGTCCCTTCGCAGGATGACCCAGCCGAAGTCCGCAGCACCGCCTCAGCGCTGCGGTGGCGCCTTGACGGCAAACACCGGCACCTCGGCGCCCTTGCCCTTGAACTGCACCTCGCCCATCGGCTCCAGCGGCACGCGCTCGCCCACCGCGGCAGCGGTCGCCCCGTCGATCAGGATGCCGCGCTGCGCCAGCTTGGTATGCGCGTCCAGCCACACGGACGCAGAGGCCGTTCTGTAAGCCAAGGAGCGTCGGTCAGGGCAATCCTGGCCCATTGCCAACGTACGGCGGAACTACGTACAATTCGAACTTTCAAAGGGGACCACATTATGGCCATTGTCGAGACGAATCGCACTGCCCGTGTGGAGGCCCGTATCGCGCCGGACGCGCTGGCCGTCGTTCGCCGTGCCGCCGAACTGCAGGGCCGCAGCGTCAGTGATTTTCTGGTCGCCGCAGCTCTCAAGGACGCGCATCGCACGATCGAGGACGCCCAGATCATCCGCCTGAGCGTTGAGGATCAGCAACGCTTTGCAGACCTTCTGCTCAACCCGCTTCCACTTGCGCCGGCCATGAAGCGCGCCCTCAAGGCCCGCCAACGCCTGATCGACGGCGCTCAGTGACTGCGCCGTTCCGATTGGAGGCCCTTGGGCCCAGCCACGGTCGGGCAGGCTTTTCCTGTGGCGTCGAGGTGCTGGACAGATACCTCGCAAGCCAAGCCAGCCAGGACGCACGGCGCCGCGTCAGCGCCTGCTTCGCCGCCGTCGAAATTGCATCTGGCAAGGTCGCCGGCTTCTACACCCTTGCGGCGGCCAGTGTGCCGCTGAACGAGCTACCGGCCGATCTGTCCAAGCGGCTTCCGCGCTACCCCAGTGTTCCCGTTGCGCGTGTCGGCCGGCTGGCCATCGACAAGGCTTTTCAAGGCCAGAAGCTAGGCGGCGCTCTGCTGGCAGACGCGGCCGTGCGCGCCGCCCGCTCGGAAGTCGCCATGTTCGCCTTGATCGTCGATGCGAAGGATGAGGTGGCCGCTGCTTTCTATCGCCATCACGGGTTCGAGCCGTTCGGTGGCAAGGGCCGGCAGCTCATCGCACCACTCAAGCGGCTCGTTCCGGCGACGGGTTGATGTCGAGCGGTACCCGGTCATCGGGCCACGCTGGTCCGCGGGCCCAGCCACACCCGGCCCAGCTTGCCTTGCGCTTACCATGCAGCCTGGCATTCGGCCCAACACCGCCCCCCGCCCAAGCACCCCCGTGGACGAGAAGCACCTATCGGAAAGCGACATCTGCGACAAGTACATTCGCCCGGCCATGGAGGCCGCCGGGTGGAATGGCATGGACCAGATCTACCGCGAGTTCCCGCTGCGCGCCGGGCGCGTGGTGGTGCGCGGCCAGAAGGCCTACCGCGACAAGACCACCGTGGTACGGGCCGACTATGCGCTGTTCCACAAGCTCAACATTCCCCTGGCGGTGGTGGAGGCCAAGGACAACAGCCACGCCATGGGCGCCGGCATGGCCCAGGCGATCAACTACGCGGGGCTGCTCGGGGTGCCGTTCAGCTTTTCGTCGAACGGCGACGGTTTTGTTTTCCGCGATGCGACCATGGCCACCGGCATTCTGGAACAGACCATCTCGCTGGCAGACTTCCCCAGCCCGGCCGAGCTGTGGCGGCGTTATTGCACCTGGAAGGGCTGGACGCCCGAGGTGGAACGCGTCGCCGGGTTCGACTACTCGCCCAGCAAGACGCCCCGCTACTACCAGATCAACGCCATCAACCGCACGGTCGAAGCCATCGCAGGCGGGCAAGACCGGGTGCTGCTCGTCATGGCCACCGGCACCGGCAAGACCTACACCGCGTTTCAGATCATCTGGCGGCTGTGGAAGAGCGGCGCCAAAAAGCGCATCCTGTTCCTGGCCGACCGCAACATCCTGATCGACCAGACCATGGTCAACGACTTCCGCCCGTTCAAGGGCGCCATGGCCAAGCTCAGCCCGAATGCCAAGGGCGTGGAGCGCGTCGACGCACAAGGCAGCATCACCGTGGAGGACGTGGCGCTGGCCGTCAACAAGACGACCAAGCAGGTCGACAAGAGCTACGAGATCTACCTGTCGCTGTACCAGGCCGTGTCTGGCACCGACGAAAAGAGCAACAACTACAAGCAGTTCTCGCCCGACTTCTTCGACCTGATCGTGGTGGACGAATGCCACCGGGGCAGCGCCACCGAGGACTCTGCCTGGCGCGACATCCTCACGTACTTCAGCACCGCCACCCAGATCGGCCTGACCGCCACGCCCAAGGAAACCGACACGGCGTCGAACATCCACTACTTTGGCGAACCGGTCTACACCTACAGCCTGAAGCAGGGCATCGAAGACGGCTACCTGGCGCCGTACAAGGTGATCCGCATCGATCTGGACCGCGACACCTTCGGCTGGCGCCCCACCGAGGGCATGACGGACAAGGCCGGCAACCGGATCGAAGACCGCGTCTACACCGGCACCGACATGAACCGCTCGCTGGTGCTGGAGAAGAGCGACGAGGCCGTGGTAGCCAGGATTACCGCCCCCAATTTCTCCAGGCGGGATGACCGGGATATGGCGACATCAGGAGTGATCGCGATACCCGACCGTTTGGCGCCGGCTGCGGGCATTCGTTGTAGAAGAATTGCGGGCAGCTGCCGGCCAGTGGCGGTCGTTCGACCAAATCGCTTCGGATGACAGCTTCAGACTGGGTCCCGACGTTCGACTTTGCGATCTGCCTGCTCCAGAGCGCTCGTTCAAAGTGTCGGTTCACAGCCGGCAATGTGGCGATGAAGTCGATGGTCGGAGTGCCCGCGTCCGGCCACTTCCAGTAGTTCGGAACGGGCAGTTTCCCATCCCATCGCGTCGGGGTCTTGGCGCCGGACGCGACCGCCAGATGGTCACCTCAGGGCTACTCGGAGGTGGCACCACAGAAGTAGGCGAATGCGAAGAACTTCAAACACCCTCTCCAACCCGCGTGCGCTTCTGGCGCGGCACCCAACACCGCTTGATCCGGTCCTTGAAGCCTGCTGGGTTTCCCGGAACCCATCCCTTGCGGGGGGCAGGCCGGACATCAGTGTTTACCCTGCCCTCGCTGCGTAGACGGCGGCGGCCTGGGTCTCTAGAATCACTGAGCTTGCATCAGGAAGCCCACGATGAAAATCCGAACTATTGCTCCGCTGGCAGTCGCATTCGCGCTTGTCGTGCCCCTGACCAGCCATGCCGCCCTGTCTGCGTACAGCCAGGATTTCGAGAGCTTGGCCACCGCAGAGCCGGGTTTGGGGAACAACAACGCGTTGAGCAATGACGGCTGGCTCGTCTTTGGCACCGTTTTCGCCGCGGGCGGCTCCCCCTTGTTCGGGTACGGTCCTTTTCCGGCGCCGAATGGCTCCCAGGCATTCAGCGGGATCGCCGGCGGGCTTTTCGCGCAGGGCGGGCCACAGCAGGGCACACAGCAACTCGTCGTCTACAGTGACTACGCCAACGCCACCGCTCACGGCAACGGCCAGTTGGTCCGGTCTAGCGTCTTCCAGCAGCAAGTAGTAGGAGCTGCGGATGTTGGCACCACATGGACATTCCACTTCGACGCCAAGCTCGACAGCTTCGCCGGGCTGGTCGCCCCCAGCACCGCGCTGGCGTTCATCCAGACGCTCGACCCCAATAGTGGTTTCCAGGTTACCGGGCAGAGTTTGGTCGACATGAGCGCAGTCCCATCGACGTGGGGCACCTATTCGCTCGCGCTCACGATCACGGCCGGCGCCGGCCAAATTCTCCAATTCGGCTTTGGCAATACGGCGACTAACTTTGCAAATTCCGCCGTCGCGTACGACAACCTCTCGCTCGCACCCGTGCCCGAGCCCTCAACCTACGCGTTGATGTTCGCGGGACTTGCCTTGTTGAGCCTGGCTGTCCGTCGGCCCAGACAATAGGGGCTGGACGCCGAGTTGCAAGGTTTCAGTCTGCACGCCGCAGTGCGGTAAAAGGCTGATGACCGCCCAAAGCTCGAGCAGATGTGCTGCTGCATCACCGTCCTGCGCTGGTTGACTAACGCGAACTGTTCAACGCGATCGGGTCAGTCATACTCAAGCTCACGCCTCCTCGGCGTGATAGCACCACGCAATTGATGGCGTCTCCGCTGGAAATCGTACCGTTGCGGGCTCAAGTACGACTTTGCGGCGTGCGGACTCCTTGGTTCGGCGTCCGCAGAGGGTCGATTGCTGGCCGACACGAACGGCAGGTGACCGCAACACAGACATGCAATTGGACCGCCGCATTGCGGGCATTGGTGGGCGACTCTTTCCGCTGCATTGCGGTTACTGAGTCAGCAGTTGCAACTGGCGCCAATGGGTCGGGAGCTGCCGTTCGATCGACAGGTCGATAGCACCCGCCCCCTACCCCACCCCAAACACTCCCACCCCCGCCCCCTTGAACTGCACCTCCCCCAGCGCCTCCATCCCCACCCGGTCCCCGATGGCAGCCTGGGTGGCAGCATCCACCAGAATCCCCCGCCCCGCCACCTTGGTATGCGCCTCCAGCCGCGCCGCCAGGTTCACGGTGTCGCCGATGCAGGTATAGGTCGCCCGCTGCTGCGTGCCGGTGTACCCGGCCACCACCTCGCCCGACGCGATGCCGATGCCGATGCGGATCGCGTCCTTGCCAAAGGACACGCGCTCGTGGCTGAACATCGTCACCATCTCCTGCATGTCCAGCGCCGCACGCACGGCGGCCAGCTCGGGCTCGGGCAATGGAAGCGCCGCGCCAAAGATGGCCATCAGCCCGTCGCCGATCATCTGGTTGACCACGCCGCCGTGGCCGCTGATAGCGTCGAACATCAGCGTGTAATAAGTGTTGAGCAGTTCGACGGTTTCCTCCGGCGGCTGCTTCTCGCACAGGCTGGTGAAGCCGCGGATGTCGGAGAACATCACCGTGCATTGCAGCCGCCGCCCGCCCAGCGCGAAGCCGCGTATTCGATCAGGCCCATGGGTCGACGACTGCAAGACCGGAGAATTTGAAGTGCGCCACGTTGCGCGTCGCGACAGCGTAGCCGAACTCCAGCGCAATGGCCGCGATCATGAGGTCCACCGATGGACGGTTGCCGCCTGCGAGTTGAGCCGCGCGAATGGCGGCCCCTTCGTTGAACGGCAGCACATGGCCCGAGTAGGCGATGCGAAGTGCGTTGAACCAGGTGCGCAGGACCGTTCCCTGTTGGGAATTCCTGGCCTCTTCCATCAACGTGCCGCGTTCGATTTCCATGATCGTCAACGTGGTCAGATAGAAGGCACTTGCCGGGTAGGTCTGCGACCAGGCGCAGACCTTGGGATCCTGGTTGTGCGGCTTCTTCCGCAGCTCCGAGATGACGTTGGTGTCCAAAACGATCACGTGGAATCAAAATTTGACGTCACGAAATTCGATATCCATGCGCGGGATCTCGCGGACCTCGTCGGGCACTTCAGGAAGTTGCTGCATCAACGCGAATAGCGACGGCGACTTGCCCTGCAAACGGTGGTACTCGTCAATATTGAGCATCACGAAGGCAGGTTGGCCACGGTCGGTGATCAAAACCGGGCCACTGAGCGCAGCTGCCTTGGCAGCAGCAACGTCGCGGGTAAAGTCTCGGCTGGAAAAGATTCTGGCGCTCATGGGGACCTCCACAGTACACGGACCTGCAATGTCTGCATGTTATAACATTGGCACTCGCGCCACAAGCTGCAGGCGGGCGATACGAGTGCGCTGTTGGGGGATCACTATCAGTGGATGACAGGCCGTCACGTGCGTCGCCCGGCTCGTGCAGGTGGTCGGTTGGCGGTGCCCGCCTCCTCCCGTGTTCACGCGGTTTCGACGTCTTCCTGGTGCTGGCTGATAAGGATATCGGCCGGAATGTTCAAGCCCCTGGCAAGCCGCCGGATCATGTTCAGCGTCAGCGGGCGCTTGTGCGCGAGCACTTCGTACACGCGATTGATCGGACCAATATAGGGCACAAGGTCTTTCACGGACAAACCCGACTGATCCATGCGGAACCGGATCGCCTCGATCGGATCTGGCGGGTCGATGGGGTGGTGTTTCGCTTCATAGGCCTGTACAAGCGTCACCAGCACGTCAAGACGGTCGCCTTCGGGCGTATCACGCTTGGCGCGCATCAGTGCCTCGATCTCCGCCAGAGCAGCAGCATGGCTGCGCGCATTCTTGATCGGCTGAATATCCATGATGGCCTCCTTCAAATCGTCTGTGCGTCACTCTGGTCGTACTGCGCGTGGGTGCCGATGAACCGGGTGTACATCGTGGCGTAGTCGTAGTTGATCCAGACCACGAGTCGGTCAGTGACGACTACCCCACCCCAAACACCCCCACCCCCGCCCCCTTCCCCTTGAACTGCACCTCCCCCAGCGCTTTCATCCCCACCCGGTCCCCGATGGCAGCCTGGGTGGCAGCATCCACCAGAATCCCCCGCCCCACCACCTTGGTATGCGCCTCCAGCCGCGCCGCCAGGTTCACCGTGTCGCCGATGCAGGTGTAGGTGGCGCGCTGCTGCGTGCCGGTGTAGCCGGCCACCACTTCACCGGACGCGATGCCGATGCCGATGCGGATCGGCTCCTTCTCCAGCGCCACGCGCTCATGGTTGAACATCTCGATCATTTCCTGCATGTCCAGCGCGGCGCGCACAGCCGCCAGTTCGGGTTCCGGCAGCGGCAGCGGAGCGCCGAAGATGGCCATCAGGCCGTCGCCGATCATCTGGTTGACCACCCCGCCGTGGCCGCTGATGGCGTCGAACATCAGCGTGTAGTAGGTGTTGAGCAGTTCGATCGTCTCTTCCGGCGGCTGCTTCTCGCACAGGCTGGTGAAACCGCGGATGTCGGAGAACATCACCGTGCATTGCAGCCGCCGCCCGCCCAGCGCGAAGCCGGATTGCTGCAGGTCTTCGGCTACCTCGGAGGTGGCGAAGCGGCTGATCAGCGCCTTCTGCTGGTCGCGCAGGCGTTTCTTCTCCAGGCTGGAATTGATGCGCGCCTTGAGCAGGATCGGGTTCACCGGCTTGCGCAGGTAGTCGTCCGCACCCAGGTCGAGGCAACGCACCACATGGGCCACACCTTCGAGCGAACTGGTGACGATCACCGGCAGGTCGCGCAGTTTGCCGTCGGCTGCCATCTGCTCGAGCACGCCGAAACCATCCAGCTCGGGCATCTCCATGTCCAGCAGCATCAGGTCGAAGGCGTCGGTACGCAGCATCTGCAACGCGACCAGGCCGTTTTCGGCGCTGGCCACCACATGGCCCTGCAGCTCCAGGCTGCGGGTCAGCAGCAGGCGGTTGACCTTGTTGTCGTCGGCCACCAGCAGGCGCGCGCCGCGTTCAGCCACGAACCAGCTCCTGCAGGGCTGCCGCAGCGCGTTGGTACTCGGCCTCCAGCGCATCCACTGGCGCCGGGTCCGCAACCAGCCCGCCAAGCTCGATGTCGCGCGCCATTTCGCCCAGGCGTGTCGCGCCGAAGGTGTGGCTGTTGGATTTGAGGGAGTGCGCCGCGCGGCGGAAGGCGTCCGCGTCGCCGGCCGGCTGCGCGGCACGCATCTCGGCCAGCATCACCGGCGCTTCTTCCAGAAAGGTGCCCACCAGCTCGGCCACAAACTCCGCGCCCGCGGCGTCCTGCAATTCGGCGAAAACGGCCAGGTCAATCGTTGTGTCGCTCATGATGTTGTTCTAGTCCTTGCGTGCTTGGGTTTTGTGTAAGGCGTCCACCAGCTGAGGAACGCGGATCGGTTTGGTGATGTAGTCGTCCATGCCGGCGGCCAGGCACATCTCGCGGTCGCCCTGCATGGCGTTGGCGGTCATGGCGACGATGCGCGGGCGCCGGCCGGCCGGCCACCGGGCGGTGATCTGCCGCGAGGCCTCCAGGCCATCCATCTCGGGCATCTGCACGTCCATCAGCACCACGTCGTACACCTGCCGCGCCACCGAGTCCACCGCCTCCACGCCATTGCTTGCCAGGTCGGCGCGGTAACCCATCTGCTGCAGCAGCCGCATGGCGAGTTTCTGGTTCACCACGTTGTCTTCGGCCAGCAGGATACGCAGCGGGTGCTGCAGCGCCATCTTCTCGTGGCTCACCTTCGTGTCAGGTGCGGCATCGGTCTTCAATGCATCCGGCTGCACGAACAGGCCCACCAGGGTGTCGAACAGCTGCGACTGGCGCAGCGGCTTGTTCAGGTAGGCGGTGAACAGCCCACCCGTGTCGCCCGCCTCGCGCCGGCCGAGCGAGGTGAACAGCACCAGCGGCAGCGCCGGCCGCAGCGCCCGGGCACGCGTGGCCAGTGCCATGCCGTCCATCTCGGGCATGTGCATGTCGAACACCGCCACCTCAAACACCTCGCCGGCCTCCAGCCAGCGCAGCGCCTCGCCGGCGGACTCGGTGGCGCGCACCTGCATGCCCCACTTGCCGGCCTGCAGCGCCAGGATCTTGCGATTGGTGGCGTTGTCGTCCACCACCAGCACGCGTTTGCCGGCCAGGGCCGGCTGCTGGCCCAGCAGCTCGCGCCGGCGCGCCTGCGGCGAGTCGGCCAGGGGGGCCACGATGCTGAAGGTGAAGGTGGTGCCATGGCCCAGGCCGGCGCTCTCGGCCCGCATGGTGCCGCCCATCAGCTCGGCCAGCCGCTTGCTGATGGCCAGCCCCAGGCCGGTGCCACCGTATTTGCGCGTGGTGCTCGAATCCGCCTGGCTGAAGCTCTGGAACAAGCGGCCCATGCCTTGGTCCGAAAGCCCGATGCCGGTATCGCGGATCGCGAACACCAACTCATGGTCGGATGCCACATTCCGTTCGGGCTGAGCTTGTCGAAGCCCCTGCGCCGGCATCAACCCTTCGACAAGCTCAGGGTGAACGGTGGGAAGCTCATGGCGAACTGCGGCGGCGCGTGGCCGCGATGTCACCGTCAGCACCACCTCGCCCGCCTCGGTGAACTTGACGGCGTTGGCCAGCAGGTTCAGCAGCACCTGGCGCAGCCGCGTGACGTCGCCGTTGACAGCATCAGGCACCTCGCCGTCGAATTGGTAGGCCAGGTCGAGCCGCTTCTCGGCCGCGCGGGTGCTCATCAGGTCCAGCGCCGATTCCACACATTCACGCACATCGAACGGATGCGCCTCGATATCCATGCGCCCGGCCTCGATCTTCGAGAAATCCAGAATGTCGTTGATGATGGTCAGGAGCGCGTCGCCGCTGTCGCGGATGGTGCCGGCAAAGTCGCGCTGCTCGGCGTTGAGCGGCGTGTCGAGCAACAGGCCGCTCATGCCGATCACCGCGTTCATGGGCGTGCGGATCTCGTGGCTCATGGTGGCCAGGAAGGAGCTCTTGGCGTCGTTGGCGGCCTCGGCTGCGGCGCGTGCCTCCTGCACCTGCTGGATCATGCGTGCATTCTGGATCGCGATCACGGCCTGGTCGGCAAAGGTTTCCAGCAGCGCGATCTCCTTGTCGGCGAAGCCGGTGGCCGGCTGGCGGATCACGTACAGATAACCCACCGGTTTGCCCTCCCACGCCATGGGGGCCAGCACCTGGGAATAGGGGCCGATCTGCAGCAACTCGGCGACATCGCGCATGGTCCAGTGCACACCGGGGGCGAGCCCATCAAGCACGTGCAGCGGTTTGCCGGCCAGGATGCCGCTCTCGTAAGCCTTCGACCTCACCTTGCGTGCATAGTAGGCCTGCAGCTTGGGCAGGTTCGGGCCATGGTGCGCGGCAAGTTCCACATAGCCCTCCGGAT
>JANMZX010000560.1:0-5256 GCA_031383745.1 Rhodoferax sp. | reverse complement strand
CAGCTACCGCGACGGCCAGGCGCTGCTGCGCTACCCGCTGGGCCGCATCGCCTATCTGGTGCTGCTGCTGGTGCTGCTGGCCGTGCCCTGGGTGCTGCCCAAATACTATGTGGGCGAGATCTCCTACCTGTTCATCATGTGCATCGCCAGCCTCGGGCTGATGGTGCTGGTGGGTTACACCGGGCAAGTCTCGCTCGGGCACTCGGCCTTCATCGCCATCGGTGCCTACGCCCACACCTGGCTGCTCGCACAGGGCGTGCCGTTCGCGCTGTCGATGCTGCTGGCGGCGTGTTTCAGTGGCGCCATCGGCCTGGTCATCGGGCTGCCGGCGATCCGGGTGTCGGGGCTGTACCTGGCCATGGTGACACTCGCATTCGCGATCCTGACCGAACACACCATCGGGCACTGGAAAGGCGTGACCGGCGGCTTCAACGGCCTGAGTGTGGGCAACCCGGTGGTGGCGGGTGTCGACCTGTCCGGGCTGAGGCCGTTCTACTTCCTGTGCCTGGGCGTGCTGGTGCTGGTGCTGGCCGGGCTGGTGAACGTCATGCGCGCCAAGACCGGCCGCGCCTTCGTGGGGGTGCGCGACTCCGAGGCGGCGGCGTACAGCCTGGGCATCTGGGTGGCCGGCTACAAGGTGCTGGCGTTCGTGATCTCCGCCATGGTCACCGGCCTGGCCGGCGCGCTGCTGGCGCACCATGTGCGCTTTCTCACGCCCGAGGGTTTCGGGCTGATCCTGTCGCTGGAACTGGTGCTCATGGTCACCATCGGTGGCCTGGGCTCGCTGCGCGGCGCCATCCTGGGCGCAGTGCTGATCAGCATGCTGCCCACCTTCATCTCGCGCATCAAGCCGATGCTGCCGGACCAGATCTCCAAGCAGTTCGGGCTGGAGACCTTCGTCTTCGGCCTGGTGCTGGCGCTGTTCGTGCTGTTCGAGCCCAAGGGCCTGAACGGCCGCTGGATCAAGTTCAAGACCTTCCTGGAAACCTTCCCGCTGTACCGCAAGGACATGTTCAAGCGCGGCAAGAGCTACATGAAGTCGGAGCGGTACAAATGAACCGCCGGGCCGCTCCCAAGGTTCAAGGCACCGCAGTGCGCAGCACGGAGGTTTTTCTGCTGAACCGCCGGGCCGCTCCCAAGGTTCATGGCGCCGCAGTGCGAAGCGCGGAGGCCGCCTGATGAGCGTCTTCAGCGTCCAGGATGTCTCGCTGCGCTTCGGCGGCGTGCAGGCCATCGGCAACGTGAGTTTCGAGGTCGATCAGGGCGAGGAGTTCGCCATCATCGGCCCCAATGGCGCGGGCAAGACGTCGATGCTCAACGTCATCACGCGGGTGTTCGACCCCAGCGCCGGCAGCGTGGTGTTCGAGGGCCGCGACATCACCAGCCTGCCGCGGCACAAGGTGGTGCACAGCGGCATTGCGCGCACGTTCCAGAACATCGAGCTGTTCGAGGGCGGCAGCGTGCTCGACAACCTGCTGCTGGGCCGCCACCGCTTCGACCATGGCTGTTTTGCCGCCCAGTGGTTGTGGACGCCCGGCGTGCGCGCCGCCGAGGCACAGTCGCGAGCCCACGTGGAGGAGGTGATCGACCTGCTCGACCTCATGCCGCATCGCAACAGCCCGGTGGCCGGCCTGCCCTACGGCGTGCGCAAGGTGGTCGAACTGGCGCGCGCCTTGTGCACCCAGCCGCGCCTGCTGCTGCTCGACGAGCCCGCCTCGGGCCTGAACCCCGAGGAAACGCGCGAACTCGCCTTCTGGATCGACGACATCCAGAAGGACCTGGGCACCACCGTGATCATGGTCGAACACGACATGTCGCTGGTGACCGAGGCCGCAGACCGGGTGTTGTGCATGAACATGGGGCAGGTGCTGGCGCTGGGCACACCGGCGCAGGTGCAGGGCGACCCTGCCGTGATCGCGGCCTACCTGGGGGGATGAGATGAGCACCGCACGGCCGCCCGAAGGTGCTCGCGCCGCAGCGCGTTGCGCGGAGGCTACCTTATGAGCACCGCACGTCCGCCCGAAGTTGCTCGCGCCGCAGCGCGTTGCGCGGAGGCTACCTTATGAGCAGCGGGCCCGCCCTTGCCGTGAAGAACCTCGAGACCTGGTACGGCCCGGTCAATGCGATCAAGGGCGTGAACCTCGATGTGCAGGCCGGGCACATCGTGGCCGTGCTGGGCGCCAATGGCGCAGGCAAGACCACCCTGCTCAACACCATCGCCGGCGTGATCGACCCGTTCAAGGGCAGCGTCGAATTCCAGGGCCGACCGATCCACGGCCAGGACCCGGACCGCGTGGCCCGCAGTGGCGTGGTGCTGGTTCCCGAGGGCCGCCAGGTGTTCCCTTTCCTGTCGGTGCGCGAGAACCTGACGATGGGCACCTTCGCCCGCGCCAGCCGCGCCGACATCGACGCCGACATGGCGCGTGTGTTCGGCTGGTTCCCGCGGCTGCTGGAGCGGCAGGACCAGCACGGCGGCCTGCTCTCCGGCGGAGAACAGCAGATGCTGGCCATCGGCCGCGCACTCATGGCGCGCCCTACGGTGCTGCTGCTGGACGAGCCCTCGCTGGGCCTGTCGCCACTGCTCACACGCGAGATCTTTGCCATCGTGCGGCGCATCAACACCGAATTGCGCACATCCATCCTGGTGGTGGAGCAGAACGCAGCCATCGCGCTGGCGACCGCCGACGACGGCTACATCATGGAACTCGGCCGCGTGGTGGCCGCGGGCACGTGCTCCGAACTCATGGCCAAGGACGACGTCAAGGAGTTCTACCTGGGTGGCGCCGGCCACGCCGACCGGGGCGACGGCCAGAAGCAGCGCTGGAAACGGCGCAAGACCTGGAGGTAGCATGGCCGCGACACCCGCCCCCTCCCAAGCGCTGCAGGCCTACGGCCACGCCACACCGCAGCGGCTGTTTCGCGCGCGCTGCAGCGAGTGGGCCGCGCAGCCCGCGCTGCGCCACAAGCGCAAGGGGATCTGGGCCTCGACCACCTGGGGCGAGTACTACGCACACGCCCGGGCCGTGGGCCTGGCACTGGAGGCGCTGGGGCTGCAGCGCGGCGAGGCCATCGCGGTCCTGTCGGAAAACCGGCCCGAGTGGCTGTACGCCGACATGGGCGCGCAGTGCATGGGCATCCTGAGCACCGGCATCTACCCCACTTCCTCGCCCGAACAGGTGCAGTACATCCTGAACGACGCCAGCGTTCGGGTGCTGTTCGTCGAGAACCAGGAGCAGTACGACAAGGTGGTGGCAGTGCGCCAGGATTGCCCGGCGCTGCGGCGCATCGTCATCACCGAACTCAAGGGGCTGCGCGGCCTGGCCGACCCCCTGGTGGGCAGCTTCGAGCAGCTGCTCGCGCAGGGCCAGGAGCTCGCCGACCGGCAGCCCGGGCGCTTCGAGCAGGGCATCGACGCCAGCGCGCCGGACGACATCGCCTTCCTGGTCTACACCTCGGGCACCACCGGCGCGCCCAAGGGCGCCATGATCTCGAACCGCAACCTGGTGTTCCAGATCGGCAGCGTGAGCCAGTACCTCGACCTGCAGCCGCTCGACCGCACACTGTCCTTCCTGCCGCTGTGCCATATCGCCGAGCGCATGAGCACGGTGTTCAACCCGCTGGCGCAGGGCCAGATCGTGCATTTCCCGGAGAACGCCGGCACCGTCTTCAACGATGTGCGCGAAGTCGCGCCGCACCTGATCTTCGGCCCGCCGCGCTTCTGGGAGAAGCTGTACTCGCAGGTCACGCTGTACATGCAGGATGCGATTCCCGCGGCGCGGCGCGTCTATGCACAGGTGCTGGCCGAAGGCGCGGCGCTGGCGCAGGCGCGGCTCGACGGCGCGCCGGTGACCGGCTGGCGCGCCACGCGGTACGCCTGGATGCAGAAGCTCGTGTTATCCAACCTGCGCAGCTTCCTCGGGCTGCAGAACATCAAGACCGCCATGACCGGCGCCGCGCCGGTGCCGCCCGACCTGCTGCGCTGGTACATGGCGGTGGGCATCGACCTGCTGGAGGCCTTCGGCATGACCGAGACCTGCGGCTTCTGCACCTCGATGCCGCCCGACCGCATCAAGATCGGCACCGCCGGCGTGCGTGCCCGGGGCACCGACATCCGCCTGGGCGCCGACAACGAGGTGCTGGTGCGCGGCCCCAACGTGTTCGCCGGTTACTGGAAGCTGCCCGACAAGACCCGCGAGACGATCGACGACGACAGCTGGCTGCACACCGGCGACTGCGGCGAGATCGACGCCGACGGCTACCTGAGCATCAAGGACCGCCTGAAGGACATCATCATCACCTCCGGCGGAAAGAACATCACACCCAGCAACATCGAGAACCACCTGAAGTTCAGCCCCTATGTGTCGGACGCGGTGGTGATCGGCGAAGGCCGAAACTACCTCACCTGCCTGGTCATGATCGACCAGGACAACGTGGCCAGGTTCGCACAGGCGCAGCAGGTGCCCTACACCGATTTCGCCAGCATGACGCGCGCCACGGAAGTCGTGGCGCTCATACGCGCGGAGCTGGAGCAGGTCAACACCCGGCTGGCCCGGGTCGAGCAGATCAAGGATTTCCGCATCATCGCGCAACTGCTGACCGCCGAGGACGACGAACTCACCCCCACCATGAAGCTCAAGCGCAAGGTGGTTGCGCGCAAATACGCCGATGTGATCGCTACCATGTACACCAGCTGATTGTCCGTATCGGGCCACCCGCCCATTTTTAGAAGGAGACTGCCATGTTGAAGAGACTCAAGAACACGCTGCTTGCGGCGCTGCTCGCCGCCGGTGTTGCCGCTGGCGCGCAGGCGGCCGGCGTCAGCGCCACCGAGATCGTGCTGGGCACGCACCTGGACCTGTCCGGCCCGGTCGCGGCGGGCATGCCCAGCCTGCGCAACGGCATGCAGATGCGGCTGGACGAGGCCAACGATGCCGGCGGCGTGAACGGCCGCAAGTTCCGCCTGGTGGTGGAGGACAACGGCAGCCAGCCGCAGATGGCCGTGCGCGCGATCGACAAGCTGCTGCGCAAGGACGAGGTGTTCGCCATCGTCAATGCCTTTGGCTCCGGCCCGAACGCGGCGGTGGTCAAGCGCGCGGTGGACGAAGGCGTGATCTATTTCGCGCCCTGGGGCGCGTCGTCGATCATCCGCAAGACGGCGGCCGACAGCCCGCTGCTGTTCACCACCACGCCGAACTACGACACCATCATGAACACCGGCGTCACCTGGATGATCGACACCTACAAGCCGAAGAAGGT
>JANMZX010000537.1:0-4762 GCA_031383745.1 Rhodoferax sp. | reverse complement strand
GCCGCGCGCATCTGGCTGCCGGTCGATGCGCTGGACGATCCGGTGCCCGCGGTGCTGGAGTACCTGCCCTATCGAAGGCGCGATGGCACCGCCTGGCGCGACTCGATCACCCAACCCTACCTGGCCGGGCATGGTTACGCGGCGGTGCGTGTGGACATTCGCGGCACGGGTGACTCCGAAGGCTTGATGCTCGACGAATACGACCTGCCCGAACTGCAGGACGGCGTGGCGGTCGTTGAGTGGTTGGCCAGGCAGGCCTGGTGCAGCGGCAAGGTGGGCATGTGGGGCATCAGCTGGGGCGGCTTCAACGCCCTGCAGGTGGCGGCCCTGCAACCACCGGCGCTCCGGGCGATCATGCCCATGGGCTTCACCCACGACCGCTACAACGGCGACTGCCACTTCATGGGTGGCTGCATGCTCGAGGGCAACACCAGCTGGGGCGGCACCTTGCTCTCTGGCACGGCCCGCCCGCCCGACCCGGCGGTGGTGGGTGAGCGCTGGCGCGCGATGTGGCTGGAGCGGCTGGAAAACACGACGCTGCCGGTGCAGACCTGGCTCTCGCACCAGCGCCGCGACGACTACTGGAAGCCCGGCTCGGTGTGTGAGGACTACCGCCGCATCCAGGTGCCGGTGTATGCGATCAGCGGCTGGGCCGACAGTTATTCGCGCAACGTCCTCCCCCTGCTGGAACACCTCAGCGTGCCGAAAAAGGCGCTGATCGGCCCCTGGGCGCATTCGGTGCCGCACCTCGCCCGGCCCGGCCCCGCAATCGGTTTCCTGCAGGAGGCGATCCGCTGGTGGGACCACTGGTTGAAAGACATGGACACCGGCATCATGGACGAGCCGATGCTGCGCGTGTGGATGGGCGAGTGGGTGCAGCCGGCCAAGCTGGTGCCGGACTGGCCCGGCCGCTGGGTGGCGGAGCCGGTCTGGCCGCCAGCCCGACACGAGCCGGCGCTGCTGCACCTCAACCTGACTGGCTTGGAGGCCCACTCTGCCGAATTGCACCCGCTGCACATCCACAGCCCGCAGACCACAGGGCTGCAGGCCGGGTACCAATGTTCTTACGGCTTGGGGCCCGATTTGTCGGACGACCAGCGCAGCGACGACGCCCAAAGCCTGTGTTTCGACACCGCGCCATTGACCGGTCGCATGGAGTTGTTGGGTGAAGCCGTACTGGAGCTCGACATCATCAGCGACCAGCCGCAGGCCCTGCTGGCCGCGCGCCTGTGTGATGTGGCGCCCGACGGCAGCTCGCTGCGCCTGGGTTATGGCCTGCTGAACTTGTCGCACCGTGAGGGCGACGCCGACCCGCAGCCCTTGGTGCCGGGGCAACCGTACCGCGTGCGAATCCTGTTGTGCGGCCTGGCGCAGGCTGTACCGCCAGGGCACCGCCTGCGGGTGGCTTTGTCCAACAGTTATTGGCCCATCGCATGGCCATCACCCGCGCCGGCGACGGTAACGCTGCAGTGCGGCAGCAGTGTGTTGCGATTGCCGGTGCGCCCCCAAGCCGCGGCGCTGGATGCCGCGTTGGCGCCGTTTGCCGAACCCGCAGGCGCAGCGCCCGCGGCCCTGCAGGAAACCCGTGCACGCGCCACGAACCAGCCACTCGACCGCATTGACCGGTCCTCCCCCGATGGCCGCGTGCACCTCTTGCGCACGCGTGACCGCGGAGCCTGGCGCACCACCGACACCGACGTGGATTACGACACCAATGGCGAGCTGCGCTTCTCCATCCACCCCGACGACCCGCTGAGCGCCGAGCAGGAGATCAGCTTGACCACCACCATGGGCCGTGCGGGTTGGCGCATACGCACCGAGGCGCAGACCCGGATCAGTTGCACCGGGACGCATTTCGTCCTGTACGCCCGGCTGGACGCCTGGCATGGCGAGGAGCAGGTCTTGAGCCGGCACTGGAATACCCGGATCGCGCGCGACAACCTGTAGCGCCCACCCGCCACGATCGCCTGCGGTCACCGGATGACTTCGTCCGCACGCAACAGGATCGATGCAGGCACGGTGATACCCAGTGCCCGGGCCGTGTTCTGGTTGACGATCAGCTGGAAGCTGCGTGGCTCCTCGATCGGCATGTCGGCCGGGCGTTCTCCCTTGAGGATGCGGGCCGTGTAGTGGCCGGCGCGGCGGAAGATGTCCTCGAAGTCGGGGCCGTACACGGCCAGCCCGTCGCGGGCGAGCTGCGGGATGTCGTGCAGGAATGGCAGACCGTGCTGGCGTGCCTCCATGGCCAGCCGGTCGGTCACGTCGTAGTTGGACGTCATCGGCGCCATCACGATGGCCTGCGCCCTGGCTGACACTGCGCTGCGCACGGCCGCCTTCACCGTGGCGGACATGTCGGTTGCGTCGGCCTTGATCGGCACGCGCAGCAGCGTGATGCCGAGTTGTCGCGCCGCCTTCTCCATCAGCGTGACCTCCTCGGTGCAGCTTGCCAGCAGGTCGGGATCGATCGGTATCGCCACCCGCTTGAGACCTGGTACCAGTTCGGTCAGCAGCTGCAGGCGCTTGCCGATCAGTTCGGCGTTGGCCGTCGTGACGCCCGTGATGTGCTTGCCCGGGTGCGCCAGTGACACCGCATAGTCGACTATCACCGGGTCGGTCACCGTGGCGATCACCGTCGGAATCGTCCGGGTGGCCGACCACGCCGCGTCGGCCAGAATCTTGGCCGGCGCGAAGATCACATCCACGCGCGCCTGCACCAGCTCCCGTGCCAGCGCCCGCAGCTTGAACACATCGCCTTCGGGCGAGCGGCGTTCGAGCACCAGATTGCGGCCCTCGGCATACCCGGCCTCGGCCAGACCCAAGATGTAGCCGCGGGAGGTGATCTCGGCGTAGATTCCGCGCGACGTGAGCGACAACCAGCCCACTTTCGCGGCGCGTTGCGCGAAACACGCAGGCGCAAACGAGGCCGCGATACTGCCCAGCACGGCGCGGCGCTGGATCGGCTGGGTGTGCATGGTTGTACCTCCTGCAGTCACCTATGACGAGGTCGGGCAGAAAGTATGTGCCTTCCGAAAAGGCCCGTCAATACGGAGGTGATGGCCGGGCTGCGCGCGGCGCGTTCCACGGGCCGATGTCTTTCCGGATGCCCTTGCGCCGCCTTGCCGGATCCGCACGGCCGCCTGGCAGACCCGGCAGTCGTTCAAGGCACCGCCATCCCTCTTTGAACCGCCGGTCGCGCGCCCACGCGCCCGAACCACTGCTGCACCGCCGGGAAATCGCCCAGGTCCACCTGGTGCCACTCGTGGCGCGCGATCCAGGGATAGGTGGCGATGTCCGCAATCGAATAGTCACCGGCCAGGTAGGGTCGCCCCTGCAGTTGCTGGTCGAGCACCTTGTACAGTCGCCGCGCCTCGTTGGTGTAACGCTCGATCGCATACGGCACCGGTTCGGGCGCCGCACGCAGGAAGTGGTGCGCCTGGCCGAACATCGGCCCGACGCCACCCATCTGGAACATCAGCCACTGGATCACCTGGAACTGCTGTGTCACGTCCGTGGGCAGGAACTTGCCGGTCTTGTAGGCCAGGTACAGCAGGATCGCGCCCGACTCGAACAGCGGCATCGGCTGGCCGTGCGGGCCGTCGTGGTCGACGATGGCCGGGATGCGGTTGTTGGGGCTGATGGCCAAAAAGTCCGGCGCGAACTGCTCGCCCTTGCCGATGTTGACCGGCTTCACGCGGTAGGCCAGGCCAGTCTCCTCCAGCATGATGGAGACCTTGCGGCCGTTGGGCGTGGTCCAGGTATACAGGTCGATCATTCCAGGCTCCAGTAGTCGCGGCAGCGTTCAATCCAGCTGTCGCAGGTCTTCGCGGCGACTGCCCATGCACTGGCCGCGCCCCGCTGTATTGTGGCCGGTTCAGAGGGCTGTGACGATGCCGGCCGTTCACCTTGCCAAGGGGACGGGTGTCGATGGAATTGTTTGATAATTCGTACATGCTCGCCTCGCTGGCCAACCAGTTACCCCGCATAGCTGCCTTGTGTGAACAGCATGGTGTTGCCCATATGGAGTTGTTTGGCTCTGCAGCGGGGGCGGATTTCGATGTGGACTCCAGTGACTTTGATTTTCTGGTCGAGTTGGACGCACATGCGCCGGGCTCCCCTGCCAAACGCTGGATGGCACTTGCCGACGCGCTTGAACAGTTGCTGGGCCGGCACGTAGATCTGGTGAATCCGCGCTTCATCCGCAACCCCTACTTTTTGCAGTCCGTCAACCAGACCCGCACTCTGATTTATGACCGACAAGACGCCCAAGCTGCTGGTTGACGCGCACGGAGCTATTGATTCGGCCATGGAGTTCGTGGCGGGAGTCTCATTCCCAGGGTACGCCGCCGACACGATGCGGCGGTCCGCCGTGGAGCGACAACTCGAAATCCTCGGGGAAGCCTGTTCCCGAAAGGCCAGGATCGAGCCAGCACTTGTTGCATCGGTCGCGAATCTGAAATCGGCGATCGATTTGCGCAACCGAATCATCCATGGATATGACGCTGTCGATGACGAGATTGTGTTTTTGACGGTCAATGAGGACCTCGCCGAATTGCGGCTGGGCTTGTCGCTGTTGTTGGCGCAGCGCGGTTGACTGGCGTGGCGCAGGGCCCCGTTGCAAACCGAAAGGAACCCGAACCATGAACCTGTTTGATCTCGACGGCCAGGTGGCCGTCATCACCGGCTCCTCGCGCGGCATCGGCCGCGCCATCGCCGAACGCCTGGCCCAGCACGGTGCCCGGGTGGTGATCTCGTCGCGCAAGGA
>JANMZX010000534.1:0-7583 GCA_031383745.1 Rhodoferax sp. | reverse complement strand
GGCAGCGTCGTGTTTTCCAGCCGCTCCAGCCACATCGCGCGCCAGCGCTCACCCACCACCGCCGGGTCGGGCGGGCGCGCCGTGCCAGAGAGCAAGGTGCCGCCCCAGCTGGTGTTGCCCTCGAGCATGCAGCCGCCCATGTAGTGGCAGTCGCCGTTGTAGCGGTCCTGCGCAAATCCCATGGGCATGATGGCCTGGAGCGCCGGCGGCTGCAGCGCGGCAATCTCCAGTGTGTTGATGCCACCCCAGCTGATGCCCCACATGCCGACGCGGCCATTGCACCAGGGCTGGCGCGCCAGCCAGGCGATCACCTCGGCGCCGTCGTGGATCTCGGGCAGGTCGTATTCGTCCAGCATCAGGCCTTCGGAATCGCCGGTGCCGCGGATGTCCACCCGCACCGCCGCATACCCATGGCCGGCCAGGTAGGGCTGGGTCACCGAATCGCGCGCGCTGGTGCCGTCGCGCCGGCGGTACGGCAGGTACTCCAGCACGGCCGGCACCGGGTCGGTCTCGGCATCCTGCGGCAGCCAGATGCGCGCAGCCAGCTGCGTGCCATCGGGCATGGGGATCCATGCGGTCATGATTTCGCGCACGGGGCGCGGGAACTGGTCAACGGTTTTCATCTGTCGATGGTGCTCACCGCGCCGGGTCCAGGGAATACGGGAAGTGGCAGCGCACCATGCGTCCCGGCCCGATGTCGGTCAGGGGCGGCGCATCGCTGCTGCAACGCGGCTGCGCCACAGGGCAGCGGGTATGGAAACGGCAGCCGGACGGTGGGTTCACCACACTGGGTATTTCGCCCTTGAGCACGATGCGCCGGTTGCGGTGCGCCGGGTCAATGGCCGGGTTGGTGGACAGCAGGGCCGCCGAATACGGATGCGCCGGTTTGTCGAAGAGTTCGCGCGTCGGCGCCTCCTCGACGATCTGGCCCAGGTACATCACGGCGGTGCGCGCCGTCACGCGGCGGATCACGTTGAGGTTGTGGCTGACCAGCAGGTAGGTCAGGCCGAACTCCTGCTGCAGGTCAAGCAGCAGGTTGAGCAACTCGCCCTGCACCGACACATCCAGCCCCGCTGTGGGCTCGTCGGCGATGATGACCTGCGGCTGCATCACCAGGGCCCGCGCCACGCCAACGCGGCGCGCCTGCCCGCCCGAGATCTGGTGCGGAAACTTCACCAGCACGTCGGCCGGCAGCCCGAGCCGCTTGAGGATCGCCTGCAGCCGGCTGCTGGCCTCTTCCCTGGGCAAACTGTGGATCGCGATTGGTTCGTGCAAGGTGCGGCCGATCGTCATGCGCGGCGACAGGGATGCCACCGCGTCCTGCAGCAGCATCTGCACCTGGCGCCGGAAGGCCAGTGGGTTCGACGCCAGCTGGGACGCGACCGATGCACCGTTGAGCCGCACCTCGCCGCTGCTGGCCGGCGTCAGACCCACGATGGCGCGGCACAAGGTGGTCTTGCCCGACCCCGATTCACCGACCAGGCCGACGATGTCGCCTTGCGCGATGGTCAGGGTGACGTCGTCCAGGGCGCGCACGTTTCCGCCGAAGACCACACTGACTCCCTTGAGCTCCACCAGAGCCTTGTTGGCGAGTGGCGTGACCGTGTTCATCCCAACTCCCCCCATCGCACGCAAGCCACCCGCCGCTGCACACCACACTCCTGCAAAGCAGGCACACTGGAACGGCAACGCGCGTCGGCATGTGCGCACCGGGGCGCAAACACGCAGGCCACATGCGGCGCCACCGGATCCTGCACCTCGCCGGGGATGGACACCAGCCGCCCTCCCTGGGCGCCGGAGTCGATCTCGCACGCCAGCAGGGCGCGGGTGTAAGGGTGTTGCGGGTTGGCCAGCACGTCGGCCACCGGGCCGGTCTCGACCACCGTGCCGCCATACATCACGCACAGGTCGTCACACAGTTGCGCCACCAGGCCGAGGTGGTGCGAAATGAAGACGATGGAGCCGGAGAACCTGCTGCGCAGCCCCTCGAACAGGTCGACGATCTGCGCCTCCACCGTGGCATCGAGCGCGGTGGTGGGCTCATCAGCCAGCAGCAGGTCGGGTTCCACCAGCAGGGCCATGGCGATCATCACCCGCTGGCGCATGCCGCCCGAGAGCTGGTGCGGATAGGCCGTCAGGCGCAGGTCGGGGTCGGCGATGCCCACACTCACCAGTGCGTCGCGCGAACGGTCCAGCGCGTCCTGGCGCGCGATGCCGGGGTGGCGGCGCTTCAACACATCCACCAGATGGGTGGCCACGGTGAACAGCGGGTTCAGCGCGGTCATCGGGTCCTGGAAGATCATGGCAATGCGTTTGCCGCGCCACTGCGCCATGCTGGCGTCATCGAGTTTCAGCAGATCGGTTCCGTCGAACTCGACCGTGCCGGCCAGACGGGTGATGTTGGTCGGCAACAGCCGCAGCAGGCAGCTGGCGAGGCTGGATTTGCCGGAGCCTGATTCACCCACCACGCCCAGAATGCGGCCGCGACCGATGTCCAGGTCGAAGCCGCGCAGGATGTGCGCAGTGCCGCGTTGTGTCGAGGCTTCGAGCTTGAGCCCTCGAATCTTGACCAACGGAGTGTGCAAGGCGTCGATTGGCATCTCAGTACTCCCGTCCGATACGGGGGTCGACCGCGTCGCGCAGCGCCTCGCCAAACAGCGTGAAACCGAGGGTTGCCACACCCAGCGCAACGCTGGACACCACCACCGGCACCCAGGTCTGCGACAGGTACTGGTAGCCGTCCTGGATCAGCGTGCCCCAGCTCGCCAGCGGTGGGCGCACGCCCAGTCCAAGGAAGGACAGGCCGGCCTCGATGGTGATCACCACCGGAATGTCCATCGAGGCCAGGATGACCAAGGGCCCCAGGATGTTGGGCAATACATGGAAGAACACCACCCGCGGCCAGGCCGCCCCCAGGATGCGCTCTGCCTCCAGAAAGGGCGCACTCTTGAGTGTGAGCGTCTGCGAGCGCGCCACGCGGCCAAAGTGGGGTATCAGCGTCACCGCGACGATCACCACCACGATGCCGGTGGACGGCCCGAACACCGCCACCGCCGCCAGCGCCAGCACCAGGCTGGGGAAAGAGGAGATGACGTCGAACACGATCAGCACGAAGCGCTCGCTGCGTGCCGGCAGGTAGGCCGCCAGGATGCCCAGCGCCGTTCCGGTGCTCAGCGCGATGGCGATCGCCGACAGCGAGACCTGCATGGCGACGCGCGAGCCGTGCACCATGCGCGAGAACAGGTCGCGGCCGAGATGATCGGTTCCGAACCAGTGGGCGCCCGACGGTGCGGCGAACCGGTTCATCACATCCAGCGCATCCGGGTTGTGGGTGGCCACCCAGGGCGCCAGCAGCGCGCAACCCATGACCAGCACGACGATCACGAAACCGACCACACCGGTGAGCGTGGTGCACACCTTGCGCAGGGTTGACCCGACGGCGGCCCACATGTCAGCGCCCGCCAGCCTGACCGCCGCCGCCATGGCGGATGCGCGGGTCGATCGCCGAATAGGACAGGTCCACCACCAGGTTCACCAGCACGAATACCACCACCACGACCAGCACCGCGCCCTGCACGACGGGATAGTTGCGCTCCGAGATCGCGCCGTAGATCAGGCGCCCCAGCCCCGGCCGTGCAAACACGATCTCGATCAGCACCGCGCCGCCCAGCAGCCGGCCTATGCCCAGGCCCAGGATGGTGATGGTGGGGATACAGGCGTTCTTGAGTGCGTATTTGTAGGTGATCAGCCGCTCGGACAGGCCGTAGGCGCGCGAGGTGCGGATGTAGTTCTCACCCATCACCTCCAGCATCGAGGTGCGGACCAGGCGCGCGATGAAGCCCACCCAACTCAGCGCCAGCGCCACCGTGGGCAGGACCATGCGCCTGAACTCGTCGAGCCAGTCGCCGCTGCGGCTGGTCCCCAGCACCGGCAGCCAGTCGAGCCAGATGGCGAATATCAGCAGCAAGAGGATCGCGACCACGAAGCCCGGCACTGCGATGAAGGCCACCGAGATGAAGGCCAGGATGCTGTCCATCACCGTGCCGCGGTGCGTGGCCGCATAGATGCCCAGCGGGATGCCGGTGACCACGGCCAACGCAATGGCCGACAACGTCAGGATGATGGTGTACGGAATCACCGCGGCGATCATGCCGGCCACCGAGCGCCCCGAGACGATGTCGATGCCCAGGTTGCCGCTGGCCGCGTTGGAGAAAAAGCGCCAGAGCCGGATGTGCAGCGGCTGGTCCAGCCCCATCTCGCTGATCATGCGCCGGGAGTACTCCGGCGTGGCCTGCGGCCCCAGCAGGATCGCCGCCGGGTCACCCGGCACCAGGCTGCTGAGCGTGAACAGCAGCACCATCGCGCCGAAAATGATCAGCGCGGTGGTGACCAGGCGGCTGGCGAGGTAACGCGCGGTCTCAGCCTGCACTGAAATCCGCGTATTGCCAGTCGATCCAGCCCGGCACCGAGGCCGGCTTGATGGCGCTCTTGTGCACCAGCCCGCTGGCCTCGTTGGTCAGCCAGATGAAGGCTGCCGACTTGTCCATCGTGCGCTGCATCTCGAGCACCATGTTGCGCCGCTTGGCAGCGTCGGTCTCGCTGTCGGAGTCCTTGAACAGCGTGTCGAACTCGGGGTTGTTCCAGCGCGACCAGTTCCAGTTGCCGATCTGCCCCGGCACGAACCACTGCAGCACGAAGTTCGGGTCGTGCTTGGCGCTGAAGCGCGACATGTAGAGATCGAGGTTCTTGCCGGTCTCGGCCTTGCCGGAGCTCCAGTAGGTGCCGCCGGGCTGGACGTCGACGTCGATGGTCACGCCGATCTCGGCCAGCAAGGCCTTGGCCACCAGCGCCATGTTCTGGAATTCGGGCGCGTTGAGGACGGTCAGCCGCAGTTTGAGGTCTTTCTGTCCGGCCGCGGCCAGCAACGCCCTGGCTTCGGCCACGTTGCGCCGGTACACCGGCGCCTCGCGCCAGTGCCCGACCACCTGGGGCGGCAGCGCGGTGTTGAGCCGTGGCGCCTTGCCGTTGTAGCCGGCCAGCAGCATCTGGTCCACATCCACGCCCAGGCGGATCGCCTGGCGCACCCGCAGGTCGGCCAGCGGGCCTTTCTCGACGTTCATGCCCATCCACACGTAGGTAAACGAGGGCTGGTCGCTGACGGTCAGCCCGGCGACGCTGCGCAGCGGTTCTGCGGCTGCCGGCGGCAGGATCGCGAAATCGAGTTCCCCGGCGCGCAATGCGAGTTCGGTCGTCTTCGGATCGGTGATCACCCGGATGTTGATCTCCTCGTAGCGGCCCGGCCGGCTGCCCTTGTAGTTCGCATTGCGCTTGAGCACCGCGCCCTTCTGGCGGTCCAACGATGCCACCTGGTACTGCCCGGAACCCACCGGTTTCAGACCGAATTCAACACCGCGCTGCTCGACCGCCTTCTTGCTGACGATGCAGCCCGAGCCGTCGGCGATCACCACGTCGTACAGGTTGGCGCGCGGCTTGGCCAGCACGATGCGGCCCTCGTACTTGCTCTTCACCTCCACCGTTGTCAGGTGCAGCCAATCGCCCTTGTAGGACGACTCCTTGGCGCCCGCCGCTGGCGGCAGGCCGATGCGTTCGAACGAGAACTTCACGTCCTCGGCGGTCATCTCGCCAAAGCCGTCGGTGAACATCAGGCCCGGCTTGAGCCGGAACTCGATCGTGGTGGGCGAGGTCTGCTTCATCTCTGCGGCGGCATCGAGCTCGATCTCGGCCGAATTGGGCTTGGGCTGCATCAGGCGCTGGTAGACCACGCGCATGACGTTGCCATCCACCGGGCCGCGCCGGTGCGCCGGGTCGATGAGTTCGAAGTCGGCTGCAGCACGCACTGTCAGCAGCGGCCGTGTCGCGCCGCCCGACTGCGCCAGGGCGATCCCGGGCCACAACGCGCCCGCCATGCCGGCCGCGCCGGTCAACCCTGCACCGGCCGCAAGAATGTCGCGGCGTGAAATCTTTTTGCTCATGGCATTACTCCTGGTTGGAAAACGGGGTTGGGTACTCACGCAGGGCTGGCCTGCGACAGACTTCTGAAGCCAGTGTATCGGTTGGACGTCGTATTCGCATGCCGGTTCCTTACCATGCCATCACGCTGCCCGGCCAGATCGTTCAGCAACGGCGTGCTCTCGTCCACCGCCATGCCGAATCTCTCCCACCGGAAAACAGCCAGCGTCCAGCCACTCGACAAGAGACATCATGATCCCGCCGGCTACTCTATTCAGTTGTCTATGCACGCGCATGCGTGGTTTCCCTATGGGTAGTTCACGCATGATCGCCACATGCATGATCAATCGCCATCGATGGCATGAGTTCTCCAGGCTGGACGGATCAGCGAAAGCGCAAACGCTGACCAATCCCCATCCCTTGCGCCTTCTGCAACATCGCATAACCCAGTGCAATGTCGCTCAGCGACAGGCCGCGGTGCCAGAACAGGATGTTCTCGTCGTCGTTTTCGCGCCCCGGTTTCAGCCCTGCCACCACCTGCCCCATCTCGGCATGCAAGGTCTGTGCCGACAGCTTGCCCGCCTCCACGTGGGCACGCAAGGAGCCGAACTGCCCGCCCTTGCACTGGCCCCAGTCGTCCACCACCAGCTTGGACATGATGTCGGTCAGGCTGAGTTCCACCGCACTCATGGTGCCGTAGGGCACGACGAAGGCGCCGGGCTTGATCCATTCCGTCTTCAGCAGGGGCTCGGGTGCGCGCAGACGCGAGGCCTCTACCACGATGTCGGCGCCCGCGACAGTGTCGTGCCAGTTGTCGCACACACGCACTGGCTTGCCCAGATCCTGCGACAGGCGCGCACCGAACGCGTTGCGGCTCTCGGGCCGCGCAGAATGCACGCGGATCTCGTCGAAGTCGAACAGCTTGTCGAGCAGACGCACGTTCCAGTAGGCGGTGCCACGTGCACCGATATGGCCCAGCACCTTGCTGTTCTTGCGCGCGAGGTGCTTGGCGCCGATGGCCGTCACCGCACCGGTTCGCATGTCGGTGATGGCGGTGGCGTCGACGATGGCCACCGGAATGCCGGTGCGCGGGTCGAACAGGTTCAGCACGCCAAACTCGGATGGCAGGCCCTGCTTGTAGTTGTCGACAAAGTCGCCCACCACCTTGACGCCCGCCAGGTTGATCGGCGCACCGATGGCGCCACGCAGCACATTGAAGTGGCCGTCCACCCCGGCCTTGGGCGCCAGGTGCATGCGCGGCTCGATGACGCATTCGCCGCGGCCCTGCGAGGCCAGGCTGGACTCGATGGCCTGCAGGATCTCGTCGTCGGTGAGCGCCAGGGCAGCGATGTCGGGGCCGTTGAGGTAGGTGATGTGGATGGGGGTCATGCGGGTCGGTCTTCCTGAGTGGAGTGGGCAGGGTCGATGGATCGGATCACACACCGCGCAGGGTGAAACCGGCCATGCCCTCGCGCACCGCCATACGCAGTGCCCGGGCCATGCTGTCTGCAAACAACGCGTCGTGTGCGTCCATCGCATCCGGGCCGCAGGGCCGGTCGATCTGCAAGGGCGTCACCACGGAACGCACCGCGTCGAACACCTGTTGTGTGCCA
>JANMZX010000507.1:0-7396 GCA_031383745.1 Rhodoferax sp. | reverse complement strand
CGCGCCACGCCGAGCAGCCGGTCGAGCAGCTCCGGCTGGTCGAGCAGGTCGTCAGCGGCGCCGCTATGCACCACGGTGCCACGGTCGAGCACCGCGGCGCTGTCGGAGATGGCAAGGATCGCCTGCGGATGCTGCTCCACGACGATGGCCGACAGGCCTTCGTCGCGGGTGATCCGGCGGATGGCTCCCAGCAGTTCCTGCACGATGATCGGTGCCAGGCCCTCCAGTGGCTCGTCGAGCAGCAGCAGCGTGGGGTTGAGCACCAGCGCACGGCCCACCGCCAGCATCTGCTGCTCGCCGCCGGAGAGCTGGGTACCCAGGTTGCCCTTGCGTTCGGCAAGCCGGGCGAACATCTCGTACACCCTGGCTGGAGTCCACTTGCCCGGCCGCGCCACGGCGGTCAGGTTTTCGTGCACCGTGAGCGACTTGAAGATGTTGCGCTCCTGCGGCACCCAGCCGATGCCGGCGGCCGCGCGCTCATGGGAGGCCAGCGTGTGCAGCGGCTTGCCGGCCAGGATGATGCTGCCGCCGTGTTGCCGCGTGGCGCCCGCCAGCGTGTTGATCAGGGTGGTCTTGCCGGTGCCGTTGCGCCCCAGCAGCGCCAGTGTCTGACCTTCGCCCAGCGACAGGTCGACATCGTGCAGGATCACGGCCTCGCCATAACCCGCGCTCAGCTGACGGACCTGCAGCAGCTCAGCCATGGACGGTCTCCGTGGTGCCCAGGTACACGGCCCGGACTTCCGGGTCGTTCGCGATCTGCTGCGGGTCGCCTTCGGTCAATACGGTGCCGTTGACCAGCACGGTCATGCGTTTGGCGAAGCTGAATACGAGGTCCATGTCGTGTTCGATCAGCAGGATGGACACATCGGCAGGCAGGGCCGCCACGGTCTGCAGCAGTTCTTCGCGCTCGCCGGCCGGCACACCGGCCACCGGCTCGTCGAGCAGCAGCACGCTCGGTTCACAGGCCAGCGCAATCGCGATCTCGAGCAGGCGCCGCTTGCCATAGGCCAGCACGCGGGTGGGCTGGTCCATCACCTCGGTCAGGTGGAACTGCGCCAGCAACGCTTCGCAACGCGCCGTAACGGCCGCGTTGGCACCTAGCGGCTGCCACCAGCGCGCGCCCAGCCCCTGGTGCTGGGACACGGTCAGGGCCAGCGTCTGCAGGGGCGTCAGCGAGTCGAACAGCTGGTTGATCTGGAACGTGCGCACCATGCCGCGGTGCGCGCGTTCATGCGGCGCCAGACGGGTGATGTCCCGCCCCAGCAGCGTGATGCTGCCGGCGGTGGGTTCCAGCACGCCGGTCAGCAGGTTGACCAGGGTGGTCTTGCCGGCGCCATTGGGCCCTATCAGGGCATGGCGGGCGCCACGGCGCAGCTGCAGCGTCACGTCGTTGGTGGCGGTGATCCCGCCGAACTTCTTGACCAGGCCCTGGCAGCTCAGAACGACGTCGGGCAGCGTGACGGCACCGACCCCGCTCATCGCGCCTTCCCCCCACCAAACCAGGCCCTGGGACTCAGCAGCCGCTCGCGCCCCACCATGACCAGCACCACCAGGAACAGCCCGATCCAGAATGTCCAGTACTGCGGCGTGATCGCAGCGATCACGTTGTGCAGCAGCTTGAACACGATGGCGCCGGCGATCCCGCCCCACAACCAGCCGGTGCCGCCGATCACCAGCATCAGCATCAGGTCGGCCGACCGGTCGAACGCGAACAGGTCGAGCGAGGCGAAGCCGGTAGTCTGCGCCAGCAGGCCGCCGGCCACGCCCGCCACGGCAGCCGCCACCGTGTAGATCACCGCCAGGCGGGAGTGCACCGGGATCCCGATGGCCATCGCCCGCAGGCGGTTGTCGCGGATGGCCATCAGCGTCGCACCGAACGGCGACCGCACCAGCCGGCGCAGCAGCAGGAAGAACACCAGGCACACCACCAGTGCGTAGAAGGCGGCGGTGCGGCCGGTCAGGTCGAACTCGAACTGGCCCAGCACCGGCCCCATCACCACGCCTTGCAATCCATCGGCGCCACCGGTCAGCCAATCGAGCTTGTTGGCCAGTTCCATCATGATCAGGCCCACACCCAGCGTCACCATCAAGCGGGTCAGGTCGGAGCCCCGCATGATCGTGAGGCTGCACACGGCGCCCAGGGCGGTGGCGACGAGCATGGCGACGACCAGCCCGGCGAGCGGGTCAGGCATGACGTGTTTGGCGAACAGCGCAGCCGCATAAGCGCCGACACCGAAAAACGCGGCGTGCCCCAGCGACACGATGCCGGTGTAGCCCAGGATCAGGTCCAGCGACATGGCGAACAGGGCGACGATGGCGATTTCGCTGACCAGCAGGGAATGCCCCGGCACGGCCAATGGCGCGGCAAAGGCGAGCAGCCAGCACACCGGCTCCCAGGGCTTCCAGCGGCTCGCGGTCAACAGGGATGTGCGGGGATCCATCTATTTGCCTCCGCGTGAAAACAGGCCCTGGGGCCGCCAGATCAGAATGGCGATCATGAGGCTGTAGACGATGAAGGCGCCCAGTTTGGGGATGTAGTACTTGCCGGCCACGTCGGCGATGCCCAGCAGCAGCGCTGCCAGCAGCGGGCCGGTGATCGAGGTGGTACCGCCGACCGCCACCACGATCAGGAAGTAGATCATGAACTTGAGCGGAAAGGTCGGGTCCAGCCCCAGCACCTCGGCGCCCAGTGCTCCGCCCAGGCCGGCCAGGCCGGATCCGACGGCGAAGGTAGACAGGAACACCAGGTTCACGTTGATGCCCAGGCCGGCGGCTACACGCTGGTCGTCCACCGACGCGCGCAGCCGGCTGCCGAAGCGCGTCCTGGCCAGGATGTACTGCAGACCGATGGTCAACGCCGCGCACACCACAATGATGAACATCCGGTAGTGGCCCATGCCCAGGGCGCCGCCGAACAATTCGGTGCGCCCCTTGAGGTAGTCCGGCAACTGCACGATCTGTTGCGTGGAACCGATGAAATAGTCGGCACTGGCCACCGCCATGAAGGTCAGGCCGATCGAGAACAGGACCTGGTCCAGGTGCGGCTTGGCATACATGCGCCGGTAGAGCGTGCGCTCCAGCAGCCCGCCGAGCAGCGCCGACCCGGCGAACGCCAGCGGCAGGCACACCAGGAACGGCACACCGGCGTGCTGCATCAGCAGCACCGTGATGTAACCACCCACCATGGCAAAGGCGCCATGGGCCAGGTTGATGAAGTTCATCAGGCCCATCGTGACGGCGAGCCCGACAGCCAGAATGAACAACAGCATGCCATAGGCAATGCCGTCGAAGAGGATGGTCAACACGGGTGTACGGCGGGGTGGCTACCTGGACTTGCCAGGGTCCTTGACGTCCTTGATCGTCTCGAACTCCACGTTGTAGAGCTGGCCGTTGACCTTTTCCACCTTGCGGATGTAGATGTTGTGCACCACGTCGCGGGTCTGCGCATCGATGAACATAGGGCCGCGCGGGCTCTCGAAGATCTGGCCCTTCATGGCCGCCAGCAGCCCATCGCCACCGCCGGCACCCTTGCTGGCCTTGAGCGCCTCGACAATCACGCGCATGCCGTCGTAGCCCCCCACGGCCATGAAATTCGGCCGCAGGCCCTTGTTCGCCTTCTGGAAGGCATCGACGAACTTCTGGTTGGTGGGCGATTTGTGGGCCGCCGAGTAGTGGTGTGACGTGACAGTGCCCAGCGTGGCATCGCCCATGTCGTTGAGGATGTCGTCGTCCACCACGTCGCCCGGGCCGATCAGCTTGATGCCGGCCTTGTCCATGCCGCGTTCGGTGAACTGCTTCATCACGGCGGCACCGGCCCCGGAGGGCACGAACACGAACATCGCGTCGGGCTTGAGGTCGCGCACCTTCTGCAGGAAGGGCGCGAAATCCGGGTTGCGCAGAGGCACGCGCAGGCTGTCGGTCACCTTGCCGCCGTTGAACAGGAAGCGGTCCTTGAAGTAGCGCTCGGCGTCGATGCCGGGGCCGTAGTCGGACACGACCGTGACCACGTTCTTGATGCCGTTCTTCGGCGCCCAGTCGGCGATACCGACTGCCGCCTGGGGCAGCGTGAAACTGGTGCGGATGATGTAAGGCGAGGCCTCGGTGATGCTGGACGTGGCCGCCGCCATCACCACCATGGGGGTCTTGGCCTGCGTCGCAATCGGCGCAGTGGCCAGAGCCAGCGGCGTAAGGCCGAACCCGGCCAGCACGTTGACCTTGTCGTTGACCACCAGTTCCTGCGCGATGCGCTTGGTGGTGTCGGGCGTGCCGGCGTCGTCCTTCAGGATCACCTCGATCTTCCTGCCCGCCGCGGAGTCGCCGTTTTGCGCGAGGTACAGCTTGACCGCCGCGTCGATCTGCTTGCCGGTGGAGGCAAACGGGCCGGTCATCGGCAGGATGAGACCGATCCTGAACTTGTTGTCCTGCGCCAGGAGGTTGCTCGAGGCCAGGGCGCCGATGGCCAGCGCGATGGCGCCGAGAAAACGTCTCTTGTGCATGAAGTGTCTCCAGATGTTGCAGCCGGCCAATGGTCCCGGACTGTCAGAGGATACGCAAGTTCTCTCGCGAACTAGTTGATATGCCCGATTGATATGGCACCGCGGGCCGCATACGGCGCTATTTGCCTGTCTTGGCCGGGTCCTTCACGTCCTTCAGCACATCGAACTCCATGTTGTAGAGCTGGCCGTTGACCCGCTCCACGCGGCGGACATAGACGTTCTGCACGATGTCGCGCGTCTGCGCATCGATATAGATCGGGCCGCGCGGGCTCTCGAAGATCTGGCCCTTCATCGCCGCCACCAGCGCGTCGCCATTGCCGCTGCCCTTCGTGGCCTTGACCGCCTCGTAGATCACGCGCATGCCGTCGTAGGCGGCCACGCCGAAGAAGTTGGGGCGCACGCCCTTGCTCTGCTTCATGAAGGCTTCCACGAATTTCTTGTTTGCCGGCGAATTGTGGGAGGCCGAATACGGGTGCGAAGTCACCAGACCCAGCGCCACGTCGCCCATCTCGTTGAGGATCTCGTCGTCGGCCACGCTGCCCTCGCCGATCAGTTTGATGCCGGCCTTGTCGAGCCCGCGTTCGGCAAACTGCTTGAGCAGCGCCGTGCCAGCGCCAGCAGGAACGAACACGAACATGGCATCCGGCTTGAGGTCGCGCACCTTCTGCAGGAAGGGCGCGTAATCCGGGTTGCGCAAGGGCACCCGCAATTCCCCGAGGATCTGCCCGCCGTTGAGCAGGAAACGCTCGCGGAAGGTTTTTTCGGCATCGATACCGGGGCCGTAGTCGGTCACCAGGCTGACGACCTTCTTGATGCCGTTCTTGGGTGCCCACTCGGCCACGCCCAGCGTGACCTGCGGTATCGTCATGCTGGTGCGGATGATGTAGGGCGAGGCTTCGGTGATGATGGACGTGGCCGCCGCCATGATGACCATCGGCGTCTTGGACTGGGTTGCGATCGGCGCGGTGGCCAGCGCCAGGGGCGTGAGCCCGAATCCGGCCAGCACATCGACCTTCTCGTTGACCACCAGTTCCTGCGCCAGACGTTTGGTGATGTCCGGCACACCGGTGTCGTCCTTGAGGATGATCTGAACCGGTCGGCCGGCCACCTTGTCGCCGAATTGCGCCATGTACAGGCGCACGCCATTGTCGATCTGGCGACCGGTCGATGCGAACGGCCCGGTCATGGGCAGCAGCAGCCCGATCTTGAAGGGAACGCCCTGTTGTGCTGCGGCGAAGCCGGTCTGCAGGCCAATCGCCCCTGCGGCCAGGCCCTGGATGAAAGTTCTTTTGCGGATGTTCATGGTGGTCTCCA
This sequence comes from Rhodoferax sp., assembly GCA_031383745.1. Lineage (GTDB taxonomy): Bacteria > Pseudomonadota > Gammaproteobacteria > Burkholderiales > Burkholderiaceae_C > CAISIP01. Next base: position 1,586 of record JANMZX010000507.1, on the reverse strand, counting down.
AAGTTGTTGCAAAGAAGCTGGCGCAGCACCACGGTAGGATGCCACGGCCCGTCGTCAGCCGCTACGGCGCCGGATCAGCTGCACGCCCGGCAGGCTGCGGATGGTCTGATTGCGCACTGCCTGGCGCAGATTGCGCTGCGCGATGCGCGAATGCTCGCGCATGACATCTTCGGCCCGCGCGCCCTGGCGCTGCTCGATAGCGTCGAGCACCTGCCAGTGCTGGTCCTGAGCGACCACCAGCATGTCGCGCGCCTGCGGCGAGTTCGACTGTTCGATCACGAAGGCCGACGGCGAGGCAAAAGGCAGGCTCATCACCCGGTCCAGTTGCCCGGTGATGACCTCGCTGCCGGCCATTTCACGCAACAGCGCGTGAAACTGCTCGTTCAGCGACACATAACGCGAGAACGCCGCGTCCGACAGGGTCGGCGCCTGCAGGAACGCGTCGATCTCCTCCAGGCATCGGCGCGCCTCGGCCATCACGACGGCCGGCGCACCGCGTTCTGCAGCCAGGCGCGCCAGCAGGCCCTCGACCGTGCCACGCAACTCGATGGCCTCGGAGATATCGCGCTCGCTGAACGTCTTGACCGCATAACCGCCGTTGGGCAGCACCTGCAGCAGGCCTTCCTGCTCCAGGCGCATCAGCGCGGCGCGGATCGGCGTACGCGACACACCCAGCTTTTCGACGATCGCCAGCTCGGCGATGCGCGCACCACCAGGCAATTCACCCGCGAGGATCATTTCGCGCAGCCGCAGCTGCACACGCACCTGTGCACTCTCGGTGCCGGCCTGCAGGCCGCCACCGGGCGGATCGGCCGGCCCGGGGTGCGTGTGTGCCTGATCGTCGGTGGCCATGTCCGGAGCGTCCCGCGGGAGATCAGGCCTGGCGCGAACGCCAGCCCTGGTGGTAGCCCTCACGGGCGTCGCGTGCGTACGGCGTGGCCGCGACCCGCACACGGACTTCCGTCTGCTTGTGGCGCTCCACCGTCGGCTTGCGGGTGCCGCCGTTTTCCTCACCCCACACCAGGGTCAGCACATCGCCGATCTGGACGTCGGCGTCCACCACACCCAGGGACAGGCCGACGTTTTCATTGTCGCTGTAACCGGTGAACATCGACATGCCGACCATCTTGTCGCCTTTCATGACCCTGTCGTAGGAGGATGACGCGTAGTTGGCGTTGGGCAGATCGAAAAACTTGTGGTTGTCGGTCGGGCTGGTGAGAGAAGCAAAAATCCGCCCCAGGTCCTCGCTGCTCCATTCGAACGTGACCTTCTTGCGTTGCGCGCGCTTGTCCTGCAGCATCTTTTCCAGTGCGGCGCGACCGGCAAATTCATGGTCGAACTTGACGAACGGTCCGTACCCCAGTTCGTAGGGCGTGAGGTAGTAACCCTCGACGCCGGACGCGACATAACTTCCGCCGATCGACCCCGTACCTTCGTAGCCGCCTGCGGGCAGCCATTCGCGGTAGGCCTTCATCGAGTCGCCGGTGTACACGGCCGGCAATGGCGACGGGATCCAGCCCGACTCCAGCGTGTTGCTGGCATAGGCCCTCGCACCGACCGCGACGATGCCGAACTCGGCGCCGGCC
>JANMZX010000486.1:0-22850 GCA_031383745.1 Rhodoferax sp. | reverse complement strand
TACCACGGTGGTCTTCTTGATCTTCTTGCCCAGCGCCATCACGGTGGCCAGCACGTCCTTGCCGGTCTTTTCGCCGCGCACCACCTCCAGCAGGCGCATCACATTGGCCGGGCTGAAGAAGTGCGTGCCGATCACGTCCTGCGGGCGCTGGGTGAAGCCGGCGATTCTGTTCATGTCCAGCGTGGAGGTGTTGCTGGCCAGGATCGCCCCGGGCTTCATCACCTCGTCGAGCTTCTTGAACACGGTCTCCTTCACGCCCATGTCCTCGAACACGGCCTCGATCACCATGTCGGTGTCCTTCAGGTCGGCGTAGTCGAGCGTGGTGCTCAGCAGCGCCATGCGCTGCTCGTATTTGTCCTGCTTGAGTTTGCCGCGCTTGACCTGCGACTCGTAGTTCTTGCGGATGGTGGCAATGCCGCGGTCCAGCGCCTCCTGCTTCATCTCCAGAATCTTGACCGGGATGCCGGCGTTCAGGAAGTTCATGCTGATGCCGCCACCCATGGTGCCGGCGCCGATGACAGCCACCGAGTTCACGGCGCGCTGCGGGGTATCGGCGGGTACATCGGGGATCTTGGACGTGGCGCGTTCGGCCATGAACAGGTGGCGCAGGGCCTTGCACTCGGGTGTCCACATCAGGTTGATGAAGATATCGCGCTCCGTCACCATGCCCTGATCAAATTTCTGCTTGGTGGCCGCCTCGACCGCCTCGACGCACCTGAGTGGCGCCGGAAAATTCTTGGACATGCCGCCGACCATGTTGCGGGCAAACTGGAAATAGGCGTCGCCCAGCGGGTGCCTGCACGGCAGATTGCGCACCAGTGGCAGCGGGCGCGCATCGGCCACGGAACGGGCGTAGGCCAGGGCCTCCTGTTCCAGCGACTCGGCCGAGGCCGCCATCTTGTCGAACAGCTTCTGCCCCGGCAGGCTGGCGAGCATCTCGCTCTTGATCGGTTCGCCGCTGACGATCATGTTCAGCGCGACCTCCACACCCAGCACGCGCGGCAGGCGCTGTGTGCCACCGGCGCCCGGTATCAGGCCCAGCTTGACTTCAGGAAGTGCGACGCTGCAACCCGGTGCCGCGATGCGGTAGTGGCATCCCAGCGCGAGTTCGAGGCCACCGCCCATCGCAACCGAGTGCACTGCGGCGACCACCGGTTTTGCGGAGTTTTCGATCGCCAGGATCACGCTGAGCAAATTGGGTTCCTGCAGGGACTTCGGCGAGCCGAACTCCTTGATGTCGGCGCCACCCGAAAACGCCTTGCCAGCGCCGGTGATGACAATCGCCTTGACCGCCGGGTCCGCCGCAGCACGACCCAGTCCGTCGGTGATGCCCACCCGTGTGGCAAGACCCAGGCCGTTGACAGGCGGGTTGTTCAGCGTGATGACGGCGACATCGCCGTGCAGGTTGTATTGCGCAGTCATGGAGGGTCCTTCTGAAAAAAGGCCGAAGCCAGGGAAAATAGAACGATCGTTCTTTTTCAAATTGTAGGGTCGAAGCCAGCGCCCTCACCCGGCTCTTGTCACGGTCGGGACAAAAGCACCAGAGCGGATACTAAACCTCCAGCCATTCCTTGCGCGTGGCCGTGTCCTGGCGCAGCGAAGCCGGCGTGCCATCGAACACGATGCTGCCATGGCCCATGACCAGCGCGCGGTCGGAGATCGCCATCGCGATGGTCAGCTTCTGCTCGATCAGCAGCACCGAGATGCCCCGGTCCTTGAGGCTCTTGAGGTACTCGCCCACAAGTTCGACGATCTTGGGTGCCAGGCCCTCGGTGGGCTCGTCGATGATGATCAGATCCGGGTCGCCCATCAGCGTGCGGCACAGCGTCAACATCTGCTGCTCACCACCCGACAACACGCCAGCCTCGGTGTGCTGGCGTTCCTTGAGCCGCGGAAACATGGTGTACATGTCCTGGAACGACCAGCGGCTGTCCTTGCCGCTGCCCTTTTGCCCCAGCAGCAGGTTCTGCTCGACCGTGAGTTTGGGGAAGATGTCGCGGTTTTCGGGCACGTAGCCAATGCCCAGGTGGGCGATCTCGAACGCCTTCCTGCCGAGGATTTCGGCACCCCGCCAGCGCACCGAGCCCCTGCACTCCACCATGCCCATGATGGCCTTGGCGGTCGTGCTGCGGCCCGACCCGTTGCGCCCGAGCAGGGCCACGATCTCGCCCTTGCCAACGCTCAGGGCCACACCGTGCAACACATGGCTCTTGCCGTAGAACGCGTTGAGATCCTTGACTTCCAGCAGCATGTCAGTGCCCTCCCGCCTGTGCGTCGGCCACCGACGAACCGAGGTAGGCCTCCTGGACGCGGGCATTGGCGCGAACCGCCTGCGGCGTGTCGAAGGCCAGCACCTCTCCGTACACCACGACGGCGATCTTGTCGGCCAGCCCGAACACCACACCCATGTCGTGCTCGACCGTCAGCAACGTCTTGCCAACCGTCACCTGCAGGATCAGTTCGATGAAACGCGTTGTCTCGCTGCGGCTCATGCCCGCGGTGGGTTCATCGAGCAGCACCACATCGGCGCCGCCGGCGATGGTGATGCCGATCTCGAGCGCCCGCTGTTCTGCGTAGGTCAGGTTCATCGCCAGCACGTCGCGCTTGCGGTCGAGGTGGATCATCTGCATCAATTCCTCGGTGCGGGCATTGGCGTCGTCCAGGTCGGCCAGGAATTTCCAGAAACTGTATCTGTAGCCCAGGCTCCACAACACACCGCAGCGCAGGTTCTCGAACACGCTGAGCTTGGGGAATATGTTGGTGATCTGGAAGCTGCGCGACAGGCCCAGCCGGTTGATCTCGAAGGGCTTCAGACCATCGATGCGCTTGCCATTGAGCAATACCTCGCCACTGCTGGGCGCCAGGCGCCCGCTGATCAGGTTGAACAGGGTCGACTTGCCGGCGCCGTTGGGGCCGATGACCCCGATGCGCTCGCCGGCCTTCACGGCCAGGTCGACGCCGCGAATGATTTCGGTCTTGCCAAAACTCTTGCGCAGGCCCTTGAGTTCGAGGGCGTTCATGGAAACGGGGCTCATTGCACGGCCTCCCGGCGTCTGGTTTCTTCTTCAATATGGGTCTGGACCGCGCCCCATTTGTGTGCAAATCCACGGCGCACCCACTCGAACAGCGCCAGCCCAACTGCCAGCACCAGCGCCGAACCGGCCCAGCTGGCCACGCTGCGCACGTCGAGCGGCATGCCCAGGTATCGCAGCGTCGACCCGGAGGTGCTGTGGAGTTGCAGGTGGTAGACCATCTCGACGATGGCCGACGCGCCCAGCAGCATCACCACGGCAGCCAGCGCCAGACCCAGGTAGCTGGGCAGCAGTTCGCGCAGCCGCCCGAAACCAGCCACCCGCAGGTTCATCATGATCAGGCTGGCAATGCCGCCCGGTGCGTACATGACGGTGAACATGAAGATCAGCCCCAGGTACAGCAGCCAGGCCTGGCTGAACTCGCTGAACAGCACGAAGGCCAGCACCATCAGGATCGCGCCCAGGATCGGGCCGAAGAAGAAGGTCGCCCCGCCCAGGAAGGTGAACAGCAGATAGGCGCCCGAACGACCGGCGCCGACCACCTCGGCGGTGACGATCTCGAAATTCAGGGCGGCGAGGCCACCCGAGATGCCGGCGAAAAACCCGGCGATTATGAACGCCAGGTAACGCACGCGCTGGGTGTCGTACCCCACGAACTCCACCCGCTCCGGGTTGTCCCGCACCGCGTTGAGCATGCGCCCGAGAGGCGTTCGGGTGAACGCGTACATGGCGGCGACACACACAAAGGTATAGATGGCGATCAGGTAATAGACCTGGATCGGTGGCCCGAAGGTGATGCCCCACAGGCCATCCTTGGACATGCGGTTTCCCGACACGCCGCCCTCCCCGCCGAAGAACTCCGGAATCATCAGCGACAGGGCAAAAACCAGTTCACCCAGTCCCAGCGTGATCATGGCGAAGGTATTGCCGGCCTTGCGGGTGGTGACGTAACCAAACAGCACCGCAAACCCCAGGCCGGCCACGCCACCGGCCAGCGGCACCAGCGCCACGGGCAGGGGAATGCTGCCCGACGTGGCCGCGTTCAGGGCATGGATCGCCAGGAAGGACCCCAGGCCGGTGTACACCGCGTGGCCGAAACTCAGCATGCCGCCCTGGCCGAACAGCATGTTGTACGACAGACAGGCGATGATGGCGATGCCCATCTGCGACAGCACGGTGATGCCCAGGCCGCTGGTGAACCCCAGTGGCGCGACCGCCATGAGCAGCGCGAACGAACTCCAGATGATCCAGCGGGTGCGGTTGATCGGTTGTTTCATGGCTCATCCCTCCCGTGTGCCGAGCAGGCCCTTGGGGCGGAAGATCAGGATCAGGATCAGGAACAGGTAGGGCAGGATCGGAGCCACCTGCGCCAGCGTGAGCTTGATGTAGGTGTTGGCCGCGACACCTGGGCTCAGCGGCAGGCCGATCTGCTGTGCCAGGGTGCCCAAGGACGTGTCGAATGCGATGGCGAAGGTCTGGATCACACCGATCAGCACCGAGGCCAGGAAGGCGCCGGACAGGGACCCCATGCCGCCGACCACCACCACCACAAAGATCACCGAGCCGACGGTCGCCGCCATCGACGGTTCGGTCAGGAAGATGCTGCCACCGATCACGCCCGCCAGCCCCGCCAGCCCGGCGCCGGCGCCGAACACCAGCATGAACACGCGCGGCACGTTGTGGCCCAGGGCCTCGACCATGTCCGGGTGCGTCAGGGCGGCCTGGATCACCAGCCCGATCCGGGTGCGGGTGAGCAGCAGCCAGACCGATACCAGCATCACCAGCGCCACCAGCATCATGAAGCCGCGGGTCGCCGGAAATGGCGAACAGACGACCCGAACCGCCGCATCTGCGGCACTGCACATGGCCTGCGGGGCAGCCCCCAAGAACAGCTGCAAGCCGTCCACCGAGTGGTTGACCAGGGTGAACGCCGGCCCGCGCAGCGATTCAGGTGGTTTGAAGTCGAGCGCGATCCGGCCCCAGACCAGTTGCACCAGTTCGAGCACCACATAGGCAAGACCGAAGGTGATGAGCAACTCCGCCACATGTCCGAATTTGTGGACCCGGCGCAAACACACCTTCTCGAACAACGCCCCCATGGCGCCGACCACCAGGGGTGCCAGTACCAGCGCCGGCCAGAATCCGGCGAAACTTGCAATGGTGTACCCGGTATAGGCCCCGAGCATGTAGAAGCTGGCGTGCGCAAAGTTGAGCACTCCCATCATGCTGAAGATCAGTGTCAGGCCCGAACTGAGCATGAACAACAGCAAGCCGTAGCTCACGCCGTTGAGCATCGAGATGATGAAAAACTCCATGTAGCCGGGCCTTCCTCAACGCGGTAAATGAAAAAGCCCGAGACGGATCTGCCGCTCGGGCTCCTGGCTCAGACCAGTTGGTCAGCCTGCCTGCAACTGCTCAGGCATCAGCCCGGGCGCTTCATCTGGCAGCTGGTCGGCGTGCTGGACACGTAGTTTGGGTATTCCTTCAGCGGCACCATCGTCATGCCGGTGTTCTCCGGGCTGTAGGGGTATTTGGCGCTGGCCTTGTCCCACACCGACATGTACAGCTTCTGCTGCAATTGGTGGTCCGCCTTGCGCATCTCGACTTCGCCGTTGAAGCTGTCGACCTTGATGCCTTCGAGCGCTGCTGCCACCTTGACCGGGTCGGTGGACTTGGCCTTGGCCATGGCCGCACCCAGGGTCTCGAAGATGCGGATGGTCGAGCCGGTGTAGAAGTCGTCGTTGTACTTGGCCTTGAATTCCTTCATCCACTTGTCCATCTGCCCACCCATGTTGTAGTGGTTGTAGGCAATCTGGTACACCTTGCCGGCGCCGTTGGTACCCAATGCCGTTGGGGTGCCGGTGACGCCCGCGTAATAGGTGAAGAACTTGCCGTTGTAGCCACCATCGGTGGCCGCCTTGATCAGTAGCGACAGGTCCGAACCCCAGTTGCCGGTGATCACCGTGTCGGCGCCGGAGGCCTTGATCTTGGCGATGTAGGGTGCGAAATCGCGGGTCTGCGCCAGCGGGTGCAGGTCTTCGCCGACGATCTGGATATCGGGGCGCTTGCGTGCCAGCGTTTCCTTGGCGAACTTGGCGACCTGCACGCCGTGCGAGTAGTTCTGGCCCAGGATGTAGACCTTCTTGACGTCCTTCTGGTCGACCATGAAGCTCGACATCGCCTCCATCTTCATCGAGGTGTCCGCGTCGAAGCGGAAATGCCAGTAGCTGCACTTGCTGTTGGTCAGGTCGGGATCGACGGCGGAGTCGTTCAGGTACAGGACTTCCTTGCCGGGGTTGCGCTCATTGTGCTTGGTGACCGCGTCCGACAGCGCCAGCGCGACCGAGGAACCGTTGCCCTGGATGATGTAGCGCACGCCGCTGTCGATGGCCGCTTTCAGCGCATTCAGACTTTCCGCCGGGCTGAGCTTGTTGTCGATGGTGCTGAATTCCCACTTCACGCCTGCCGGGTTGCCCGCGCCGCTGAACTTCTCGGCGAAGAACTTGTAACCCTTGTCCTGGCTGATGCCCACCGGCCCGAGCAGGCCGGTCAACGGATCGATGCGTACCAGCTTGACGGTTTCACCCTTTTGCGCATATGCCGAACCGGCACACAGGACAACGGCCGCCACAGCCACGCACTTCATGACAGATTTCATCTAGAACACTCCTTGATACAGATGGCCGCGAGCGTACAGCCTTTTGGCCCGGGCCACGATAGGGGTTGCCCCTAGCCCGTATCGCCGACGCGACAGGGGCCCGATGGCGGATCAGACGCCGGGCAGCACGTAATCCTTGAGGATCTCGCGCAGCTTGGTCTTCTGCATCTTGCCGGTGCCGCCCAGCGGGATGGCATCGACGAAGACCACGTCGTCGGGCACCTGCCACTTGGCGATCTTGCCTTCGTAAAACGCCAGCAGCTCTTCGCGCGTCACCTCGGCGCCGGGCTTCTTCACCACGGCGATGATCGGGCGCTCGTCCCATTTCGGATGCCGGATGCCGATGCAGGCCGCCATCGCCACGGCCGGATGGGCCACCGCGATGTTCTCCACGTCGATCGAGCTGATCCACTCTCCACCGGACTTGATCACGTCCTTGCTGCGGTCGGTGATCTGCATGTAGCCGTCGTCGTCGATGGTGGCCACATCGCCGGTGGGGAACCAGCCGTCCACCAGCGGCGAACCCGCCTCGGAGTTGAAGTAGTCGGCGATGATCCACGGCCCCTTGACCAGCAGATCGCCGAAGGCCTTGCCGTCCCAGGGCAGTTCGCGGCCGTCCGGGTCGACGATCTTCATGTCCACGCCATACAGGCCCCGCCCCTGCTTGAGCCGGACCTTCATCTTGTCTTCCGGCGACATGCCGAGGTGCTTGTTCTTCAGCGTGCAGACCGTGCCCAGCGGCGACATCTCGGTCATGCCCCAGGCGTGCAGCACCTCGACGCCATAGTCGTCGTTGAAGGCGGTGATCATGGCAGGCGGACAGGCCGAGCCACCGATCACGGTGCGTTTGAGGGTCGAGAACCGGAGCTTGCCGGCCTGCATGTGCGACAGCATCATCTGCCAGACCGTGGGCACGCCCGCAGCGAAGCTGACCTTCTCGCCCTCGATCAGTTCGAAGATCGACTTGCCGTCCATGGCTGGCCCCGGAAACACCATCTTGGCGCCGGTCATCGCCGCAGCATACGGCAGGCCCCAGGCGTTGACATGGAACATCGGCACCACCGGCAGGACGCTGTCGCGCGCGCTCATGTTCAGGGCATCGGGCAGGCTGCCGGCCATCGCGTGCAGGATCGTGGACCGGTGGCTGTACAAGGCCGCCTTCGGATTGCCCGTCGTGCCGCTGGTGTAACACATGCTGGAGGCCGAGTTCTCGTCGAATTCCGCCCAGGCATAGGCCGCGGGATGCGGCGCAATCCAGGCCTCGTAGCTGGTCAGGCCGGCGATGCCGGTGTGGGCCGGCAATTTGTCGGCGTCACACAGCGCGATGTAATGCCTGATGGTCGTGGCCTTGCCCTGCATGGCCTTGATGATCGGCAGAAACGTCATGTCGAAACACAGCACCTGGTCCTGTGCATGGTTGGCGATCCAGGCAATCTGGTCCGGATGCAGGCGCGGGTTCAGGGTGTGCAGCACCCGGCCCGTGCCGCTGACGCCGAAATACAGTTCCAGGTGCCGGTAACCATTCCACGCCAGCGTGGCGACCCGGTCGCCGAAGGCCAGTTGCATGCCGTCGAGCGCGTGCGCCACCTGGCGCGACCGGGCCGCGATGTCCTGGTAGGTGCAGCGGTGCAGGTCACCCTCGACCCGCCGCGACACGATTTCACCCTCACGGTGGTGCCGGTTGGCGTGTTCGATCAGGGACGAGATCATCAGCTGTTGGTTTTGCATCAGGCCAAGCATGGGTGGACTCCGTAGGATGTGGTCGGTGAGAAGGGGCGTGGTTTCGATCGCGGCAGGGCCGTAGTATTGCCCAAGCCGGCACCGGGGCGAACAGGGAAATTCCCCCGGATCCGGGGGGATGGGCCGACTGCGGGACAATTCCCCCCATGGACATGATCGTCGAACCGGCGCACGCCGACTCCCAGCCCCACTCCGTCGCGCTGGGCAACCGCTTTGCCGCCCTGGGCCCGCAATTCCATACCGAATTGCGGCCGACCCCCTTGCCCGCGCCTTACTGGATCGGCCGCAACGAGTCGCTGGCGCTGGAAATGGGCCTCGACCCCCGGTGGATGCAGTCCGACGCCGCGCTGCAGGTCCTGGCGGGCAACCGGGTCCTGCCGGGTTCGCGGCCACTGGCCAGTGTCTACAGCGGCCACCAGTTCGGGCAGTGGGCGGGTCAACTGGGTGACGGACGTGCGATCCTGCTCGGTGACATCGCCAGTCCGGCAGGCCAGTTGCAGGAGTTGCAGCTCAAGGGCGCCGGCAAGACCCCCTACTCCCGCATGGGAGATGGCCGCGCCGTGCTGCGCGGCTCGATCCGGGAATTCCTGTGTTCCGAAGCCATGCACGGACTGGGCATCCCGACCACCCGTGCGCTGGCGGTGACCGGCTCGGATGCCCCGGTGCGACGCGAAGAGGTGGAAACCGCGGCCGTGGTGACGCGTGTGGCGCCCAGTTTTCTGCGCTTCGGGCATTTCGAGCATTTCTCCTATGCCGGCGACACCGATTCCCTGCGCGTACTGGCAGACCACACCATCGACCAGTTTTATCCCGCGTGCCGCACGACTGAGCGGTTCGGCGGCAATGCCTACGCGGCCTTGCTCGAAGCGGTCAGCGAACGCACAGCCAGCCTGCTGGCCCAATGGCAATCGGTGGGTTTTTGCCATGGCGTGATGAACACCGACAACATGAGCATGCTGGGCCTGACAATCGACTACGGCCCGTTCCAGTTCCTGGATGCGTTCGACCCCGGCCACATCTGCAACCATTCGGACAACCAGGGGCGCTATGCCTTCAACCGGCAACCGAATATCGCGTACTGGAACCTGTTCTGCCTGGGGCAGGCCCTGCTGCCGCTGATCGGTGAACAGGAGCTGGCACTGGCGGCGCTGGAATCCTACAAGGCGGTATTTCCTGCGGAACTGCAACGGCGCATGGGCGCCAAGCTGGGCCTTGCCGAAGCGCGGGAGGAACACCGGGTACTGGTCGACGGCATCTTCAAGCTGCTCGCGGCGGACCGCGTCGACTACACCATCTTCTGGCACCGGCTGACCCGGGATGTGGCGGGTGACGCGCCGGAGCCGGTACGCGATCTGTTCCTCGACCGGGCCGGGTTCGACGCCTGGAAGCAGGCCCATGCGCAGGCGCTGGCCGGTATGCCCCGGCAGGACGCACTCGCCTTGATGGAGCGCAGCAACCCGAAATTCGTATTGCGGAACCATTTGGGCGAACAGGCGATCCGAAAGGCCAAGGACGGGGATTTCGCCGAGGTGGCCACCTTGCTGCAGCTGTTGCAATCCCCTTTCGACGCGCACCCCGGGCACGATTCCCATGCCGGCTTTCCGCCCGATTGGGCGGCAGGAATCGAAATCAGCTGCTCGTCCTGAAAACCAAGCGAAAATCAGACCATGCCGTACAAAATTGAAAAATCCGACGCCGAGTGGAAGGCCTTGCTGGCCTCCAAGGCGGCCGAGCCGATGGCCTTCGACGTGGCGCGCCACGAAGCCACCGAGCGCGCCTTCACCGGCAAATACGCCGAGCACCATGACCGCGGCACCTACACCTGCATCTGCTGCGGCAAGCCGCTGTTTGCGTCGGATGCGAAGTTCGACTCCGGCACCGGCTGGCCGAGCTACTTCCGGCCGCTGGCCGAAGACGCGGTCGGCACCAAGGTCGATGGCATGCTGTGGATGAAGCGCACCGAGGTGCATTGCGCGGATTGCGGCGCCCACCTCGGCCATGTGTTCCCCGATGGCCCGGCGCCCACGGGCCTGCGCTACTGCATGAACTCCGCCTCGCTGGATTTCAAGCCGGAATGAGACTTCTGCTCGACTTCCTGCCGATTGCCCTGTTCTTCGGCGCCTACAAGCTCTACGACATCTACGTGGCCACGGCCGTGCTGATGGCGGCCACGGTGCTGCAGACAGCGGTGATCTATTCCATCGACCGAAAGGTGGCCACGATGCAGAAGGCCACGCTGGTGATGATCCTGGCGTTCGGCGCGCTGACCCTGTACCTGCACGACGAGCGCTTCATCAAGTGGAAACCCACCGTGCTCTACCTTGCCATCGCGCTCGGCCTGACCATCGCCGTGTGGACTTTCAAGAAGAGTTTTCTCAAGCTCATGCTGGGCTCCCAGCTCGAACTGCCCGACCGCGTCTGGATGCGGCTGAATGTGGCCTGGATCATCTACTGCGTCTTCATGGCGGTCATCAACGCCTACGTGGCGGTGTTCTTCAGCACAGAGGCCTGGGTCGACTTCAAGATCTGGGGTTATGTCTTCCCGGTCGCATTTCTGGTCGGTCAGGGTTTCTACATATCGCCGCACCTCAAGAGCGACGAGGACAAGGCCAAGCCGTGACGGGCGCCCCCACCGCCACCGCGATCGAGCAGCGCCTGCGGGAACGGCTCGCACCGAGTGCGTTGCAGGTGCTCGACGAAAGCGCCGACCATGCCGGCCATGCCGGTGTCAATGGCACCGGTTTCGGCACGCATTTCCGGGTGCGGATTGCGTGCCCGCAGTTTGAAGGCCGGAGCCGCGTGCAGCGGCACCGCCTTGTGTATGATGCGCTGCAAGATTTTCTGGACCAGGGCCTGCACGCGCTGGCCATCGAATTGCTGTGAGTCCCCCGGTCGCCTGCGCGCGACCACCAGCCCCCCACCATCCCCTTGAAACTACCGAGAGAAACCATGAAGAAGTCCCTGATCGCGACCCTGCTCGCCGCCGTGTTGGCCTCCCTGGCCGCCCTGCCCGCCCATGCACAGAACATCGCCATCGTCAACGGAAAGGCCGTGCCCACCGCGCGCGCCGACGCGCTGGCCCAGCAGGTGGCCAAGTCCGGCCGCCCGGTGACCCCCGAGATGCAGGGCCAGCTGCGTGAAGAGGTCATCATGCGCGAGATCTTCATGCAGGAGGCGCAAAAGCGCGGCCTCGACGTGACCGACGACTTCCGCATCCAGATGGAACTGGCGCGCCAGTCGCTGCTGATCCGCGAGCTGTTCGCCGAATTCCAGAAGCAGAACCCGGTATCCGACGCCGACGCCAAGGCTGAATACGACAAGTTCGCCGCAGCCAACAGCGGCAAGGAATACAAGGCGAGCCACATCCTGGTGGAGAAAGAGGCCGATGCCAAGGCGATCATCGCCAGCCTGAAGAAAGGCGGCAAGTTCGACGAGATCGCCAAGAAGTCCTCCAAGGACCCGGGCTCCGGCGCCAATGGCGGCCAGCTCGACTGGGCGGCGGCTGGCAGCTACGTGAAGGAGTTTTCCGACGCGATGACGGCGCTGGAAAAAGGCAAGACGACCGAGACGCCGGTGAAGTCGCAGTTCGGCTACCACATCATCCGGCTCGAGGATGTGCGTGACACCCAGTTGCCGAAATTCGACGACGTCAAGCCGCAGATCGCCCAACAATTGACGCAGCAAAAACTCTCGCAATTCCAGCAGGAGCTGCGCACCAAGGCCAAGGTGGAGTAGCGGATTCGGGCGGGCAGCCCACCCGCCTGGCGGCCGGTCCGAAGCCTGGCCCGTCCTGGTTCAGTTGGTGAACAGGTCCCCGGAACTGAGCATGTATTGCAGGATGCTGGCGCTGACCGTGCCGTGGTTGTAACCGACCAGCGTGATTGTCTGGTCGATGCCCAGGCCTTTGAGCGACCCGTCGGAATCGACCTGAATGATGGTGTTGCTGCCGTCGTACGAAAACTGCAGGTAGTTCACGAGGTTTCCCGGGTCGTTGCCGACGTGGGACTCTCCCACCAGCAGACCGCGCAGGTCGATCACGTCTCCCGCCAGAAAATCTGCCACGATGTCGGTCGCCGGTGTCCCGACCACGCCGCCGTCGCCAAGATTCCAGACGAAGGTGTCGGCACCGCTGCCTCCAACCAGCGAATCGTTGCCTCGGCCACCAGCCAGGGTGTCGTTGCCGTTGCCGCCATCGAGGCTGTCGTTACCCCCCAAAGCGTCCAGCGTGTTGTTCAACTCGTTGCCGGTGATCGAGTCGTTGAAGTCGCGTGAACCACGCACGTCCTCGATGTTGCGCAGGATGTCGGTGGAGCCATAACCGTCGCTTGCCGTGCCGTCTGCGCCGCCGTTTCCAAGTACGACGTTGATACCGGCTCTGGATGCAAAGTAATCCGCCCGGTCACGCCCTCCCTTGCCGTCGATCGTGTCACTGCCCTCCCGACCACCAAAGGCTTCGAATTCACCGGTATCACTGCCCGTCAGTGTGTCGTTGAATTGGCCTCCCGATACGCCTTCAATGCCGCGCAGCACGTCGGTGCCGCCTTGCCCATCCATGGCCCAGCCGTCAAGAGTGTCGTTCAGCACCACGGTCACGCCCACGGTAGCGTTGTTGAAAATCGCGAAGTCCATTCCCTGCCCGCCGTCGATGGTGTCGTTACCGCCATTGCCGCGGAACCCTTCATTCAGGCCGGCCACCAGGTAATCGGCAATGCTGGTCCCGTTGGCAGCGTTGCCGCCGGTCAGGCTATCGTTGAAGCGGCTGCCGGAGAGCTGTTCGATATTGAAAAAGGTGTCGTTCCCGATGGACGCAGCGTTGTTGGCCCCGATGCTCGTAGCGGTGCCACTCACCAAACTCGCCGTCACCGCCCCACCAGCCGTGTCATAACGTACACGGTCCAGGCCGCCCCGCCCGTCGATGTAATCGTCTCCATTGCGGCCTTCGAAGTCCTCCAGCAAGTTGTCGGCGCGGGCAGTGCCATACAGGGCATCCGCGAAACTGCTACCGCGAACGCTATTAAAGTTGGAGATGGTGTCGTTGCCGGCATCACTTCCTGCCGCGCCGACCGCGGTGCCAGCCAGGAAGTCGACCGTCACCCCCGCTCCCTGGGTGTTCTGGTACATCAGACGGTTGGTGTTGTCGCCGTTGAGCGAGTCGGTGATCACGCCACCGTCGATGGTGTCGTTGCCGGCACCGCCCTCGAACTGCTCGAAGATCAATGCGGTGCTGCCCAACATCGTGTCGGCAAAACCCGAACCTCGGATCAAGCTGATGTTCATCAGAGTATCGGAGCCGACAGACGCATCGCCACTAACCGTGCCGCTTCCGACGCTTCCGTTGCCGGATATTCCGGACAGGTTGAGATTGACGCCCGCCGTCGCGCCGCTGTAGCTGACCGTGTTCAAGTCACTGCCAAAGAACGGGTCCAGCACCACGCCACCATCCAGGGTGTCATTGCCAGCGCCGCTGACAAAGAAGTCGCTGCCTTGCTGGCCATACAGGCTGTCATTGCCGTCCCCGCCATTGAGGACGTCATCTCCGCTTCCGGCATACAGCGCATCATTGCCACTGCTGCCGGTCAGGTTGTCATTGAAGGCGGAGCCGATGACACCTTCGATATCGCGGTAAGAGTCCGTTCCGAGACCACCGCCAAGCGCCCCGCTGCTCCACAAGCTGCCACCGTTGCTGCCCTGGTTTAGCGTAAAGTTGATCGCCGCGGTTGCGTCAGAGAAGTCGATCAGGTCGGTCCCGCCTTGGCCTTCGATACGGTCGTCGCCGCCGCCCCCACGAATGGTATCGTCGCCGCTGCGGCCCTGAAAGCTGTTTCCGCTTGAACTGCCGATCAGCATGTCGTTGAAATCGGATCCGCGCACCAGATCTACGCCTCCGAGGAAGGTATCCACTCCAGTCGATGCACCACTGGCTGAGCCTGTTCCCCCAGCCGTCAAGGTAACTGTGACCGCACTTCCCGCTGCGGAATAGGACACGCGTGTGATGCCATTGCCCCAAAAATAGTCGTCGCCACCGTCTCCTTGGAATTCAACGAAGGCGCCATTGCCAAAGCCTGTGTCCGGCGAATAGCCTCTGGCATCGAAGAAGTCAGAGAACACGGAGCCTCGAATCTGACTGATGTTGATCAGTTCATCGATTCCAACCGTCACCGGATTGCCGACCACGATGAACGTTGTCGCATCAACCAGGCTGGCGCCCTTCACTGACAAATAGATGCCGTTGAGCGTTGGCGCCGAAGCCAGCAGTGAGGCGTTGAAAACATGCGTCGCCTGCGCGCCCTCGTTGTAGCGAACCTGGTCGAATCCTCCATTGCTATCGATGATGTCATTGCCTCCGCGCCCCTGGAAAATTTCGAAAACAGTATTGACGGTGCTGGGGCCGGAGTTGTTGATGCCTGTTATGACGTCGTCAAAGGCGGAGCCGATCACCCGAACAACGCCGCCCATGATGGTGTCGGTGCCGACGGACGCGCCACCGGCGACGCTTCCTGCGGCCAGGTCGACCGCCACGCCCTCGCGCGCGTTGAAGAACTCAATTTGTGTGTCGCCATTGCCATAGATGGTGTCATTGCCGTTCATACCCTCAAACGAATTGAAGGTCCCAAAGGCTCCCACGCCGCTGCTGACGTTTTGTGCACCGGCTGCGCCATATCCCCTTGCGTCGTATGTGTCGCCCAGGATCGATCCCTGAATACCTTCAACATTGCGCAGCGTGTCGACGCCCGTATACAGCGGGTCACCAGTGACGGTGCCGGCAGCCATGTTGATCGTCAAGCCGACACTGATTGGCCCGTCGAAGGCGTAGCGCGCAGTGTCAAAACCGCTGCCACCGTCGATCAAGTCGGCGCCACCACGCCCTTCCCACGATTGCCCGCTGGTTGCGCTGCCACCGGTGAAGTTGTCGGCGTAGGCGGAGCCGCGCACGTTGTTGACGCCACCCAAAATGGTGTCGATCCCTACGCCACCACCGCTCGCGCTACCGGATGACCCGCCAATCGTCGGCGTCGCAGCAATCAGGTCGACATTGACGGCCCCGGTAGCTGACAGGTAGTCGGCCCGTGTGTTGCCGTTGCCGGTGATGGTGTCATTGCCGCCCAAACCTTCAAAGCTGTTGAAGGTGCTTGCCACCCCACCAGGCTGGGTCAAGCTGGCAAAACCGGCGGCGACGAAGCTGTCGCCGTACGACGTCCCTCGAATTTGCTCCACATCCAGCAGCGCGTCCGCGCCCACCGACAGGTCGCCGGTGACCGAGCCGACAGCGCTTGGCGCGTTCGCATTGCCGGAACCGAGATTCGCGCTGACCGCGCCGGTTGCGTCGGCATACACGGCCCGATCGTTACCCCCCGCCCCATTGATCGCGTCGTTGCCGGCCCCACCGATGAAGGACTCGAAGAAATTGCCCGAGCCGGTCAGGCTGTCGTTGCCGCTGCCGCCGGCTACTTCCTCGATGCCGATCAGTTGGTCCGTGCCGATTTCGGCGCCGGCGGCGATGCCGGTAGCCAGGTTCACAACTACCTGCTGGGTTGTGTCGCTGTAGTCGGCACGGTCGGTGTCGGACCAGTCGGCCGGCGTGAGGTATTGCACGATGAAACCGCCGTTGAGCAGGTCATTGCCAGCGCCGCCGCGCATCGTGTCGTTGCCAGCACCGCCCAGCAGCGTGTCGTTGCCGGCAAGGCCGATCAACAAGTCGTTTCCTTCAAGACCGGCAACGGCGTCGTTGCCTGTGCCGCCGCTCAAGGTGTCGTTGCCAAGCGTGCCGTTCAGGCCGCCGTCAACGTCGCCGACAGCGGCGGCGGCCAAGCCAACCAGCGTATCAAGTGCCGGGCCCGTGTAGTCTGTGGTCAAGGTTCCCGCACTGTTCGCGACGCCGGCCGCGGCCAGATCGTCGGTCACCGAGCTGCTCTGGGCAACAACGGCCACCTGGGCCAGCTCTGTCAGCAAGCCCGTGCCACTGCCTAGGATCACAGCCTCGTTGATCGCCGTATTGGCGGCGGCGAGAACGCTGGCGGCATCGCCAACAACTGCACCCACGTCTGCAGGTGCAACGCCGTCCGCTGTGACCGCGGCGGCGTCAATGAGGCCGCCCACGACACCGGCAGAAGCCAAATTCACGGTTCCTGCTCCGGCAGCTGCTACCAAGTTGGCCAGTTCGGTCACAACTGCCTGCCCGGCATTGGTCGCGCCTGCACCGGTGAGTAACGCGCCGATCTGCACTATGGCGTTCTGAACCTGGATCCCGGCGGCCAGCACCTGTTCGGCAGCGGCGGCGTTGCCGGCGCCGGCCACGATTGCCGCCACCGGGTCGAAAGACAGCAAATTGAGCCCAGGCGCAATGCCAAAGGCGCTTGCCACCTGGGCCGCTGCCGCGTCGATGGCTACTTGTGTCGCACCCGGTCCAGCCAAGGCCTGCACCAAGGTGGTCAATGGCGTGACAACCGTCGAGCCCGCCGGCGCACGCAAGAACCCCTGGAAAGCCAGGCCCGTTGATACATCCGTCCCGCCAAACATCACCAGCGAACCGCTGCCACCCACCAGTGTGAAATTGCCGCTGGCATCGGTGGTGGCACGCGCCTCGGTCGTGTCAAGGACGCCATCGGCATCCGCGTCGGCGAACACGGTGGCGCCGACGATGTAACCGTCGATGGCCTGGCCCTGCAATTCACCCAATTGGGTGACACTGATCTTCAGGGATGAAGTCTGGCTGGCGGCGTCGCCATTGGCGGCTTCCGTCGCGGTTGCGGTAACACTCAGACTGATCTCGCCACTGGTGCCCGGCGGTGGCGTGATCGTCAGCGCCGCCAATTGCGGGCCGGTCAATAGGTAGGTACCTGTCTCCTCGTTCAACACACCAGCCGACAGAACCCAGCCAGCAGGAACGCCCGCAATGGCAATGCTCAGGCTTTCCGAGCCATCCAGATCGGACAATGCCGCACTGATCCCAAGTCCGATTGCGCCGTTGCCCTGGCTTGCCGCATTGGCGCCGGGATTCAGAACCGGCGTATCGGCGTCGGCGTTCAAGGACAGTGCCAGACTCGCAGCGACGCTGCTGCCGTTGCCATCGGTGACAAGGTAATTGAGTTCCACTGGCCCCGCGAAATTGGCCACGGGCGTGATGGTGTAACTGGCCGTCCCGGCGTTGTAGCTCACCGTGCCATTGGTGGCCGTCACAGCGCCCGCGATGCTCAACAACTGCCCATTTGTGGCGCTGTCGACATCGCTGAAGCCCTGCAGCAATTCGGCTGCAGTGACCTGGTACGCTGTGTCTTCGGTGCCATCCAGCAAAACGGCCGTCGCGATGCCGGTGACTGCGTCGTTGACCGGCGCGAGGTTGAAGCTCCGCGCGGCAGCGACGCTGCCACCGTTGCCGTCCACGACGTTGTAGCTCAGATTCACTGCACCGTTGTAGTTGGGGCTGGGTGCAAACGTCCAGCCAGTCGCCGTGGCGGTGAGCACGCCATTCGTCGCCATCAGGCCCGACACAGTCAGCGTATCGCCATTGGGGTCGGTATACCCCTGCAGCAAGGCGCTGGCCAGAATCGTGTACGGTGTGTCCTCTGCGCCAGCCATAAGCACCGCCGGGGCGCCAGTCAACAGGGGCGCCTGGTTCGCCGTTGATGCCAATCCCAGAAAATCGCTCGCTGCCAGGTTGCGCAGGCCGTTGAGTTGTACACCAAAATCGGTGTTCCCGTTGACATTGGCACGCACAAATGTATTGCCGCCGGACTGCGTGACCCAGACGCTGTTGAGGGCCGCAGTTGCGCCACTCCAGACCAGGCCGCCGGCGAGCATCGCCGTCAGGTCGAACTTGTCCTGTCCGATGGTGAAATCGGATATCCTGTCCAGCGCGGAAGTGGTGGACTCGAAGGTGTTCTGGTAGACGAACCGGTCGCGCCCGGAGCCACCGGCCAGCTTGTCCCCCCCGGCACCGCCGATCAGGGTGTCGTCGCCATCGCCACCCCGGATGTCGTCTTTGCCACCTTCGCCGTAGACCAGGTCGTTGCCGGCACCGCCGTCGATGTCATCGTCGCCGCCGATGCCGTTGCCACTCAGGTTGTTGCCGTTGTCACCGTAGATCACGTCGGCTCCGCTGCTGCCGTCGATCTTGTCGTTGCCCAGCGTCGTGGACAGGCTGGTCAGTTCGAGCACCGGGCCCGTCAGCGTGAACCCGTTGTAACCATCGCCGTAGATGATGGAGCCGAGGCCCGCCTTCAGCTTGATGTCGTCGTTGCCCGAGCCGCCGTAGATCAGGTTGGCGCCGGAGTTGTCGTCGATGTTGTCATTGCCCGAGCCGCCCAGCAGCGTGTCGTCGCCCAGCCCTCCGTCGATCTTGTCGTTGCCCGCTCCGCCATCCACCAGATCGTTGCCAGCACCGGCATTGACCTTGTCATTGCCGCCGGCGCCAACAATGGTGTCACCGCTGGTCGTGCCGGTCAGGTTGTTGTTGGCATCGGTTCCGAGAATCATGGCCATATTGGCTCCTTGTTGACGTAGTGCCTGGACGACGGCGCCCGACAGCGGGCACCGCAACAAATGCGCCAGCGTGCCCCGGGAGGCTGATTCCCGGTGTGCGGCCACTGGCGCGGTCCGGGCTGTCTGGCTGCAGAAGTCCGGTCGCACTTCATTGTGGTCAGGACCTTGACGACCCTTCTAGGGGAAAACACTAGGCTGTAAGTTATTCCGACTCCTTCAAATGGATGAGTCAACCGGGCAGGTACCGGGGTTGCAGAGTCCTCGTGCTGAGCCTCTTGGCTGGGGTGATGAGGCATCTTGCTGCGAAACCGCGCACAAGGCCAGGTCAACCCTCGCGGTTCGTCGTGGCAACCTCTGTCATGTTTCCCGTCATCGTCGTTTGAACGAGCGCGCCCAATCGTCGGTCGGCCGCTTTCGCAATGGCCTGAGTCAGTCCGTGATAGGCTTCCGGGACAGCCTGCGCTTACCGTGGGTCTTGGACCATTTCGGAAAAAATCCATGGACAAGCTCGCAACCGACACAGTGATCCGCCAGATCTACAACGCGGCGGCCGGCCGGCAGCCTTGGGAGTTGGCGCTTGAGACGATCAATACCCTGTGTGAAGGATGGGCGGTCCAACTGCTCGGCGTCGACAAGCGCACCGGCGTGGCGCTATTCAGCCACTACGCCGGCCCGGCAAGACCCGAGGCCCACCTGGCCTACCTGCGGACATACCAACACATCGATCCGCGCGCGCCTCTGGTGTTTGTGCCGCGTGCCGGTGACTGGCTCCACTGCCACGAGGTCATCAGTGACAAACAAGTGGCCGAAAGCCCGTTCTATCAAGACTTTCTGATTCCAGTTGGTGCCCGCTACGCGAGCGCGCTGCCGTTGGTCAACGACCACGAATTGGGCGTGATGCTGGTGGTGCTGCGCAGTGTCGGGCGGCAACCACTGGAACCGGCAGCTGTGGGCTGGCTGGATGGCCTTCGGGGTCACTTCGTCGAAGCAATGGCGATCTACCGGCACCTGAGCAGCCTGCACATGCAGCACACCGCGAGTCAGGCGATCCTCGATCGGCTTTCGCATCCGGTGCTGCTGGTGGATGCAACGCACACGGTGCGCCATGCGAATTCGGCGGCGTTGGCCGCCTTGGAATCACGGCTGGCGCTGCACCAGGTCGACGGTCGACTTCGCTGCACCGATCATTCGGACGACGTGGCACTCACAGGCGCACTGTCCGGTATGGTGGTCGCCGCGCCTTCGGCCAACACGTCCAGTCGGCGTTTCTTGCGGCTCCGTGGCACCGATGCCAGCCACCGGTTCGGAATCAGTTTGTCCGCGCTGCACCCACAGGAGACCCGCGGTGGTTTTGGGATGGTGCCGGTTGCAATGCTCGTCCTCCATGATGGAAATTTGAACGTCAAGTGCGATGGATTTGCCCTTCAGGAACTGTTCGGCCTGACGCCTGCAGAAGCAGATGTCGGTGTGCTCCTGAGCGAAGGGGCGAGCGCGGAGTCGATTGCAAGCCGGCGCGGGGTCGCGCTCAGTACGGTGCGCAGTCAATTGCGAACCTTGATGTCCAAAACCGCGACGCAACGCCAAGGTGAACTGGTCCGGCGCCTGATGACATTGCCGCAGTTACTGAACCATGATCCGGCGAAACCTGGGCACGGCACCTGGACATGAGCATGGCGTGGTCTGACCGTGCCCGTGTCAAGGTAAACGCGCCAAGGCCATCAACACCCCGATGATCACCGGCTGGTGCAGCATGTAGAACGACAGGCTCCAGCGTCCCAGCACAGCGGGCGCATGCGGCAGCCCGGTCCAAGGGCGCGCCAACGCAGCAGGCTGGGCGCGCAGCAGCAATCGACCGGCTGCCATGCCCCACCACATGACTCCGATCCAGGGGAACACCGGCACGTAGTCTTCGGTGACTGGTTTGACGCTGATCCAGCCCAGCCAGTTGAGCCAGTGGGAGTTCCACATGGCCTCCGCTGACGAGCCGCCCAGCACGGCCGGGGCCAGATACTTCGAGCCGATGGCCAAAGCCCCCAGCACCCACAACCAGGGCCCCCAGTGGCCGGTCAGTCGCACCAGGACCAGCATGACGGCCATCCCGTGCAACACGCCAAACCGGATGAAGCTTCCCGGGTACATCCACCACGATCCCGCCGTCACCAGCACGGCGCAACCCGCCACCTGGGCCCAGCGGCGCCAGAAACGTGCCCACGACTGGCCCTGGTGCAGCGCCACCGCCTGCCCCAGGCCGGCGCAGAACAGGAACAGGCTCAGGATGCAGGTGCGTTGCCAGGTCCAGAACGGGTCGTTGTAGAAGTCCTGCTTCCAGTAGCCGAAATGGTTCAGGTCGAAACCCAGGTGGAACAGCGCCATCCAGACCAGCGCCAGCCCGCGCAGGGCGTCGAGGGTGTCAAACCGATGGTTGGGCATGCAGACCAGTGTAAGGGCCGCTGGCGGCGAAACCCGGCCTGGTCTGTCGAGGCGCCATGGGCCTGGCCATCCTGCGCGCTTGCGACAGGTGGTCAGGTCGGAGCCGGCAGCTCAGCGTTGCAGCGTCGTGCGCGGCACCACCAGCGGGTTCACCACATGGTCGGGCCATCGGCCCTGCAGCACCTGCGCCGCATGCTGCGCACCGCGCAGCTTGGACTCGCGGGTGGACTCGACCGAACTGCCGGCGCAGTGCGGCGTGGCGATGACGTTGTCGAGTTCGAGCAGGGGATGGCTGGGGGGCGTGCCCGGTGCGCCGAAAACGTCGATCGATGCGAAGACGTCGAGCCCGGCGCCGGCAATCGTCTGCTGCTGCAGACAGCGCACCAGCGCAGCCTCGTTGATGATCGCGCCGCGCGAGGTGTTGACCAGCACGGCGTCGGGTCGCATCGATCCGAGCTCTGCCGCACCGAGCAGGCCGCGGGTCTGCGCGGTCAGCGGCAAGTGGATCGAGATGAAATGGCTGCTGCCCAGCACGTCCTTCAGCGACACCAGGCGCACGCCGAGCTGCTGCGCCACGTCGCGGTAGTTGTCGGGCGTGCGGGTCCAGGCCTGCAATTGCAGGCCGAACCCGGCCGCCCTGCGCGCCACTGCCTGGGCGCTTGCGCCAAAGCCAATCAGCCCCAGCGTCTGGCCGGCGATGCGGTGCACGCCCGGGTGCTGGCGCGCGGTCCATTGCCCGGCCCGCATCGCCTGCTGCATGAAGGGCAGGCGCCGCGCGAACGACAACAACAACGCCATGGTGTGGTCGGCCTGCTCACCCAGGCAGAAATCCGGCACATTGCTCACCACGATGCCGCGTCGGGTGGCGGCCTCGATATCGATGCGGTCGGTGCCTGCGCCCAGGCGTGCGATGGTGCGGCAGCGGGTGAGTTGCTCGATCACCGCTGCCGGCACATACGACGACACCACCAGCAGCGCGTCGCAGTGACGCGCAGCGGCCACGATCTCGTCTGCGCCCTGCCCCTCGACGCAGGACAGGTCGGCGCCGGCCAGCGCGAGAGCCTGGGCCTCGTGCGGCTCGACCGGATAGGTGTTGGCGTTCAGTCGCACCGCGTGCAGGTTCATCCGGGTACCTTCGCCCTGCGGGCTGCGGTGCGAGCCCCTTGGGAACGGCTCTGCGGGGCTCATGACGCCGCCCCTGGTGCAGCATCCGCCACGGGCATCGGGCGCTTGGTGAACTCTGCCACCCAACGCCCATCCCACAAGGACGGAAAGGCATGTTTCACGAACGGGTGGCGCGCGCAGGCTGCGTCGTCGAGTTCGATGCCCAGCCCGGGTTTGTCCGGCAGCAGGTAACGCCCGCCGACCATCGGGTTCCAGCCGCCGACCAGTTCATCGCGCCAGGGCGCGTCGAAATCGCCGAAGTTCTCCTGCACCATCACCTGCGGCGTGGCCCATCCGAAATGGACGGCCGCGCACAGTGCCACCGGGCCGATCGAGCAATGCGGCGC
>JANMZX010000543.1:0-8936 GCA_031383745.1 Rhodoferax sp. | reverse complement strand
ACGTGGCTGCGCATGCCGATGCCCACGATCGACACCTTGCAGATCTTGGTGTCGCCCACGATGTCCTGCGCGCCCAGGCCTTCTGCGATCTTGGTGCGCAGGAGGTCGATGGCCTTGGCATAGTCGCCGCGGTTCACGGTGAAGCTGAAATCGGTCTTGCCGTCCTTGCTCAGGTTCTGGATGATGACGTCGACGTCGATGTTGGCGTCTGCGATGGGGCCCAGGATCTGGTAGGCGATACCCGGCTTGTCAGGCACACCCATCACGGAGATCTTGGCTTCGTCGCGGTTGAATGCAATGCCTGACACGATGGCTTGTTCCATTTGCTCGTCTTCCTCAAAGGTGATCAGGGTGCCGGACTTGGCTTCTTCTTCGATCGGTATGTCCCAGGGCGTGAAGCTCGACAACACGCGCAAGGGCACCTTGTACTTGCCGGCAAACTCGACCGAGCGGATCTGCAACACCTTGGACCCCATGGAGGCCATCTCGAGCATCTCCTCGAAACTCACGGTGTGCAGGCGCCGGGCCTCGGCCACCACGCGCGGGTCGGTGGTGTAGACACCATCCACATCGGTGTAGATCAGGCATTCCTGCGCCTTCATGGCCGCGGCCACGGCAACGGCCGAGGTATCGCTGCCGCCACGGCCCAGGGTGGTGATGTTGCCGAACTCGTCCATACCCTGGAAGCCGGTGACGATCACGACCTTGCCGTTGGCCAGGTCGGCGCGTACGCGCTTGTCGTCGATCGATTCGATACGCGCCTTGGTGTAGGCGCTGTTGGTGCGTATGGGCACCTGCCATCCGGCATAACTGACGGACTCCATGCCTTCTGCCTGCAATGCGATGGCCAGCAGTGCGGACGATGCCTGCTCGCCGGTGGCGGCGAGCATGTCGAGTTCGCGGCTGTAGTCGTCGGAGGGCCTGGCAGGTGCCAGTTCCTTGGCCAGGGCCAGCAGGCGGTTGGTCTCGCCGCTCATCGCGCTGGGCACCACGACCAGCTGGTGACCGGCGCGCGCCCATTTGGCAACGCGGCGCGCGACGTTGCGTATGCGTTCGGTGGAGCCCATGGAGGTGCCACCGTATTTGTGAACAATCAATGCCATTGGATGTCTTGAAGAGTCGAAGTCTGACGACCCCATGCCGCTGTGGGAGCGGCTGTTTCAGGCCCCGGCCCGGTTGCGAAACCTCACCCGGTCGAGGTCGGATCGACGCCTGCATTGTACCAAGCCAGGTCCCGGCCCAGCCGCCGCACGAAGCCACGCCCGACTTTGATGTGGATGCGGTGGCCGCGGGTGCTGCAGTCTGCCAGCTGGTCGAGCAGCTCGTCCAGTTGCGACGCACTGGGCACCGTGCCATGCGCCGCCCTGAACCAGTGGCGCAACAGGTTGGCCTGCCGGGGTCGCGACAGGGCCCGCAGCGCGTCGATCGACAGACCCGTGGCTGACGCAGCCGCTCGCAGGTCCTCGCGCGCCACGTCGTCCAGCACCTGCTGCGCCTGCGCCGCATGCCGGGCGGAGCGCGCGAAGGTGTCGCGAAAGCGGGGAAACGCCCTGTCCAGCGCGGGCAACAGCTGCGCGCGGATCCGGTTGCGCGTGAGGGACACATCGGTATTGGTGGGGTCTTCGACAAATGCCGCGCCGCGCTCCGACAGCCAGGCCCGGATGCTGCTTGCACGGACCTCCAGCAACGGGCGGTGGCAGGGCATGCCTGCCAGGTCTCGCACGACGGGCATGGCCGCCAGCCCCGGCAGGCCGGCGCCGCGGCTCAACGCCAGCAGCATGGTCTCCACCTGGTCGTCGGCATGCTGGGCCAGGGCGACGCTGCGGCACACCAGCAGCCCGATGGGGTTGGACGCAGCCGATGCCAGCGCCTGGTAGCGGGCCTCGCGTGCGGCGTCCTCCGGGCTTTGGCCACGGGCGTGGCGGGCGTCCACATGGCAGACCACCAGCGGCACTGCCAGCGACGCACACAGCGAGGTGCAGTGCAGTGCGAATCCGTCGGCTGCGCTCTGCAGGCCATGGTGCACGTGGATGGCGGCCACCAGACCAGGCCAGCGTTCGGCACACCCGATCAGCAAGGCGGTGGAGTCGGCGCCGCCACTCAGGGCGACCGCCACGGGCAGCGCCGGCGAAAACGCGGCCAGCGCCTGGTCCAGTGAAAGCAGAGCCCTATTTGCTGGCGGCCTTGGCATCGGCCTTGGTGTCGGTGAAGCGGCCGTAACCCTGCAGACGCT
This sequence comes from Rhodoferax sp., assembly GCA_031383745.1. GTDB lineage: Bacteria > Pseudomonadota > Gammaproteobacteria > Burkholderiales > Burkholderiaceae_C > CAISIP01. Next base: position 6,703 of record JANMZX010000543.1, on the reverse strand, counting down.
CATACCGGCGGTCGAGCAGTTCCTTGACCTTGAAGTCGCTGACCTGGCGGTAGGCGTCGGTCAACGCGCGCTTGAGGAAGGCCGCCATCTGTTTGTGGTCGCGGTGTGCGCCTCCGACCGGCTCGTTGACGATCTTGTCCACCAGCCCCATGGCCTTGAGCCGGTGCGCGGTGATGCCCAGCGCGTCGGCGGCATCCTGGGCGCGTTCGGAGGTCTTCCACAGGATCGAGGCGCAGCCTTCGGGGCTGATCACCGAATAGATCGAATACTGCAGCATCAGCACCTGGTCACCGACCGAAATGGCCAGCGCCCCGCCCGACCCACCCTCGCCGATGATGGTGGTGACGATGGGCACCTCGAGGTGCGCCATCTCGAAGATGTTGCGGCCGATGGCTTCGGACTGTCCGCGCTCCTCCGCGTCGATGCCGGGATAGGCGCCCGGTGTGTCCACGAAGGTGAACACCGGCAGCTTGAACTTCTCTGCCGTCTTCATCAGGCGCAGCGCCTTGCGGTAACCCTCGGGCTTGCACATGCCGAAGTTGCGCTGGGCGCGCTCCTTCGTGTCGCGGCCCTTCTGCTGCCCCACCACCATGCAGGGGGTGCCGTTGAAACGGGCGAGGCCACCCACGATGCTCAGGTCGTCGGCAAAATGCCGGTCGCCATGCATCTCGACGAAATGGGTGAAGATCTCGTTGATGTAGTCCAGGGTGTAGGGGCGCTCGGCGTGGCGCGCGATCTTGGTGATCTGCCACGGCGTGAGGTCGCTGTAGATATCCTTGGTGAGCTGCTGGCTCTTCTTGCTGAGCTGGTCGATCTCGGTGGAGATATCCACCGCCGACTCGCTCTGCACATACCTCAGCTCTTCGATCTTCGCTTCCAGTTCCGCAATCGGTTGTTCAAAATCCAGGAAAACTTTTTTGGCCACCGTATCGCTCCAATCACCGGCTTGCGCCGTTTGCTCTTGTCAGTACTCGACCGGCAGCGGGTCGAGTGATCGCCAAATATACCAAGTTGCCACGCTGCAATACGGCGTCCAGGCGCCCGCCACCTCGCGCGCGTCGCTGCGGCTGACGGTTTCACCCGAAAAATAGTTGCGGCTGATGCCGTTGATCAGGCCCACATCGTCCAGGGGCAGCACGTTGGGCCGCATCAGGTGAAAGATCAGGAACATCTCGGCCGTCCAGCGACCGATGCCGCGAATGGCAACCAGCTCGGCGATGATGGCCTCGTCGTCCATCGACTCCCACGCACCGACCTGGATCGAGCCATTGCTGAAATGCAGCGACAGGTCGACCAGATACTCGACCTTGCGTGCTGACAGACCGGCCGCGCGCATGTCGTCGACCTTGAGCTTGAGCACATTGGCGGGCAGCATCTTGCGCGGCAGCAGGGCAAAACGGTCCCACACCGTCTGGGCCGCCTTGACCGAGATCTGCTGGCCCACGATCGAACGTGCCAGTGTGGTGAACGCGTCACCGCGCGTCTGCAGGCAGGCGCCGTCGGACTGCGCGATCAGGCGCTTCATCACGCGGTCCTTGCGCGTCAGGTGTTTGCACGCGTCGTCCCAGTAGGCGGGACGCACGCCGATTGGAACCGCCGGTGAGGCTGCCTTGGCGGTGACCATCACTGCGCCCTGACCCAGCTGGTGCCGGCCGGTCCATCCTTGAGCTCGACACCGGCGGCGGCGAGCTCCTTGCGGATGCGGTCGGCCTGCGCAAAATCGCGCTCACGCTTGGCCGTCGTGCGTTGCGCCACAAGGGTCTCGATGGCGGCATCGCTGATCTGCCCCGCTTCGGCCGGACGACCCTTGAGGAAGGCCGCGGGCTCCGCCTGCAGCAGGCCCAGGCAGGCGCCAAGCGCCTTGAGCAGGCCCGACGACGCCGCAGAACGCGTCTTGTTGATCTCTGTGGCCAGGTCGAACAGCACCGCCACTGCCTCAGGCGTGCCGAAATCCTCATCCATGGCCGCCCTGAAACGCGCCGCGAACGGGTTCGACCAGTCGATCGCGGCGACAGCCGGCGGCACGGAATCCAGCGCGGTGTAGAGGCGGCGCAACGATGCCCGCGCATCGTCCAGATGCACGTCGCTGTAGTTCAAGGCGCTGCGGTAGTGGGCCCGCACCAGGAAGAACCGCACCGTCTCCGCGTCGTACTTGGTCAGGACCTCGCGGATGGTGAAAAAATTGCCCAGACTCTTGGACATCTTCTCGTTGTCCAGGCGCACGAAACCGTTGTGCAGCCAGAACCTTGCCAGTGGTTTGCCATGCGCGCCCTCGCTCTGGGCGATTTCGTTTTCATGGTGCGGAAACTGCAGGTCGGCGCCGCCACCATGGATGTCGAAGGTATCGCCCAGCGTCTCGCCGCACATGGCGGAACACTCGATATGCCAGCCGGGGCGGCCCGTACCGTAGCGGCTGGGCCATTTCGCGTCCTCGGGCTCGGAGTCCTTGGCGGCCTTCCACAGCACGAAGTCGAGCGGGTCTTCCTTGCCGTCCGGCACGGCCACACGCTCGCCGGCGCGCAGTTCGTCGAGCGACTTTCCCGACAACTTGCCGTACCCCGGGAACTTGCGCACCGCGTAGTTGACATCCCCGCTGGACGCCTGGTAGGCGAGGCCCTTGGCCTCGAGATCTCCGATCAGCCGCAGCATCTGGGGGACATATTCGGTGGCGCGCGGCTCCAGCGTCGGAGCCTCGATGCCCAGGGCTCCGATGTCGCTCTGCATCGCAGCGATCATCTCGTCGGTCAGCGCACGGATCGGCATGCCGCGTTCGACCGCGCGCTTGATGATCTTGTCGTCGATGTCGGTGATGTTGCGCACGTAGGTGACGCGCAGGCCGCTCGCCTTGAGCCAGCGCTGCACCACGTCGAATGCCATCATCATGCGCGCATGCCCGATGTGGCACAGGTCGTAGATCGTCATGCCGCACACATACATCCGCACATGGCCGGGCTCGATCGGGAAAAAAGGCTCTGTCACACGCGTCAGCGTGTTGTGGATACGCAAGCTCATGGGTGTCAGGCAGACGTCTTGCAGGCAGAAGTGCGGCAGGCAAACTCTTCTGCGAACATGGGGGAAAACCGGGGTGTGGTGGGTGTTGTCAGGAGGGCTGCGCAGCACCCCTGGGCTACAATCCAGCGCAGTATAAGGCCCCGGTGATCGGGATTGCAACGCACCTGATTCAGGAGACCTCCTCATGCCCCCCACCCTTGGCTTTTGCCGGCGCATGCGCCTCGGGGTGCTGGCCTTGACGCTGGTCGCTTGCGCTGCGCTGGCAGACGAATACACCCCTGTGACCGAGCTCATGCGCACTGGGCAGTGGGCCCAGGCCATGGCCAAGGCACAGCAGTACCTGGCCACAAAACCGCGTGATCCGCAGATGCGTTTCCTCAAGGGCCTGATCGAGCAGGATTCCGGCAGGCCACAGGACGCAATCGCCACCTACAGTGCGCTGATCTCGGAATATCCGGAGTTGCCCGAGCCGTACAACAACGTGGCAGTTCTGTATGCAGCTCAAGGCCAGTACGACAAGGCGCGCGCAGCCCTGGAGATGGCGATTCGCACCAGCAGCCAATATGCCGTCGCGCATGAGAACCTCGGCGATGTCTACGCCCGGTTGGCCAACCAGTCCTACCTGCAGGCCCAGCGCTTCGATGCCGCCAACACCAACGTAGCGCCGAAGTTGTCCGTGCTGCGCCAGTTGTTCATCGCACCGAACGCCGAACGCGCCGCCGCGCCGCGGACAGACAAGGCGTTGCCACCCGGCCCGGCGGCGTCCGCCTCGCGCTAGCTCCACGCCCAGCCGCAGCGAATTCGTGTACACCCACCGCCGATCGAAGGAAATCCAGTGATTGCAGTCGTCCATTCCCGTATCACGCGCCGCCTCGCCACCCTGACCGGGGTGTTGGCCATCCTGGCGTCCAGTGCCTGGGCCCAGGAAGCGCCCAAGGTCCGGTTCAGCACTTCAGCGGGTGACTTCGTCGTCGAGGTCTATCCGGACAAGGCGCCCAAGACGGTCGAGAACTTCCTCCAGTACGTGCGCGACAAGCACTACGACGGCACCATCTTCCACCGGGTCATCGAAAGCTTCATGGTCCAGGGCGGCGGTTATGACGCCAGCTATGTGGAAAAGCGCACCCGCCCGCCGGTGGTGCACGAGGGGCGCGACGCGCTGGCCAAAGGCGGCCCGCGCAATGTCGTCGGCACCCTGGCGATGGCGCGCACGAACGATCCGAATTCCGCCTCCTCGCAGTTCTTCATCAACGTCAAGGACAACGGTTTTCTGGACCCGACCCTGATTCCCCCGGGGGATCCGGTACCCCGCTTCGAGTACCAGGGACGGGTGTACGAAAATACACCGCGCGCCAACCTGGTGAATGCCCCGCAGTTGTTTGGCTACACCGTGTTCGGCAAGGTCGTCAGCGGCATGGACGTCATCCAGAAGATGAAGTCCAGCCCGACCGGCCCGGGTGGCCCGTTTCCGTCCGACGTTCCCAAGACACCCCTTCTTATCAACTCTGCAACCCTGGTGAAATAAATCATGAGCAACCCGCAAGTCGAACTCCACATCAGCAACTACGGCGTCGTCACGCTCGAACTCGACATGGACAAGGCGCCGAAGTCGGCGGCCAACTTTCTCGAGTACGTGAACAAGGGCCACTACAACAACACCGTGTTCCACCGCGTGATTCCGGGCTTCATGGTGCAGGGCGGCGGCTTCGAGCCCGGCATGAAGGAAAAGCGCAGCGGCACACCGATTGAGAACGAAGCCGCCAACGGCCTCAAGAACGTGATGTACAGCGTTGCCATGGCGCGCACCAATGACCCGCATTCCGCCACCGCGCAGTTCTTCATCAACGTGGCCGACAACGGCTTCCTCAACCACACCGCACCCTCCGGGCAGGGTTGGGGTTATGCGGTCTTCGCCAAGGTCGTGGCGGGCAACGATGTGGTCGACAGGATCAAGGCCGTGAAGACCGGACGCAAGGGCTTTCACGACGACGTGCCGAACGACGACGTGGTGATCGAAAAGGCTGTGGCGCTCTGATCGCTGCGCGGTCGCGCCAGCGCTGGCCAACATGCTGACCGGCCCGCACCATGGCTAGCCCGCATGCGGCCATCGGACAGCCCGATGCGTCGGCTGCGTGGCCCACGGTGACGGCGCCGCCGCACTGGCGCTGTGTCGACTTCATCTCCGACCTGCACCTGCAGGCCGACCAGCCGGAAACCTTCCTGGCGTGGCGGCACTACCTGAGCCACACGCCGGCCGACGCGGTGTTCATCCTGGGTGACCTGTTCGAGGTCTGGGTCGGCGACGACGCGGCTGTGGACGAACCGGCCGGTTTCGAAGCGCGTTGCGCCCGCACACTGCGCAAGGCCAGCACATCGCGCGCCGTCTACTTCATGCATGGCAACCGCGACTTCCTGCTTGGTGCGGCGTTTGCGGCATCGAGCGGCATGACGCTGCTGGACGACCCTTGCGTCCTGCACTTTGCCGGCCAGGTCTGGCTGTTGTCTCACGGCGATGCCTTGTGCCTGGCCGACACCGACTACCTGCTGTTCCGCGCGCTGGTGCGTGGTGATGCCTGGCAAGCTGACTTCCTCGGCCAGACCCTGGCGCAGCGCCGCTCCGCGGCCCGCGCGCTGCGCCAGCGCAGCGAGGCGCGCAAGGCCGGCGCCCCGGCATGGGTCGACGTCGATGACACCGCGGCCGCCAGCTTGCTGCAGGCCGCCGGGGCCAGCACCCTGATCCACGGTCACACCCACCGACCCGCCGACCATGCGCTGGGGCACCAGCTGCGCCGGATCGTGCTCAGCGACTGGGACCTGCGCGCCGAGCCTGTGCGCGCGCAGGTGTTGCGCATCGATGCCAACGCGCAGGTGCAGCGCCTGGGCGTTCACCGCCTGGCCACACCCGCGGCCTGAACCCGCGCCCGGGCCCATGTTGCGCTGGCTGCAGAATCTGCGCGGACTTCGGGGCTCGGGTGTGCGCCGGGCCGTCCCCGACGCGCTTTGGCAGGATACGCTGCGGATGTTTCCATTTCTCCTGCGACACGGTCCGCAGTCGGCAGACGCCCTGCGCGCGCTGACCTCCCGGTTCCTGGACCAGAAGGAATTCCATGGCGCCGGCGGGCAAGTGATCACCGATGCCGTGGCGGTCGCGATTGCCGCACAGGCCAGCCTGCCGGTACTGGCCATCGCCGGCCCGCGACACGGCCTGGACTGGTACGACGACTTCGTGGGCATCGTGGTGCACCCGGGCGCCGTGCTGGCGGCGCGCGAATCGGTGGATGCCGCCGGCGTGGTGCATGCGTGGCACGAGGAGCTCAGCGGTGAAGCCATGGAGGACGGGCCGGTCACCCTGAGCTGGCAGGATGTCTCCGACGCCGGCCGGACCACCGGCGAGGGCTACAACGTGGTGATCCACGAGTTCGTGCACAAGATCGACATGCGTGACGGCGCCACGGACGGTTGCCCGCCGCTGCCGACCGGGTTCATGGGTGCCGCGACCGCGGGCCGAGCGCGCCGCCTCTGGCTGGCGAACCTGCAGGACCAGTACCAGGATTACTGCGACAGACTGAGCCTGGCCGAGCGTTTTGGCGGCGAGCCGGTATGGCTCGACCCCTATGCCGCCGTGTCGATCAGCGAGTTCTTCGCTGTCGCGAGCGAGGCCTATTTCGTGAGCCCGGAGTCGTTCAGGCGC
>JANMZX010000467.1:0-8120 GCA_031383745.1 Rhodoferax sp. | reverse complement strand
CGGGCCTGGCGCGACTACTGGCCGGCCGTGTTGCCGATGCCGCATCCGAGCCCGCGCAACAACATCTGGCTCAAGGCCAACCCATGGTTTTCCGGGGAGGTGCTGGCGCCATTGCGTGCGCGGGTGGCCGCGATCCTGTCGACCTGACAGGCGTGCCTGGCATTCTCCGCCACGCCGCCACGCCGCTGCGCCCGGCGGGCCGGGCGGCTGCAGTTCAGGGCGTGCCCAGGTAGTCCCGTTTGCCGATCTCCACGCCGTTGTGGCGCAGGATGTTGTAGGTGGTGGTGACGTGGAAGTAGAAATTGGGAATCGCGTGGCCCAGCAGGAACTGCATGCCCTTGTAGTGCGTCTCCTTGTCGCCGCGCTTGGTCACGATGGCCTTGTCCTCGGTGCCGTCGATCTGCTCTGCTGACACCGACTGGATGAAGGCGATGGTCTTGGCGATGCGCGCCTTCAGGTCGGCGATGGTCTTCTCGGTGTCTTCATACACCGGCGCGTCGATGCCCGCCAGCCGCGCCACCACCCCTTTGGCGGTGTCGCAGGCGATCTGCACCTGCACCGTCATGGGCAACATGTCGGGGAACAGACGGTAGCCCGTCAGCGTGGCGTCGGCGATCTTTTTTGCGTCGATGTGGGCCTGTGTCTTGTCCATGATGTTGGACAGGTTGCCCAGGATGTTCGCAAAGCGTGGCACGCTGGCCTGGTACATGGAGATGGTCATGGTGTTTCCTGCTGGTGGGAGATGGATGGAGGGTGGGCATTGATCTTAGTCCCAAGTGCCAGGTGCCACCGGCAGGCGGCTCGACTGCGGCCAGTGGCGCAATCACCGCGCGCCTGGCAGCTGTTGCCGGCGCACGCTGATTCGGGCTCTTGCGGCGGCCCATCCGGTCGTGGCGCAGGCCCGCGCCAACGGGACGCCCGAGCCAGCAGAGGCAGGCGCACGGGTGTCGGTGACCACGTATGCATTGGTCCGTCGCAGGTGAAATCTTGGTGAGCCGCTCTGGCTGGCCGGGCCGCACGAATGCCGCCCTGACAGGCCAAGGCCTACTGTGACGGCCGCTCTGGGCCCTGGGTTCCCTGGGCGCGCGCCGAGACATAGGCATAGAGGTCGATGATGTGCGCGTTGACACGGGGCTCGGTGCCCCAGGCCCGCATGCTCATCGGCGCGTCCGTGTGTGACAGGATGCTGTCCACACGGGCCTCCCGCAATGCGCGTTCGCTTCCGGCTGGCGCCACGGGCAGACCCCAGTCGTAGCGCGTCAGCACCAGGCCGACAAACTGGCGCGAGCCCATGCTGCGCACGATCGGCAACAGGTCGGGCGCGCCCGGGCCGCCGTTCGCCGTGGCGCCATGGCAACCGGCGCATTTGTCCTGGAACACGCGCCAGCCGATGTAGACCGAGCCGGGTGGCTTCGCCTGCTGCTCCAGTTCCTGGGCGGGCCGGGTGTTCTGCAATTCCAGCGTGCACCCGCTCACGAGGAGCGCCGCCGCCAGCGCTGCCGAGAAACACGCCACGCGCGAGGCCAATTCCGTGAAACAGGACATGTGCATCATCCACCTCCGCGACATGACAGGCCAAGCCGGTGCTTCGCCATGAACGAACGGCATCCGCTCGCAGGCCTTCATGGTGCGCCAGGCGCCGCGCGTCGGGCAAGCGGAAATCGCGTGTGGGTTGTCAAAGATCAGTGCCGTGCACCAAAGTGCACGCGGCGCCGCTGCCAGCGCTCAGACGGTGGCGATCGGCGTGGCCGGCGAACCGACCGCGCCCGGCAGGCGCAGCGGTGGCGCCGTCAGCAGGAAGCGGTTGCGGCCATGGGCCCGCAGCCACGCGGCCAGCGGCGTCAGGTGCCAGATCTCGCCCAGGTGCACCCCGAGCTTGAACAGGCAGTGCTCGTGCAGCGGCAATGCGGCGCAACGGCCCGGGTGGCTGGATGCGGGATGGGCCTCGACGGCATAGTTGTCGGCGATCAGGGCGACCAGTCCGCTGTCGGTGATCCATTGCAGCAGCCGCGGGTCGCGCCCTTCGAGCACGGCGCAGCTGTTCTCCACGCGGTGCGGGTCCGGTTGCCGGTCCATCTCCAGCAGCATCTCCGCAAAACCGGTGTGCAGGCACACCATGTCGCCAGGTTCCACCTGCACCCCGTCCTGGCGCAGGATGTCCTGCAACCGGTCGTAGTCAATCAGGACCCGCTCGCGCCCCACATGCGCGTGCAGGTCGATCATCACGGCCCGCCCCTGTACGCAGCGTTCCGACATGTTCTCGATGCCGAGCCGGGTGGCGCCCGAGGTCGATTCGCGCGGCACCCTGTTGGCAAAGTCGAAGATGCCTGCGCCGGCTGCGGTGGCCGGCCCGGTCACGTCGATGCCGGCCCGGAATCCGTTGTAGTAGACCGCTTGCGGCTCGCCGCTGCCCTGCGCATCGAAGACCGAACCCACATGCGCCAGGCTGTCCCACTGCGTGCTGTACTGCAGGTGCAGCACCACCAGGTCGTCGCTGATCACGTCGGTGCAGGACGGGTCGTCGCAGCGCAGCTGGTAGTTCATGTTCGGCCGGCCGTTGCGCAGTGTGGGGCGCAGCACCGGCGGCAGCCGGCGCGGGTTGAGCACGTTGCCACCGGGGAAGTCCAGCGGCAGGCTGAGGTTGAACGTGAGCCCCTCGCGGACCTCGCGCATGCCCTGCAGCACCTTCTCGGGCGTGAGCAGGTTCATCCGGCCGCACTGGTCGTCGGGGCCGAAGTCGCCCCAGGTGGAACCCTCGGGCCGCTGCTTCCATCGCGTGGACTGTGTCATGGGGGCTTCCTTTCATTGGCCTTGGGCCATGTTGCCGGAGCGCAATGCACGCACCATCGGCGCCGCGCGTCTGCCGCGCTATGTATGGCACCACACGGACGGCACGCATCCTGGCTGCTTCAATGCAGCTTCCACCGCCCGCTCCGGCATCCTCTGCAGCGGTTGCGGTTGCAAGGAGATTGTCATGTACATCGGCGGCGGCGCACTCTTGATCATCATTTTGATCATCATTTTTCTTCGCTAGTTTTCGGCCAGGCCGATCGGGCAGGGAGCAGTTGTGTGCGCCATCGCGCAGGCACGCCACCAGCGTATGGCCGGGACACCCTTCTTTGCAACCGGAGGTAAGGGCAGCCGACCGTTAGCGGACCTGGCGCGTTGTAGCCGTATCACCCGCGAAGCCCGGCCGGCATTGGCCGTTGCGGTTCGCCCAACCAGATGGAGCCCACACCATGCAGACCCACCCACACCGTCTCCGCGCACTCGCGCTTGCCACTGGCCTTGCGCTGCTGGTGTTCAGCGGCGGGGCCAGCGCCGACCCGCCTTCGCGTGTCGCCCGGCTGGGCTACACCAGTGGCGCAGTGAGTTTTTCGCCGGCGGGCGAGAACGATTGGCTGCAGGCCACGGTCAACCGACCGCTGACCAACGGCGACCGACTGTGGACCGATGACGCGGCACGGGCCGAAATCCAGGTCGGCGGCGCCAATCTCCGGATGAGCGCCAATACCAGCGTGTCGGTGCTCAACCTCGACGACCGCATCGTGCAGTTGCAGGTGACGCAGGGCGTCCTGAACCTGCGGGTGCGCCGTCTGGCGCCGAACCAGGTGTTCGAGGTCGACACGCCCAACCTCGCGTTCACCGTGCGCCAGAGCGGTGACTACCGGATCGTGGTCGACCCGAATCAGAACGCCACGGACGTCATCGTGCGCTCGGGCCGGGCACAGGTCCACGGCGAGGGGGCGGCCTACACGATCGATCCGAGCCAGCCCTACCGCTTTTACGGCACCGGCCTGCGCGACTACCAGGTGCTCGGACGCCCGGTGCCCGACACCTTCGACCGCTGGGCCAGCGACCGCGACCGCCGCTACGACAGCTCGCCGTCGATCCGTTACCTGTCGCCCGACGTCGTCGGTTACCAGGACCTGGACGCCAACGGGACGTGGCGGCGCGACCGGACCTACGGCAACGTATGGGTGCCCAACCGCGTCGCCGCGGGCTGGACGCCGTACCGCGATGGCCACTGGAGCTGGATCGACCCCTGGGGCTGGACCTGGGTGGACGACGCGCCCTGGGGCTACGCGGTATCCCACTACGGGCGATGGACCAACATGGCAGGAACCTGGGGCTGGGTACCCGGCCCGGCCAGGACGCCGGCCGTGTATGCACCGGCGCTGGTCGCGTTCATCGGCGGGAGCAATTTCAAGGTCAGCATCTCCAGCGGCAACGTGGGTGGCGTGGGCTGGTTTCCACTGGCGCCGCGGGAGGTCTACCAACCTGCCTACCAGGTGAGCCGCGGTTATATCGACAGCGTCAACCGCAGCAACACGGTGGTCAACAACACCGTCATCAACAACAAGGTCGTCAACAACACGGTGGTCAACAACACCTACAACACCACCAACGTGACCCAGGTGGTCTATGCGAACCGGCAGGTGCCGGGTGCCGTGGTGGTGGTGCCCGCCACCGCTTTCGCCCAGTCGCAGCCGGTGGCCAGGGCGGCAGTGCAGGTCACGGCGCAATCGGTGGCCAGTGCGCCGGTGGCCGTGGTGGCTGCCGTGGCGCCCACCGCGGTCAGTGTGCGTGGCGCTGCGGCAGTGGGAGAGAAGCCACCGGGGCGCGTGTTCGAGCGACCCGTGGTGGCCCTTGCAGCCCCGCCCGCGGCCCGCGCAGGCTTCGTCGCCCAGCAGCAGCAGCTGGCGGATCGCCCGGGCAAGCCGCTCGAGGATGTGGCGCGCAAGGCGCTCGTCGCGGTGTCGGCAACGCCGGCACCGGTAGTCAAGGTGGTGGTGCCGGTCGCGGTGGCAGCTGGCGCGGTGTTGCCGGCGCCTGCAGCGTCGGTGGCGCGGCCGGGCGTCGCCAGTGCCAGGGCCGAGGGCCAGATGGCTGCAGCCACCGGCCCTGCCAGTGCGCCTGTTGCTGCCGTCGCCGCACCGGCGGCGTCGGCGCCAGCATCGGTACAGCGTCAGGCCATTGCGCGACCAGCCGCGTCTGCGCCGTTACCCGCACAAGCCGGCAGGCCGGCGGTGCAGTCGGCCCAGCCCGGCGCTGCCGCGGCGGGCGGGCAACCAGTGGCATCGGCACCGCGCCCTGCGACGCCGGTCGCTGCCCCGGCAGCCAAGTCCTCACAGGCTGCGTCCCCTGTGCCAGCCGCACCGGAGCAGCCGCAAAGGGCGGCAATCGCCAAGCCGGCTGCGTCGTCCCCGGTCGCTGCCCCTGCGCCAACTGGCCAGCCCGCAGCGCCAGCGCGTACGCCGGCCACTCCGGCAGCCTCCGGCCCCAGGACCGAAGCTGCGCCCGCGCCTAGGCCGGCGGCCGAGGCTCGCCCACCGGCGGCCGCTGCCACACCGGTGCCGGTGACTCCTGCTGCGCCGCCTCCTGCGGCAACGACCAGGGCCAACACGCCACAGCCGGCACCAGACCCCGTGCCGGCCAGGCAGGCGCCACCCCAACGGGCGGTGCCACCACCGGTCGCTGCGCCAGCTCCGCAGCCGATGGTTCCACCGAGCCCACCCGCTGCACCGCCAGCCGCAGTGGCCCGGCCGACACCGCTGCCCGCTCCCGCGGCACGGCCAGAACCGGCGTCCGCCCCGCGGGCGTCGGAATCGCGCGGCCCAGCCAATGCTGCCCCCAGGCAACCACCGGCGCCGCCAGAGGACGGATCACGCGCCGAGCCACGCGGCCAACGGGCACCGCGGGCCGCCGCAAGCGCACCGGGAGAGCCGAGAAACCAGGGCGAAGAGCGCCGGCGTGAGGAAGACAACCGCAAGCCGAAGGGGTAGGTGTAGCCGGCCCGGGCAACGCGCGACGAGGTGCGCTGAGGCCGACCCGAACCTGGCATGGTTATCCGCCGTGCGCTCGTTGATCCCGGTGTGAAGGGGCGCAACACCCTTCACCATGAAGCCGCCTTCCTGCATTCTTCTTGTTTTTGCCGGGGCGGCAATCGGAAAAGAGCGGCTCCGGATCTCACGGCTCGCTGCTTACGGGTTGAGTTCGTGGTCGGTGCTCCGACGACGTTGAGCGCGCCGGAGCAAAATCTTCAACAACAGTGCCGCTGACGCCGAAGCTGTCAAGACGGGTGACGCTGTGATCATTGCTGTCAGTCCGTTTACTGCGTCGACACTGACCTGTTGGACATGATTGACCAGAGCCGCCACGTCGCTGGGGGCCACCATCTGTGCATCCTCAAGGCGAACGTTTTCACCCTGCCACCCGCTGCGAAACCGGATCTTTGCGAAGATCCCGTTCGCCACGGCAACGAGCGAAAGTACGCCCATCGGCATCATCAGTTGCTCGAGCATTCGTTTGCGCTCCTGCGGCGCGGCGACTTCATAGACCTTGGCCACCAACTGCGAAAGCAGGGTGTGCTGCACAGCCTCAGAAGAGGATTCGAAAATTTCGTCAATCAGCGACGCGACTGGCTCGTCAGCGCAGTGCGCCAGCGGCTTGTCCAACCGGGTGGATATGGGGCTGTAGCTGTAGGTCATTTCGTTCGACTCCTTGTTTGTCTTTGGTCCGATGTGGAACTGTCGTCTGCTTGCACAGTCAGTTCCAACTTCGGGCCCCGGATTTGCAGTTTTCTAAGCTGATCGAAGGCACTCCGATCCGAACGGGGAGTGCGAGTATGGGTGAAGTGTGCCGGATTCATGTGTCAGTTCGTTAACGAATGCAAATGAATTGCAGGGCACCAGCGTGGTACCCCGACCCAGAAATTCCGACACACGAAAACGCGCCTTCGCGCCGATGGCGGTGTTGCACATCCGCGCGATACCTGCGGGTAACCGCGTTGGCCTCGACGAAAAAGTTCGCGTTCTTGAGCGTCAACTGAGTGGCCAGTGCAAGCTGGGTCGTACCAAGCTCGGTCGCAGCTTCAGACAGCGCAACAAGACCGTCCCACAGCAGCTTGCTCGAGCCGGCCTTGACCTTGGGGATGTCCATGCGTTCCTGTGCTTGAATCGATCGATGCCAGTGCGCGGCCAGTTTGGCCGCCACGACCTTGGCAAGCCGGTAGTCCCGGCAGCCCGTGGTACGGTGGATTTCTCCCTTGCCCACCGCCGCCTTAAGGCGTGCGGGCACGTACAACCGGACAAAACAGATGCCGCTGGCGTGGCGTTCAAGGTATTGTTCGCTACTCACGTCGGTCCCCACTTTCGTAGCAGACCTGCGAGCGGGGTGAGCGCCTCAGAAATTTCGTAAGCCAATCATGGGCTTACAAAACTATGGAGCGGGTGAAGGGAATCGAACCCTCGTATGCAGCTTGGGAAGCTGCCGTTCTGCCATTGAACTACACCCGCTTTTCGTAACTCATTGATTTGTTTGAGTTTTACTGCCTAAGTCGTTGATTCAGCGTAGGTTTTTGTCACTCTTGGCGTAGATTCTGGCGTAACCTCACTTGCCAAAACCTGTCTACACTTGCCATCGTGGCGTAGGTTTTAGCGTAGGTTTTGGCGTAGGTTGGATTTCCCTGCCTGCCACCGATCCCCACACCTCAGTCAGGAGTATAAGGCGGTGCAATTCGACGCGCGTGCGGCAAAGCTGTTGCAACCCGGCCAGCATCTGGTTGTCGGCGGTTGTCCCGGGCTGCGCCTGGAAGTTACGCCAAGCACCAAGACGTGGACGTACCGGTACAAGTCGCCCCTTGATGGTCGGATGAAACAAGCCGCGCTCGGACAGTGGCCGCGTATGGGAATCATGGAGGCGGCGCAGGCGTGGCAGGAGAAGCGTCAACAGCGGGGCGATGGGGTAGAGCCAGGCAAGCCCAAGAAGGCCACCCTGGCGCGGGCCTACAGTGTTTCCGATCTTGTCGCCGACTACCTGGCCGGGCACATGGACTCCGGCAGGGGCGAAGCTGGAGCGCTGGCTGCCCGACGCCGCCCGGAATCGGCCATCGAGCCCGTTGCATCCCGGCCGGCAGCCAGCATCACGCGCTCGGATGCCTTCGACTTGCTGGAGGCGCACAAAGGCACTCCCACGGTGGCGGCCAAGTTGCGCGGCTTGCTCGGAGGCGCATGGGATTACGCCCTGGACGCTGGCCGGCTGGACGGTACGGTGCCCAACTGGTGGCGGGTGGTGCACCGCGGCAGGCTCAAGAGCCGCGGGAAGATCGTTGGCGGCGA
>JANMZX010000446.1:0-5010 GCA_031383745.1 Rhodoferax sp. | reverse complement strand
CCAAGGAAAGCCTCACGCTGGACGTCAAGCACGAGGAAGCGCAGCGCATCCTCATGCGGCTGATCATCGAGCAGGCCTACGTGGTGGTGCAAAACCTGGCGCCCGGGGCCGCGGCGCGGCTGGGCCTGTCGTACGAGGCGCTGTCCAGGGTGAAACCGGGGCTCATCGTGTGCGACATCTCGGGTTACGGCGCCGACGGCCCCTACCGCGACAAGAAGGCGTATGACCTGCTGATCCAGAGCGAGGCCGGCCTGGTGTCGGTCACCGGGACGCCCGAGACGCCGTCCAAGGCCGGCCTGTCGATGGCCGACATCGCGGCCGGCATGTACGCCTATTCCAACATACTGGCCGCGTTGCTGCAACGCCAGCAGACCGGCCGCGGCCAGCACATCGACATCTCGATGCTGGAGGCGTTGACCGAGTGGATGGGTTTCCCGCTGTACTACGCGTTCGACGGTGCGCCGCCACCCGCGCGCACCGGCGCGAGCCACGCCACCATCTACCCGTATGGGCCGTTCGAGGCCGGGGACGGCAGGACGGTGATGCTCGGTCTGCAGAACGAGCGCGAATGGAAGGTTTTCTGCGACCAGGTGATGCGGCAACCCGCGCTGGCCACCGAGGCGCGGTTTGCCACCAATGCCCAGCGCAGCGCCTCGCGCGCCGAACTGCACGCGTTGATCGTCCAGGTGTTTGCCACGCTCACGGCGGACGAGGTGGTGCAGCGGCTGGAGGCTGCGGGCATCGCGAACGGCCAGGTCAACACCATGGCCCAGGTGTGGGCGCATCCGCAACTCGCCGCGCGTCGGCGCTGGCGCGAGGTGGATACACCGGCCGGGCCGGTGGCCGCGCTGCTGCCCCCGGGCTCCCGGGACGGCGACGGCCCGCGCATGGACGCGGTGCCGGCGCTGGGCCAGCACACCGATTCCATCCTCGCCGGCCTCGGGTACGGCCCGGAGCAGATCGCGGCGCTGCGCGCCGGGAGCGTGGTGTGAGTGCCGGCCGGCCAGCCGGAGCGTTGTTCCAAGGGCCTCGCCCGCTGGGCCGACTGCGTCGTGCCCGACCTGCTGGAGGATGCAGTGGCGCCGCTACGGCACCCTGACCTGCTCGGCGTCGAAGATGCGGATCGACGGCGCCGCGGCCGCCATCGCCGTGAGCGCCTGGACAAAGCCATGTGAGGCCGGAACCTGATGATAGAACCGCTGTGCGAGAGCGGGAAGCGCCGGGGCAGTCTGCGCCGTCGTTGGAGTGTTGTCAGGGCGTGGCAACTTTGGGATACTGAAAGGCCCAACGGCCGAACGGCGGGAGGTCCATGGTCCAGGTCGAGTTTGCGTCCAGCCTGCGGCGTCATGTGGCGTGCTCCGCGCAGAGCGTCGCCCCTGGCAGCCTGCGCGAGGTGCTCACCCAGGCACTGGCTGCCAATCCGGGGCTGGGGCATTACGTGCTGGACGACCAGGGCAACGTGCGCAAGCACGTGGCGGTATTTGTCAACAAGAGCCTGGTGCTCGATCGGGTGCACCTGGTGCAGCCGCTGCGCGCAGGCGACCGCGTACTTGTCGCCCAGGCCCTGACCGGCGGCTGAAACTTATCGGAGCACATCCCATGCAGACACTACTGGTGGCCAGCCGAAAAGGTCTTTTTGTCCTGTATGGCGACGCAACAACCTGGACCATCACGGCGCACCATTTTGCCGGCGACCCGGTGACCCAGGTGCTGGCCGACCCGCGCGACGGTTGCTGGTACGCGGCACTGCGCATGGGGCATTTCGGCGTCAAGCTGCGCAAGAGCAGCGACCAAGGCGCGACCTGGTCGGAGATCGGTGCGCCGGCCTTCCCGGCCAAACCGGCAGACGGACCGTGGGCCGACGACCCGACCCCCTGGAACGTGGACCTGGTGTGGAGCCTCGCTGTGGCAGACCCGGCGCTGCCGGGAAGCCTGTGGGCAGGCTGCATGCCGGCCGGCTTGTTCCGCTCCGACGACGGGGGGCTGAACTGGGCCCTGAACACCGCGCTGTGGCACGAGCCGCTGCGGCTGCAGTGGATGGGTGGTGGCAACGACTACCCCGGCATGCATTCGGTGCTGGTCGATCCGCGCGATGTCCACCATGTGAGCGTCGCGATTTCCTGCGGCGGCGTATGGCAGACGCATGACAGTGGCCAGACCTGGGAATTGACGGCAGCCGGCATGACGGCGGACTACCTGCCCGACGAGGCTGCCCATGACGGCAACACACAGGATCCGCACCGCATGGTGCAGTGCGCTGCGCAACCCGACGTGATGTGGATACAGCACCACTGCGGCCTGTACCGCTCGGTCGACGGTGGCCTGTACTGGACGTCTGTCACCGCACCCGATCCGTCGGGTTTCGGGTTTGCAGTGGCCTGCGATCCGGCAGACCCGCAGCGCGCCTGGTTCGTGCCAGCCCAGGCGGACATACAGCGCTACCCGGTCGGCGGGCGCATGGTGGTCACCCGCACCGACGACGGTGGCGCGAGTTTCCGCACACTGCACCAGGGCCTGCCGCAGCGCGATGCCTACCACCTCGTCTACCGGCACAGCCTGGCGCTTGCGCCAGACCGCCAGACGCTGGCGCTGGCGTCGACCACCGGTGGCCTGTGGATCAGCGCCGACGCGGGCGAACAGTGGCAATGCGTCTCCAGGGACTTGCCGCCGGTGGCGGCGCTGGCCTGGGTGCCTTAGCGGCCGGAGCCGGGCCCTGCGGTGTCAAGCCGCGCGTGTCGCCGGGCTGCGCCGTGGCACGTGGCCGCCATGCGCCGCCGCTACGCGGTGCGCGGCTGCCACGGGCAGCGCAGCCGCACGGTGCAGCCCTTGCCGGGCTCCGACAGGATGTCCACGGTCCCGTCGATCAGGGCAGCACGTTCCCGCATGCCCAGCAGTCCCAGGCTGGCGCCGGTGGAGGCCCTGGCCAGCATGGCGGGCACGTCGAATCCGGCGCCGTCGTCCGACACGCTGAGCACCAGCTGGTCGCCGTCCTGCAGCAGGTCCACCTGCACCTGCGCGGCGCCGGCATGGCGCTGCACGTTGGTCAGTGCGACCTGGGCGATGCGAAAACACGCGGTCTCGATCTCCGGCTCCAGGCGCACCGAGGCCGCCGCCATGTGGAAGCGCGCCACGTAGCCGCTTTGCGTGGCGCTCTGTTCCGCCAGCCACTTCAGCGCGGGGCCCAGGCCGAGGTCGTCGAGCAGCGATGGCCGCAGCGCCAGCGCCAGGCTGCGCACCTGCTGCAGGGCGTGGTCCACGATACGCACACTCTCGGCGCGCGAGGCGCCCGCTGTGGCGAGGTCGGCCGACGGCTGGCGCAGCAGATTGATCTTGATGGCCGTCAGCGCCTGACCCAGCTCGTCGTGCAGTTCATGCGCCACCCGCCGGCGCTCGGTCTCCTGGACCGCGAGTACCCGCCGGGAGAGGAACTTCAGCTGCCTGCCATGCTCCCGCAAAGCCGCCTCGGCCAGCTTGCGCTGGCTGATGTCCACGACGACGACCTGCACTGCCGGACGCCCGCTGTAGGTGAAGGGCGCGGCGGACAATTCCACATCGAAGCCGGTTCCGTCGAGCTTGCGGGCCACGTCCTCGACCGGGTACAGGCCGGTAACACCCGCCAGCAGTTGTCCGATGCGTTCGCGCGCTGCCGCGCGACGCTCGGGGTGGATCAGGCCCTCGAGCGGCCAGCCGACGAGGTCGTCCGTGGAGTTGGCGCCGTACAGCCTGACCGCAGCCGCGTTGGCCATGACGACCTTGCCATCCTGGTGCACAACGATCGCATACGGCGACATGTCCACCAGTTGCCGGTAACGGGCCTCGCTGTCGCGCAGGGCGTTCTGGGCGATCTTGCGGCCCGTGATGTCGCGTGTGATGCCCAGCAGGACCGTGGCATTGTCCGCCGCATTGCGCAGGGGCGTGGCCTGGGTTTCGAGCCAGCGCCGGGTGCCGTGCAGGCCGACGATCTCGAACTCGAGGGTGCCGGCGCCGCCGGCGAACACCCGTTCCTGCAGCGCGTGGTGGGCAGCGCGGTGCTCCGGCACGATGAACTGGTCCAGCCCATGGGTACAGACCTCCTCGAGCGTCTCGGCCTCGAGCATGGCCAGGCCGGCCCGGTTCATCTCCAGCAGCTCGCCCCCGGCGCCCAACAGCTTGACACAGTCCGGCTCGGCTTCGAACATGGTGCGAAAGCGGGTTTCGCTCTGGCGCAGCTTGCACTCCAGGCGGTGCTTGTACACCGCCATTTCCACCACCGCATGCAGGTCGCGCTCGGAAAACGGCTTGAGGATGTACCCGAAGGGTTCGGCGCGCTTGGCACGCGCCAGGGTCTCGTCCTCGGCAAAGGCGGTGAGAAACACCACCGGCAGCGCAAAACGCGTGCGGATGACCTGGGCCGCGGCAATGCCGTCCATGGCACCGGCCAGTTGCACGTCCATCAGGACCAGGTCGGGATGGAGCTCGCCGGCCATGACGATGGCTGCCTCGCCGCGCGACGCGTGGCCAACCGGCTCATAACCCAGATCGTCGAGTTGCAGGCGGATGTCGCGCGCGACGATGGCCTCGTCCTCGACCACCAGGATCCGGGTCTTTGGAGACGCCGCGCGGGCGGTCACGTTCATGGTCATGGCGAGGTATCGGGCTCGCCCGGTCGGTCGGGCTTGAACTGCAGCGTGAAGACGGCGTTGGGCAGCGGCCCGATCTCGAGCTCGGCGCCGAGTTGCTGGCACAGGTCCGACACCAGTTGCAGGCCCAGCGACTGGCTGCGCCGCAGGTCGAAATCCGCCGGCAGCCCGATGCCGTTGTCACTGACGCGCAGACACAGAAGGACTCCGTCCTGCGTGGGCCGCAGTTCGAGCCGGATCTCGCCGCCCTGGCCGTCGGGGAATGCGTGTTTCAGTGCGTTCGACACCAGCTCGTTGACCAGCAGCCCGCACGGCGCGGCCTGGTCGAGCGTGACCTGTGCCGGCGCGAGATCGAAGTCCAGCCGCACCGCGCCGGGCAGTGTGGCGGCGG
>JANMZX010000434.1:0-7537 GCA_031383745.1 Rhodoferax sp. | reverse complement strand
CGCGTGAGCGGGAAGCAGAGGCAGAAGTACAGCGCGGCGACGATCAGGTAGACGGCAAACGGCTGGAAGGTGGCGGCCGTGGTGAGCTGCCCCTCGCGCGTGAGTTCCACGAAGCCGATCACCGCCGCCAGCGAGGTGTTCTTCACCAGCTGCACCGTGAAGCCCACGGTGGGCGGGATCGCGACCCGCACCGCCTGCGGAATGATGACGTGGCGCAGCTGTTCGAGGTAGGTCAGGCCGATCGCCAGGGCCGCCTCCCACTGCGTCTTCGGGATCGAGATCAGCGCACCGCGCCAGATTTCGCCCAGGAAAGCGCCGGCATAGACCGAAAACCCTATCGTCGCGGCGACCAGCGGGGGCAGGTTGTACCCGAAGATCGACAACCCGAAATAGAAGATGAACAGCCAGGCCAGCAGCGGAATGCCCTGCACCAGGCCGACGTAGCCCCTGGCCAGGTAACGCAGCGCGGCCAGTCGCGAAGCGCCGCAGGCCGCCACCACCAGGCCGATCGCACTGCCGCCACCCAGTGCCAGCAGGGTCAGGAAGACCGTCCAGCGGACCGCCAGGATGAGGTAGAGGACGTCCGTGCCCGAGAGTTCGCGGATCATGCGCGGCGAAAGAAGAACCGGTAACACACGCTGAAACCGGCACGCATCAACAGCGACAGGCACAGGTACAGGACCGCGATCACGGTGTAGACCTCGAAGTCGCGAAAGGTGCGCGACTGGATGATCGAGCCGGCGTGCAGCAACTCGGCCGCCGAGATCTGCGACACCACGCTGGTGGCCAGCATCATCAACACGAACTGGCTGGTCAGCGAGGGGTAGACGTTCTTCAGCGCGGGCAGCAGAACGACGTGGCGAAACACCTGCGGCCCCGTCAGGCCGAGCGAGATACCGGCCTCGAGCTGGGACTTCGGCACACTTTCGAAACCTGCCCGCACGATCTCGGCCGTGTAGGCACCGAGGTTGATCGTCAGTGCGATCATGCTGGCGGTGAGCACGTCGAGCTTGAGCCCCACACTGGGCAGCCCGAAGAAGATCAGGAACAGCTGGACGATCAGGGGCGTGTTGCGGATCACCTCCACGTAGGAGCGCGCCAGCAGTTGCAGCCAGGGCCTGCCGTACACCAGCGCGGCAGCGACCAGGACCCCGAGCACAAATCCCAGCGTGATGGTGCCGACGCTGAGTTGCAGGGTCAGCACCAATCCATCCAGGATCGCATCTTGCTGGGCAAAAACATCCCGGAACTGGAACTTGTAGGCCATTCGGATAGGAAAAG
Organism: Rhodoferax sp.; assembly: GCA_031383745.1. Taxonomy (GTDB): domain Bacteria; phylum Pseudomonadota; class Gammaproteobacteria; order Burkholderiales; family Burkholderiaceae_C; genus CAISIP01. Next base: position 6,256 of record JANMZX010000434.1, on the reverse strand, counting down.
TGCGCGCCGACCTGGCATCGGCAAATTCACTATGCGTTTGATCCCCCGGGCCCAGGAGAGTGGAAACCCTATGCGCTGGTTTCGCTGTATGAAGCATCCCGAACGCCATGGCGCTGGCCGGGATCGCGCTGCTGGTGGGAGCGGGTGTCCTGATCGTGCGTGTGGGCGGGCGGAGGTGGGGCGGTCAGGCGACCGTGGCACCCGGCAGGTCTGCCCCCAGATCCCCCGCGATCAGCCGGAACTGCTCCAGCGCCGCTTCGAGGTCGTCCACGATCTCCTGCGCAATCACGTCGGGCGGCGGCAGGTTGTCGCTATCGGCCAGGGCATCGTCCTTGAGCCAGAAGATGTCGAGGCTGGCCTTGTCGCGCGCGATCAGGTCGGCGTAGTCGTAGACGCGCCAGCGGCCGTCCGGGCCGGTGCCGGCCGACACGTTGGCATCGGCGGCCCATGTTGCCTTGCGGTCATGCCGGTTGGCCGGGTGGTACAGCGTGACGAACTCGTCGAGGTGCTCGCGCTGGAGCGGGTTGGTCTTGAGCGTGAAATGCTGGTTGGTGCGCAGGTCGTAGATCCACAGCTTCTTCGTCCACGGCGTCTCGCTGGCGGGCTTGCGCTCGAAGAACAACACATTGGCCTTCACGCCCTGCGCATAGAACAGGCCGGTGGGCAGGCGCAACAGCGTGTGCACATCACATTCGTGCAACAACTTCTTGCGGATGGTCTCGCCGGCGCCGCCTTCGAACAGCACGTTGTCGGGCAACACCACCGCCGCGCGGCCATGCTGCCTGAGCAGCGTCTTGATGTGCTGCATGAAGTTGAGTTGCTTGTTCGACGTGGTGGCCCAGAAGTCGTCGCGCTCGATCACGTCCTTTTCGGTCGTCACCCGCCCTTCCGCGCCGGTGATCATGGTGCTGCTCTTCTTGCCGAACGGCGGATTGGCCAGCACCACGTCGAAACGCTCGCCGGGGTCGGCGGCCAGGGCATCAGCCACCACGATCGGCACCGACTTGTCGGAGCCGATGCCGTGCAGCATCATGTTCATGGCGGCCAGCCGCGCCGTGCTCTGCACCAGCTCCCAGCCGCGCAGGGCCTTTTCCTTCAGGTGCTTCTTCTGCTCGCGCGTGAGGTTGGGGTTGTGGCTTGCGACATGGTTGTGCGCGGCGAACAAAAAGCCGCCGGTGCCGCAGGCCGGGTCGCAGACCGTCTCGCCGGGCTTGGGGGCGATGCAGTCCACCATGGCCTGGATCAGCGGGCGCGGCGTGAAGTACTGGCCGGCGCCACTCTTGGTGTCCTGCGCGTTCTTCTCCAGCAGGCCCTCATAGGCATCGCCCTTCACGTCGGCGCCCATGGCCGACCAGTTTTCGCCATCGATCAGGTCCACCACCAGGCGGCGCAACTTGGCGGGATCCTGAAACTTGTTCTGCGCCTTGGCAAAGATCAGGCCGATGGTGCCCTTCTCCTTGCCCAGTTCGTCCAGCAGGTGGCGGTAGTGGTCGAACAGTTCGTCGCCGTCCTTGGCCAGCAAAGACGGCCAGTCGAAGCCCTTGGCGATCGGGCTGGGCTGGCTCCACGGCGGCTGGCTGCGCTCGTCGGCCATCTTGAGGAACAGCAGGTAGGTGAGCTGCTCGACATAGTCGCCGTAACTCATGCCGTCGTCGCGCAGCACGTTGCAGTAGTTCCAGAGTTTCTGGACGATGGTGGCGGAGTTCATGGGGGCTTTCCTGGTTTCGTGCTTTGCGGCTCGGCAGCTAAAATCAGTGCCATGAAACTATCCCGGTCCAACAAGTTCCTGCACGACAAGACACGGGCCGAAGCCGCCCTGATTGTCTCCGCCCGAACGTCATCCGGCATCGAGGGAATACGCCAACCGTTCGAACGCGCAACAAGAACTTCAGAAGTCACAGACGCCCGCTCGTTCACCGCGCACTGGAAGCTGCGTGTTGCTTCCAGGTCTGCGAAATAACGGCGCAAAAAATTGCGCGCAAAGGCGCGTAGTTCCGCGCCATCGCGGCGTGAATGCTGCCGATGTATTTGACCTGTTTCACGCCATCCAACGGCGAAAAGTCAAGGGGCGGCAGACCTGCCTGTAGCCCCATCAGCAACGCAAGCAATCGCGCGACGCGGCCATTGCCGTCCCGAAACGGGTGAATCAATATCAACTCGGCGTGGACGATCGCCAACGCCTCGGCTACCTGCTCGTCCGCGGCCGGACGGCAAGGCGTGAATTCGGATAACGCGCCACGCTCCAACTCGGCCATCAGGCCCTGAATCAGAGGCGCATGCGCAAATTGAAAGCCGCTCTTGCCGATGTTGACGGTGCGGTACTCCCCCGCCCACGGATATATGGGCCCCAGCCACAGGCGATGGAGATCACAAACGTCCTTGGCCGTGAACTCTTGGTCGTCCCCGTATTGCTCCGTCGCCTGAGCCTGCGCCAGCAACAGCGCCTGCGACTCGGCTTCGTTGATGTCGCCCACACGCTTGATGCCCAGCAAATTGCGCAGTACCCGGCCGCGTGAGCCTGGCTCGAACTCGGCCTGGACGCCCGACGGGTCGTAACGGCTCACCACGAAAGGGTCCAGACCTTCTGGTCGATGGTGGCGGAATTCATGAGTTTGGCAGTGGCGGCAATTGGCCAAGTTTGTCGGCGACCTTGTGGCACGCAATGATGAGATCGGCGACGATGCGCTCGTCCACGTTGAGGTCACCCTCGTATTCGCCGAGATTGCGGATATCGTGGCACTTGGCCAGAACGCGCCAGACCTCTGGCCCCAAACCCAGCGTGTGAGGGAGAAGCTGAAAAACAATGTAGCGGTTGCTGGATCTGTACCCATGCCAGCGCAAGGCTGCCAGGCACAGCGCATGTGCGGCGTTGTATCCCAGATCGAAGCGGCCCTCCAGCGAAAGCCTGGTTTCGCCGGCGTCCTTCAGGCGTGCCAGACCCGAACGCAGCAGGCCTGCAAACTCTCTGCCATCGGGCGGCTCCGCCCGAAGTGGCTTGCCCGGCCCCGCCAGGTTATCAAACGCCGAGCTCATCCTGCCCCCCGACAAGCCAGACTTTGGGTTGCGCCAACACCCGCGTGATGAATGACTCGCGCTGTTCAACGCGCTTGGCGAGTTCATTGCTGGTGAGAATGGTCGGGTTCACGACCCTGCCCAATTGGGCACCCAACGGCTCCAAGACCGGGAACAGGTCGGCGTAAGACAAACCGTCGCTCACGACCATGAGATCGATATCGCTGTTGCTGGTATCGGTACGCTTCGCGACAGACCCGAATACAAAGGCGGCCCGAATGCGCGGCACCAGGGGCAACAGTGCAGCGCGCAATGGCTCGGCCAGACCAACGGTTTTGCGGGCGATGCCGCACAGCTCTGCGTAGATCGGTGAATCCGGATTGGCCTGGTAGTGCTTCTGGTTGCCCACCGCCCAGGTGGTGACCAAGCCGCTCTGCGCAAGCCGCGCAAGCTCGCGCTGAACTGCGCCGGAGCCAGCATTTGCCAAGCTGATCACCTCGTTGGCGTAGAAGCTGCGGTCAGGCTGGCCAAACAAAAGGCCCAGCACACGTTGTTGGGTGCCGGTGAACAAGGCGTCGGCCAAGCTGGTGCGCGTTGCGGATGTTGATGGAGTTTTCTTCGTACCCATTTCGGGCATTTTAGTACCCACTATGGGCATATTGATCCGTCAATGTCGCCACAGTAGGCAGTGCGGTCATGGGGGCCTGGCGGCTTCATTGCACGGGAGTGCCAGGATAAATCACCGCCTCGCCTTCCACCCACACCACCCCCGCTCGCTCCAGCTTCGCGACCATTGCGTCGATCTCTCCAGCCGTGCTGCCCTGCCCCAGCATCGCGCCAATGTGCCGCAGAAACGACTTGGTCTTGGTTGGCCGCTCTGGCCCCATCTTCAACACGGCCTTCTTGACGCGGGCCAACGCCTTGGCTTCTGGGGTCAATGCAGGGACTGCCGGTTTGGCCTGGGCATGTGCCTTGGGTGCCGGTGGCTTGGCCGGTGCGGCCTTTTTGGCAACGGCCTTCTTGGCTGGCAGGTTCTTGACGACGGCGGTCTTCTTCGCCGGAGATTTTTTGGTGACCGCCTTCTTGGCCGGTGCCGGAGCTTTGACCAGTGCGCTCTTGGCGGTAGGCACAGGCTTTTTGCCGGCAGCCTGCGCCACCACCGTCGGCGCAGTTCGCACCGCCGGCTTGACGGCCTTGGCCGACGTGGCCTTATGGCCTACGCGCCGTACCGTGAACTTCAATATCCGGGCGTGGGCGATCATCGGGTCATAACCCTTGTCGTTGGCCACCACCACCAAGTGCGCATCCGGGTGCTTGGCCGCGACATATCCAAGATAGAACGAAAGGTGAAAGTCCAGCGCGTTCTTGCCCTTGCCGGAACGCGGCACCAATGTGACCCCGCTGTGGGCCGCCGCCATCTGTTGCGCCTGCTTGGCCTGGTGTGGCCCGTGAAACAACCAGAGATCGGTGCAACCTGGGGCGAGCTTGGCCAACTCGTCGAGCGTAGGCTGGACGTTCTCGAAATCGACCAGGGCGTGAAGTTCTTTCATCTTTGACAAAAGTCGCAATCAATGGGCTCACGCCAATACTGCAGGCTCGTCAGAGCTGCAATTGCCCGCCCACAAAGCGACACCCACGCGCCGCCAGGGCCCGGACCGCGGGCGCACGCACATTGAATGCACTTTTGCCGGACGCAACCCACACAACATCGCGCGGATAGGCGGCCAGCGGGTTCCCACGGAGCCAACCCGTCAACCACGCAAGCTTCTTTTTCACCTCGCCAATGTTTGCGTCGCTGCCCGCGGGATGAATCTCGATCCAATGGGCCTGAAGGTGGCCACCGTGGGATCGCCCCACCAGATAGTCCCAGCGATTAGCATTCGGCAGGACCTGCGCCAGAGATTGATCCACATCCGCGCTGCCCAGCAATTGCCTCGGCCGCATCGCAGACACATGCCCACTATCCACCGCTCTCATTGCGCGCAGGCCTTTGCGAAACGCGTCTACGCCCAAGGCCTGCCCAACATCAGCCTCGAACGTCATGCAGGCTCCCCGAAGAGATCGCCGGAAAGAAACGCCGCCGAGTTCGCGACGGCCTTGGCGACCGTCTCGTTGGCGCGCGCGCTGAACTCGAGCAGCCCACCCCAACTGGCCTCTTGCGCCACGTCCGACGCGGGGTCGAGTTGCGTCACATCGAGCACGGCATGGGCGGGGTCGAAGTAGTAGACCTTCGACGTTTTCTTGAGCGCCGCCTCGGCCATCACCTTGAGCGAGGCGCTCGTCGGCGCGCCGAACAAGGCCAGCAGGTCTTGGGGCTTGCCCTTGTTTTTGCGCAGGGTTTCCAGCGCCCAGACGAGTTCCAGCACTTGCGGCGAATGCGTCGACAGAATCACCTTGTAGCCACGGGTGAGCAGCTCCAGAACGATCAGCAGCACGACCGCGATGGCACGCGGGTGCAAACCCATCTCCAGCTCTTCAATGATGACCCACTCGATGTCGTTGCGTCTGGACACTTTGCCTGGTGGCATCAACCAGTAGAGCCCGAGCAGCAGGGGAACAAACTCGCGCTGGCCGGCGGACCACACCATGAAAGGCAGGGTCTCGCCGCCCGCGCCCAGCACGAGCCGCTTTTGCGACTGCACCTTGTCAACCGAGAGTTTGAAATCAGCGAAGACGCTGGCCTGCAAAAGCTTGCGGTAGTCCGCTTTCAAGCGGTTGGATTGCGGAAACAGCGGCCCAAGGCCGTTGAACTCACGCTCCATCAGCAAGCGCAGGCCCTCGCTGAACGCCCGAACCGCATAGGGATCACCGGATTGGTAATCGGTGAACGGCCGGGGCCAGCCATTTGCCAGCGCCATGACGCGCTGCGCCGGCACCAAAAACACCGACTCGGTCTTGCCAGGCTGCTGCCGCCCGATGCGGCGATGGACATCCACCACCTTGCCGTCGACCGCCACCTCGCTGTCGGCACGCCAGATGGAATGCATTCCCTCGCCGAAGTAGACATCCAGAAAAGCAGGAAGCTCGCCGTCGTAGTCCAGCCCATAGGTATGCAGCTGTTGCTGGATCAGGCCACTGTCTTGCAGCAGCTTCACCCACTGCAGACTGATGCTCTTGCCGCTGGCCTGCGGCCCCACCAGCACTGTCAGGTCGCCGAAGTTCAGCTCGGCCTCTTTGATTTGCCCGATGTTGCGGAGCGTCATTTTCTTCATGGGGTGCCCTTCTCGGTCAGCGTCGCGCCACC
>JANMZX010000391.1:0-4657 GCA_031383745.1 Rhodoferax sp. | reverse complement strand
ACCCAAGGAATTTTCCATGTCAAAGCCCGTTCAGCGCCGTGTCTTCCTGATAACCGTGGCAGCCGCCACGGCCACACTCACCTCCCACGCCCAGGCGCAGGCCCTGGTCGATGAAAAGGATCCCCAGGCCGCAGCACTGGGCTACGTTGCCGACACCAAACGCGTGGACGCCAAGAAGTACCCAAAACATGCGGCCAGCCAGAACTGCACCAACTGCGCGCTGTACCAGGGCAAACCCGCCGACAAGGCCGGTGCCTGCCCCTTGTTTGCCGGCAAACAGGTCGCCGGACCCGGCTGGTGCAGCGCTTGGGCCAAAAAGGCCTGACCCTTCGTGACACCCGCCGGCATGACAATGGCGCTCACGGGTAGCGGCTTTCGCGGCAACAAGGCCGCTCTCCCCAGCAAGCCCTGCGTGGCCTGCGGCCGTGCGATGAGTTGGCGCAGGCATTGGGCACGCAACTGGGCCGCGGTGAAGTACTGCTGCGAAGCCTGCCGACGCGCCAAGGCGCCCGGTGGCTGAGTTGCGCTCACTGGTCGTCGTGCTGGGTGACCAGCTCGACCTAGATTCCTCGGCCTTCGACGACTTCGACGCCGGTCTCGACGCCGTATGGATGGCTGAGGTGGCGGAGGAATCGACCCACGTGGCGTCGGGCAAGCCGCGCACGGCGTTGTTCCTGGCAGCCATGCGGCATTTCGCGCTGGCCTTGCAGGCAGCCGGCCGGCCACTGCACTACATGCGGCTCGATTCTCCCGGCAACCACGGCAGCCTGCCCGGGCAATTGCAGGCCGACATCAGCCGGTTGCGCCCGTCCCGGCTGGTCATGACCGCGCCGGGGGACTGGCGCGTGCTGCAGGCCCTCCAGTCCGCCGCCCGGGCCTGCGCCCTGCCGCTGGACATCCGGGAGGACCGCCACTTCTTCTCCAGCATCCGTGACTTTGCCGCCCACTGCAAGGGCCGCAAATCCCTGCGCATGGAGTACTTCTACCGCGAGCAGCGCAAGCGCCACGGCGTGCTGATGCAGGATGGCGAACCGGTGGGCGGGCAGTGGAACTTCGACGCCGACAACCGCGAGGCGTTCGATGCTGCCGGCCCGCGCGCGGTGCCGCCGCGAACACGCTTTGAACCCGATGCCGTCACGCAGGACGTGATCGCGCTGGTCAATACCCGCTTCGCATCGCACCCCGGCCAACTGGACAGCTTCGCCTGGCCGGTGACCCGCGCCCAGGCATTGCAATCCTTGCATGCGTTCGTCACCGAACGCCTGCCGCTGTTCGGCCGCTACCAGGACGCGATGTGGCCAGGCGACCCATGGCTGTACCACGCGCACCTGTCGGCGGCGCTCAACCTGAAATTGTTGAACCCGCGCGAGGTGGTGGCCGTGGCCGAAGCGGCGTACCACGCCGGACACGCACCGCTGGCCAGCGTCGAGGGTTTCATCCGGCAGATCCTCGGCTGGCGCGAATACGTGCGCGGCATCTACTGGACGCAGATGCCCGGCTATCTGGAGCGCAACACCCTCGGTGCGCGGGAAGACCTGCCCGGGTGGTACTGGAACGGCGCCACCGACATGGCCTGCCTGCGCGACGCGCTGGCGCAGACCCTGACCCACGGCTACGCCAACCACATCCAGCGGCTGATGGTCACCGGCCTGTTCGCGCTGATGCTGGGCGTGGACCCGAGGCAGGTGCATGCCTGGTACCTGGCGGTGTACGTCGACGCGGTGGAGTGGGTCGAGTTGCCCAACACGCTGGGCATGAGCCAGTACGCAGATGGCGGCGTGATGGGCAGCAAGCCCTACATCGCCACCGGCAAGTACATCCAGCGCATGAGCCCGCACTGCAAGGGCTGCCGCTACGACCCGGCACAGCGCGCCGGCGACAGAGCCTGCCCGTTCACCACCCTGTACTGGGACTTCCTCATGCGCCACGAGGCGATGCTGGCAAAGAACCCGCGCATGGCGCTGCAGGTGAAAAACCTGGCACGCCTGAGCGATGCCCAGAAGCTGGCAGTGCGCGAGCGCGTGGCGGCCATCCGCAGCGGCCAGGTCGGAGCGGATGAACTGGCGCAGACGGACAAGGCCGCAAGGCCCAATCACCATGCCTGACACCTTCGCACCCACACGCGCAGCCGCACGGGCCCGCATCGCGGCGGTGCGGCCAGCCGCGTACGCCCGCACGCGCAACATGCTCGACGGCGCGGTCACTGGGCTGTCGCCCTACCTCACCCATGGCTTGGTCACGCTGACCGATGTGCTGGCCGGCGTCGCTGCGCGCCACCGGCTGGAAATGCAGCACAAGTTCGTCTTCGAACTGGGCTGGCGCGCCTACTTCCGCCACGTCTGGCAACACCGTGGCGACGGCATCCTGCGCTCGCTGCACGCAGGGCCGCTGCCCGACGACGCGTACACCAGCGCGCTGCCAGCCGACATCCGCCAGGGCCGCACCGGCGTGCCCGTGGTGGACGAGGCGGTGCGCACGCTGTACACCACCGGCATGCTGCACAACCACGCACGCATGTGGCTGGCCAGTTATGTGGTGCATGTGCGCAAGGTGCACTGGCGCGCAGGCGCCGACTGGCTGTACGGCCACCTGCTGGACGGCGACCTCGCCAGCAACCACCTCAGCTGGCAATGGGTGGCCGGCACCGGCAGCAGCAAGCCCTACCTGTTCAACGCCGAAAACGTGGAACGCTACGCACCGGCACACTGGCACAGCCCCGGCAGCGTGATCGACACGTCGTACGAGGATCTCGACCGCATGGCGCGACAGCCAGCGCCGCAGCCGGCCGCATCAGCGGCCAGCAAGGGCGAAGCGCCACACGCCAGCCACGGGCTGATGGAGCCAGCCCTCGGCACCGCGCCGCCGGGTGATCCCGGCCTGGTGCAACCTGATGCCGCTGCGGTCGCCGGCCGGGACGTCTGGATCGTGCACCCCTGGAACCTGGGCGAACTGCCCGCTGGGCTGGCGTCCGACACCGTGGTGGTTGGCATCTTCGTGGCCGACTTCCACCAGGCCTGGCCCTGGAGCGAACGACGCTGGCACTTTGTCGGCAGCCGCATGGCCGAACTGAGCAACCAACGCTGGCACGGCGACGCAACTTCCATCGGCGCGGCACTGAAGGGTGCTCGCCGGGTGCGCAGCGTTGCCGAGCCGCATTTGGCGCCCTGGCTCGCGCATTGGGCCGATTGCGAACCTGCGCCAGTGCTCTTTCCGCCGCTCGATCGGCGCTGCGATTCGTTTTCGCACTGGTGGTCCCGCACGTCGCGTGGCCTGCTTTCCGCTGCGGACCTGCTGGCCGTCAACGAGGTACCGGCATGCTGAGCGACCCTGCAGGTGAATCGCACGCGCTGACCGTGCTGTATGACGGGGCCTGCCCGCTGTGCCGGCGCGAGATCGGGGTCTACCGCGGCCTGCAGCCGCTGCGCTCGGACTCGCCGGTATGTTTTGCCGACGTGAATGACCCGGCTGTGCCACTCCCGGGCGGCACCACCCGCGAGCAACTGCTGGCACGGTTCCATGTGCGTGGCTACGACGGCCGGCTGCTCAGCGGCGCGCAGGCCTTCCTGGCGCTGTGGGCGGCGTTGCCTGGATGGCGCTGGTTGGCCCTGCTCGGACGTCTCCCGGGCGCGGCCTGGGCCATGGAGCGCCTGTATCGGTTCTTTCTGCGCTGGCGGCCGACGCTGCAGCGCTGGGCGTCTCGCCTGGAGCGCAGCAGTGTGGCGCGGCGTGGTCCGCAATGGCCGGACTCGTCCGGCAACCCACCCCGTTGACCCACCCACCCCGATACGGCCTGCATCCCATGACTTCGACCGCCCTCATCACCGGCGCCAGCGGCGGCATCGGCCGCGCCCTCGCCCGCCGTTTGACATCCCAAGGACATCGCGTTGCTGCGGTTGGGCGCGACGCCGACCGCCTGGCGGACGTCGCGGCGACGTTGCGTGTTGCTGCCGACACCACGACGCCGGAGGGCGCAGCCATGGCGGTTGCGGCTTGCCAGGAGGCGTTCGGCGCGCCGCCGACATGGCTGGCGCATTGCGTGGGCAGCACGCTGATCGCACCTTTGCACCGCACACGTGCCGAGGCCTGCCGGGAGGTGATTCGCGTCAACCTCGACAGCGCGGTTTTCATGCTGCAGGCGTGGATCGCCGCGCTCAAGGGCGAGCCCGGTGCGGCGGTGTTCGCCAGTTCCGTGGTGGCGCGCATCGGCGTGGCCAACCACGAAGCCATCGCTGCGGCCAAGGGCGGCGTCGAGGCCCTGGTGCGCAGCGCGGCGGCCACCTATGCGTCGCAAGGCCTGCGCGTGAACGCAGTGGCCCCTGGCATGACCGAAACGCCGTTGACCGCCGGCATGCTGAAGATGCCGGCCTTGCGCGAGGGCGCCGGGCGCCAGTACCCTCTTGGCGGGGTACAGACCGCCGACCAGGTGGCCGACGTGATGGCCTGGCTGCTGGGCGACGGCGCCGCCCGCCTGACCGGGCAGGTGATCCCGGTCGATGGCGGCTTCACCACCGTGCGGCCGCTCGTCAAGTAGCGCGACATGTCAACCAGGAGTCCCAATGAGTGAAGACCCACGCTGCTGCGGCAGTGGCACCTGCATCATCGACACCGAAGGCCGCTGCTGGTGTGGTCAGCGGTGGGATGGGGAGAAGATGTGCCA
>JANMZX010000389.1:0-1691 GCA_031383745.1 Rhodoferax sp. | reverse complement strand
TACCTCACGCTGGCGGTGGTGCTGGAGGAAATCGCGGCCGGCGACGGCGGTACCAGCACGGCGATCAGCGTGACCAACTGCCCGGTCAACGCCATCCTGATGCGCTACGGCAATGCCGTCCAGAAGCGGCAGTGGCTCACGCCGCTGGCGCGCGGCGAGATGCTGGGCGCCTTCGCGCTGACCGAACCGCACGTCGGCTCGGATGCCTCGGCCCTGCGCACCACCGCCCAGCGCGATGGCGACGGGTACGTGCTCAATGGCGTCAAGCAATTCATCACCAGCGGCAAGAACGGGCAGGTGGTGGTCGTGATCGCGGTCACCGACAAGGGCGCCGGCAAGAAGGGCATGAGCGCCTTTCTCGTGCCCACCGACGCGCCGGGTTACCGGGTCGCCAGCCTGGAGTACAAGCTCGGCCAGCACAGCAGCGACACGGCGCAGATCAGCCTGGAGAACTGCCGCGTCCCGCACGAGAACCTGATCGGCGCCGAGGGCGAAGGCTACCGCATCGCCCTCGGCGGGCTGGAAGGCGGGCGCATCGGCATCGCGGCGCAGAGCGTGGGCATGGCGCGCAGTGCGTTCGAGGTCGCGCTCGACTACGCCCGGCAGCGCGAGAGTTTTGGCCAGCCGATCTTCAGCCACCAGGCGGTGGGTTTTCGCCTGGCCGAGTGCGCCACCCAGATCGAGGCCGCCCGGCAGCTGATCTGGCATGCAGCAGCCCTGCGCGATGCGGGCCGGCCGTGCCTGAAGGAAGCCGCGATGGCCAAGCTCTTCGCCAGCGAGATGGCCGAGCGGGTGTGCTCGGCGGCGATCCAGACCCTGGGTGGTTATGGCTATGTGGCCGATTTCCCGGTCGAGCGCATCTACCGCGACGTGCGGGTATGCCAGATCTACGAAGGCACCAGCGACGTGCAGAAAATACTGATCCAGCGCGCGCTGTAGCGCCCGGCAACGAAAGGTTTCACCATGCCCATCACCAAAGGCTACCGCCAACTCGTCGACGAGGCCATGGCCGCAGTCACCACTTACAGCGTGGCGCAGGCGCGCGAGCGGCTCGACGATCCGGCGGTGCGCATCGTCGACATCCGCGATGTCCGGGAACTGGCAGCCGGCACGCTGCCCGGTGCGTTCCATGCCCCGCGCGGGATGCTCGAGTTCTGGGTCGACCCGGCCTCGCCCTACCACAAGCCGTTTTTCGCCGACGAGACCAAGGAGTACCTGCTTTTCTGCGGCCTGGGCTGGCGCAGCGCGCTGGCCGCCAAGGCGCTGCAGGACATGGGCATGACGAACGTGGCCCATATCGACGGCGGATGGGGCGACTGGGTCAAGGCGGGCGCGCCGACCGAGACCCTGGAGCAGAACAAGGCGCGCCACGCGAGGACTGCGACATGAGGTTCGACGCCGTGCTGTTCGACTGCGACGGCGTGCTGGTGGATTCCGAACCCATCACCAACGGCGTCTTGCGCGAGATGCTGCACGAATTGGGCTGGGAACTGACCCAGGAAGAATGCATCGCCCATTTCGTCGGCAAGGCGCTCAAGGAGGAGGTGGCCCTGATCGCGCAACACACCGGGCGCGATGTGGGTCCGGAATGGCTGGGCGCGTTCCAGCAGCGCCGCAACGCGGCCTTGCGCGAGCGGCTCACCGCCATCCCCGGTGTGCACGAGGCGGTGCACGCGATCCATGCCGACCAT
>JANMZX010000283.1:0-2250 GCA_031383745.1 Rhodoferax sp. | reverse complement strand
TCCGCGCCACCGGCCAGCACCGGCCAGGGCTTGCCGCACGGCGGGCACGCGCCGCCGTCGAACAACACGCCGCGCATCTCACGCGCATGGCCTTCGCTTGCCACCCGTTGCAGCGCCTCGCGGCCGATGAAGTCGATGGTGCCATCGAGCTTGCAGAATTTGCCCAGGCCGGCTTCGAGCGGGTTGTTCTCGCGCGTGAACTCGTTGCCGTAGGACAGCAGCCCGCCTTCGATGCGTTCGATCAGGTTCGGACAGCCCGGTGTCATGTTGAATGCGCGGCCGGCCTCCCACATCAGGTCCCACAAGGCGGAGCCGAGCCTGCCGTCGTTCAGGTAGATCTCGAACCCGCCCTGCTTGGAATAACCGCCGCGCTCGACCAGCTGGCGCGTGCCCATGAAGTCGACGAACCCGAAGTGGAAGAAGCGGATGTCGCGCACCGCCTCGCCAAACACCCTGGCCATCACGTCCTCGGCGCGCGGGCCCTGCAGCGACAGTGGCGACACATCGGGCTCTTGCACCGAGACGTCGAGCCCGGCGCCCAGCGCCAGCCCCTTGGCCCATAACAGCACGTCGGAGTCGGCGATGGACAGCCAGTAGTGGTCCTCGGCATGTTTCAGCAGCACCGGGTCGTTCACCATGCCGCCCTTGTCATCGACCAGTGGGACGTAGAGGCACTGGCCGACCCTCGCCTTGCGCAGGTCGCGTGGCGTCATCCACTGCACCAGGCGTGCCGCATCCGGCCCCTGGATCTCCACCTGGCGCTGGCACGATACGTCCCACAGTTGCACGTGCTGGCGCAGGTGCCAGTAGTCCTCCTCGACCGTCGGCTCGAACGCCTTGGGCAGCAGCATGTGGTTGACCACGGAAAAACCGCGCACACCGTGCTGCTCGACGCGGTCGGTGTAGGGAGTGCGGCGAATTCGACGCGACATGTTGAGGCCGGAGGTGGACACAGGATGCTCCCGTAGAGAGGGTGGGGTTGAATGGATCTCAGTCGAGCTTCAGGCCGACAGCGCGGATCACCTCGGCCCAGCGGGCGGCTTCGGCGCGCACATAGGCGGATGACTGCTCTGGCGTCAGGGGCTCGGCCAGGCCGCCACTGGTGATGACCCAGGACTGGAAGTCCGGCAGCAGGATGATCTTGCGGACCTCGTCTGCCAGCCGGTCGCGGATGGCGGCTGGCATCGCGGCGGGCCCCACCAGCGCCAACCAGCCTTCGGTGACGAGGCCGGGAAAACCAGCCTCGACGATGCTGGGCACATGGGGCAGGGACGGATGGCGCTGCGCGCTGGTGATCGCCAGCGCCCGCAGCTGGCCGGAGCGCACGAAAGACATGCTGGCAGTGACGTTCTCGACCAGCACCGAAGCGTGTTTGCCCAGCACCAGCGTGGCGGCGGCGCCGGTGCCGCGGTTGGGCACGTGCGTCATCTTCGCCCTGGTGGTGCGGGCGAACTGTTCGCCCACCAGGTGCATGATCGAGCCGGCCCCGGCGGACGCGAAGTCCAGCCCCGCGGCTTGCGCCTGCGACTGCTGCACCAGGTCCTTCATGCTGGTGATCGGCGACGCCGGGTCGACCAGGAACAGCATCGGCCCGCGGTAGACGATGGCGATCGTGGAGAAGCCGTTCTGCGCGTCGTAGGGCAGCCGGGAGTACAGCGTAGGGTTGAGCGCCAGCTGGCCGATGCCGCCGATGCCGATGGTGTAGCCGTCGGCCGGCGCCGACGCGATGGCTGCCACGCCGATGCTGCCGCTGGCGCCGGGCTTGTTCTCCACCACCACCGGCTGCCCGATGGCGCGGCCCAGCCGCTCACTGACCATGCGGGCGACGAGGTCGGCCGAGTTGCCGGGCGGTTGCGCCACGATCATCTTGATCGGTCGGCTGGGGTAGGCCTCCTGCGCGCTGGCGCCGCCAGCCGCGGCGAGTGCCAGCAAAAGGCAGACCAGAATACGGGCCGTGGTCGATGTCCTGCTTGTCATGCGATATCTCCTTGATATGCGTGCTTGTTGAGTGGCATTTCGACAATCACTGCAGGTTCGTTTTGCGACGCTCTGGTTCGGATGGGGCTCGTGATCCGGGAACTGGGGCGGTGGTTGGCGAGCCGAGGGGGCCGGCCGGGTGCCGCGGCAGCGAAGGTATTTGGTGCACCGAGCACCAGTGACGCTGCCAGATCAGGTCGGCGGTGCGTTCGGCGCAGCGGCATAAAGGGGGAGCCCGCAGGGCGGAGGACAGCCGCGGAGCCGAATGCGCCG
>JANMZX010000269.1:0-5183 GCA_031383745.1 Rhodoferax sp. | reverse complement strand
GCCTCGCGTTTCAGGCGCAGCACCTGCTCCAGTGTCGGCAGGAAACGCGCCACGTCGTCGGCCGCCCGGGCCTCGGCCCAGATACCCTGCGCCACTGACGTCACGCTGGCGATCTCTGTCGCCAACCGCGCCGGGATGCAGGCATTGCGCCGCAAGGCGCGACCGATCAGGTCGAGCGCACGTTGTCCCGCCGCGTCCGCCGCCTGCGCCGATGCCAGCCAGCCGGCGATGCGCGGGTCGGTCCGCCGCGCATGCAGAACGCCTTCGATGGCGCCCATCTCCTCGCCGCGCTGGGCCGCGGCCCCGCGCGGCATCATGGTCTCCTGGTCCCACCCGAGGCGGCCGGCGATCTGCGCCAGGGCCTCGGTGTCGCGCTGAAAGGCCATGAGGTCTGCGAATGCGGTCATGTGGACTCTGGATCGGATTGGGAAGCAGCGATTCAACCGCAAGCGGCCGGGTTGCGCAAGCCGCCGCCGGGTTGGCGACGGCGCCATCCGGGGTGGTGATCGTAGGCGACATCCGACGCGCGGCCGGCACACCGTCGGCAGCAACACGGGCAATACATCCGTGGCGCTCCGGCGCGCCGCTCCCTACAGTGGAGGGATCTCCACTACCTGCCAAGGAACCACCATGAACAACCCCGCCACCCTGCGCGCCACCGACACCAACCGCGACCCCTTGAGCGGGGAGCCCGGGGCGCACCCGATCGGAACCGGCCTGGGAGCCGCCCTGGGTGGCGCCGCTGCCGGTGCCGCCACCGGCACCCTGGCCGGCCCGGTGGGCACCGTGGTCGGGGCCGCATTGGGCGCCATCGTCGGTGGCCTGGCCGGCAAGAGCGTGGCCGAGTCCTTCGACCCGTCGTTGGAGGATGCCTATTGGCGCACCAACTTCACGGAACGGCCCTACGTGGCCGCCGGATCGAGTTTTGACGACTACGGCCCGGCCTACGGTTATGGTGTGGCTTCGTTCAGCCGCCACCACGGCCGCAGTTTCGATGACGTCGAAGCCGATCTGGCACGCGACTGGACCAGCGCGCGCGGCATCTCCAACCTGGACTGGGCACTGGCCAGGAACGCAGCGCGCGACGGATGGGGGCGCGTCAGCCAGCCCGGCTGGGTGGGCTGAACCAGCCTGCCCGCGTGACACGCGGGGCTATCGGCGCGGCGTCTTGAGCGGCTCCACCCACGCGTCGAACTGCCCGGCGCTGACGTAACCCAGCTCCAACGCCGCCTGCCGCAAGGGTGTTCCCCTGGCATGGGCGTGCTTGGCGATCTCGGCCGCGCGGTCGTACCCGATGTGCGGGGCGAGCGCGGTGACCAGCATCAGCGAGCCCTGCAGGTTGGCCTCCATCTGCGCCGCATTCACCTCGATGCCGTCGACGCAGTGGCGCGCAAAACTGCGCATCGCATCGGCCAGCAGGCGGATGCTGTCCAGCACATTGAGCGCGATCAGCGGCTTGTACACATTGAGCTCGAACTGTCCCTGGCTGGCGGCCAGGCCCACGGCCACGTCGTGGCCCATCACCTGGATACAGACCATGGTCAGCGCCTCTACCTGCGTCGGGTTGACCTTGCCCGGCATGATCGAGCTGCCCGGTTCGTTCTGCGGCAGGCGCAACTCCCCCAGGCCGGCGCGCGGGCCGCTGCCCATCAGGCGGATGTCGTTGGCTATCTTGGTCAATGCAATCGCCAGCCCGCGCAGGGCAGCATGCAGGCCGACCAGCGCTTCATGCCCGGCCATGGCGGCAAACAGGTTGTCGGCCTGCACGAAGGGCAGTTGCAGACGGTCTGCCAGCATCGCGGCCACCCGCGCGCCGAATTCGGGATGGGTGTTGACCCCGGTGCCCACCGCCGTGCCGCCGATCGCCAGCGCGTGGACCGCGCCCAGGCTGTGTTCGATCGCGCGCTGGCAATACGCCAGCTGCGCCGCGTAGGCGCCGAACTCCTGCCCGAGTGTGACGGGTGTGGCGTCCTGCAGATGCGTGCGCCCGATCTTGACAACACCCGCGAAGGCCTGCGCCTGGCGCGCCACGGATGCATGCAGCTCCGCCAGCGCCGGCAGCAGCAGCTGGGTGGTCTGCAGCGCGGCGGCCAGGTGCATCGCGCTGGGAAACACATCATTCGACGACTGCCCCAGGTTGACTTCGTCGTTCGGATGCACCAGCCGCTGGGCGCCCACACCACCGCCCAGGGCCTGCGAGGCGCGGCTGGCGATGACCTCGTTGACGTTCATGTTGCTCTGGGTGCCGGAGCCGGTCTGCCACACGGACAGCGGGAACTCGGTGTCCAGTTCCCCTGCCACCACCTGCAGCGCCGCATGGGCGATTGCCGTCGCCTTGTCGGCATCGAGCAACTGCAGCTGGCCATTGACAAGCGCGGCCGCCCATTTGATCCAGGCCAGCGCGTGCACGATGGCGGTAGGCATCGGTTGCGTGCCGATGGCAAAGAAGTGCAGGCTGCGCGCGGTCTGCGCACCCCACAGGGCATCGGCCGGTACCTCGATGGGGCCGAAGCTGTCGGTCTCGGTGCGGGTTGCGGGCATGGCATTCACCTGTTCTGGTCACACGGGCCGGGGGATCCATCCCCTTCGCGGCAACCGACCAGGGGCTGCCAGCGCGCGTCACGCACGGTGGTACCGGATACGCCGCAGTATCACACCGCGCGGTACATCGTGCGCGGCATCTGTCAGCGCAGCGCACGGCGAAGTCCCGATGGCACCGTGGTGCCACACACATCGGCCGGCATGGTGCGTGGCGAAGGTTGCATTTCGCGATATCCGGCGGCAGCACGGTGCCGTCATGGGTTCAGTGCAGCACCTTCAACCCGGCTGTCAGCAGCGACACGCACAGCAGGGCGCGCACCAGCCGTTCGGGCATGGTCCTGGTGAGCTGCGCGCCCAGCCAGATGCCTGGCAACGATCCCGCCAGAAGCGCCACCAGCAGCGTCCAGTTCACATGCCCCAGCGCGGCATGGCCAATGCCTGCGACCAGTGTCAACGGCACCGCATGCGCGATGTCGGTGCCCACCAGACGCTGTGCGGACAGGCGCGGATACAGCACCAGGATCAGCGTCGCGCCAAGCGCACCGGCGCCGATCGAACTCAGGGTGACCAGCACACCCAGCAGCACGCCAGCCGCCACCGTGAGGCCGGCCTTGCGCCGCGCTGGCAGCCAGCGCTCAAGCCGGATGCCCAGGGCCTGCCAGGCCTGGCGGTACAGCACCACCACCGCCGTCAGCAACAGCGCGATGCCGAGCGCCACAGTCAGCGCGCTGGCCCAGCCCTTGGTGATCCCGGTGAAGTACATCAGCGCAATGGTGGCCACCGCCGCCGGAATGCTGCCGGCGAGCATCAGGCCGGCGATGCGGTAGTCGACATGCCCGTGCCGATGGTGGGCCCAGGCGCCGCCCGACTTGGTGATGGCGGCAAACCACAGGTCGGTGCCAATGGCCACCGCCGGGTGCAACTTGAAGAACTGGATCAGCAGGGGCGTCATCAACGAGCCGCCGCCGACACCGGTCATGCCGACGATGGCGCCGATGCCGAAGCCGCTGGCCACCGCCATCCAGTCGAAGTTCCAGTCCATCGCGTTGTCCGATTCATGCTGCAAAGCAACATGCCCTGCGGAATCGCGACTCTAAGCGGCTTGCCTGCGAATGCCAACAACTTAAAAGTTGTCTTCTAATCCTCCGGGGGCATAAGGCGCAGTTCCCGGAGGCAGATGCCGACCGCGACTGCCGGTGCATCGACGCGCAACGCGTGTCGGATCGTCAGGTCATGTTCTCCGCCCACGCCAGAGCCTGCAGATGGGCCCAGTTGACCTGGTGGTTGCTCAGGATCAGGGCCTGTGCGGCACGGGCGAAGGTTGCATCATCTGCGGTCTCGCAGGCGATGGTCAGCTCCAGCAGGGGCGCCAGCGGGCCTTTCTGGTGCAACAAGGCGTCGGTGATCGGCTCGGGCAGTGTCACGGCCGCCAGCGCCTTTTCCATGGTCACGCCGAGCATGGTGTCGAGCAGCGAAAACACGCCGGTGACAAATGCGTTGTCGGCCTCTTCGGCGGGCAGCAGTTCGGCCGCCAGCAGTTCCATCAGCCGTCCCCGCACGATCGCCATGTTGCCCACAGCCGGTGGCGCGCCGCCGTCGCGGGACATGGTCAGCAGCAGGGCAGCCCAGCGAAACAGCTTCTGCAGCCCCAGGATCATCACCGCGTGGCGAAACGAGGTGATCTCGGTGCTCAGGCCGAAGCCGGACGAATTGATGTAGCGCAGCAGGTTGAACGACAAGGTCGCATCGCGCTTGAGCACTGCTTCGATCTGCTCCGTAGGCGCCTGTTTGCGCACCGCGTTGATCAGCTGGATGACCACCGCATGCGCCGGCCGGATGGTCTGGCTGCTCACCACCACCGGCTTGGCAAACCAGTAACCCTGGAACAGCCGCACGCCCAGCCCCGCGGCCAGCTTGTGCTGCTCGGCGGTTTCGACCTTCTCGACGATGATCTGCGCCTCCGGTCGCTTCTTCTGGGCCAGCCTGATCACAGGTTCGACCAGGTCGGCCTTGAGTGTCAGCAGGTCGATCTTGATGAAGGTTGCCATCGGCAGCCATTGCGCATACGCCGGTGTGAGCACAGTGTTGTTGAAGGCCAGCCTGAAACCGTGCGCGCGCGCGGCAGCCAGCGCGGGAACCGCAGCGTCGATCACCGCCGGCGAATTGCCGGCCACCGGCGGGATCTCCAGCACGATGCGCTCCGGTGTGACCAGTTCCAGGTACTCGCTGCCCAGGCTCCCATGGGCGCAATTGACGAACATGCTGCGTTTGCCCATCAGGGTGGCGGTATCGGCCTGGGACAACACATTGAACAGCAGTTGCGCATCGCTGGAGGTGTCGTGTGCGCTGAATGGCCGCGTGCGGTCGAACAGCTCGTAGGCGAACACCTTGCCCTTGTCGTCGACGATGGCCTGGCGGGCGATCGAAACGGTGTCGGTGGCAGGTTCGGCTGGCGGGGCGGCGGTAGGGGTCATGGGTGCAGTCATGGAGGAACGAGCACCGATGTTAGGGGAAGCCATGGCGCTTGTGCGGCCCGATCGACACCGCAGGCACCCCGATGACCGCACTGCACACCGGCATTCGCTGAACACCGATCAAGTCCGCCTGGTCTGCACCTGTCCGCTGCATTACAGTGCTTGGCG